>PKYB01000095.1 GCA_003133565.1 Solirubrobacterales bacterium
CGGCGGCCCACTCGACGCCGGACCTGATCATCGCCGCCGTCGTCTGGATCGTGCTGATGACCTGGATCTGCTGGCGCGGGATCGAGCTATCGGCGCGGATCCAGCAGTTCCTGCTGACCTTCGAGGTCGTGATCCTCGGGATCTTTGCGGTCACCGCACTCGTCGACATCTATAGCGGACATGCTCTCACGGGCACGGGCGTCCACTCGCTCCACCCCGAACTGTCGTGGTTCAACCCGTTCGCTCTGGGCTGGGGCCCGCTCGCCGACTCCGTGCTGCTCGGCATCTTCGTCTACTGGGGCTGGGACTCCGGTGTCGCCGTCAACGAGGAATCGGAGAACGCCGCCGAGGGGCCGGGTCGCGCCGCGGTCGTCTCGACGATCCTGCTGCTCTTGATCTACGTGCTCGTGACCACAGGCGCGCAGTCGGTCGGCGGGCTCGACTTCCTCAAGACCAACTCCAACGATGTGCTCAGCCCGCTCGGCACCGTCGTCTTCGGTCACGGCGTGCTGCAGAAGCTGCTGCTCTTCTCGGTGCTCACCTCGGCATCGGCATCGACGCAGACGACGATCCTGCCGACCGCGAGGACGACGATCTCGATGGCCGCGTGGGGGGCGATCCCGAAGATCTTCGGACGCACTCACCCGCGCTTCCAGACGCCCGACGTCTCGACGATCGCGATGGGCGTGATCTCAACGATCTGGACGATTGGCATCGTCGCCTTCGATCCCAACCAGAACGTCCTCGGTGATTCGATCACCGCGCTCGGTTTTGCGATCTGCTTCTACTACGGCTTCACCGGGATTGCCTGCGCCGTCTATTTCCGCCGCGAGCTGTTCCGGGACGCGCGACGGTTCTTCATGGTCGGCGTGCTGCCTGTGCTCGGCGGGCTGTTGATGTTCGGCGTCTTCTACAAGGCGTATGTCTCCTACAGCGCGTCCGGCGTCAACTACTCGCCACCACTCGACGGCCTCCAGGTCCCGATCGTGATCGGGATCGGTGGGCTGCTACTCGGCGTCGTGCTGATGTTCGCCTCCTGGCCGTTCATGCGCGAGTACTTCAGACGCCGCCCGGAGACCGCCGACCCGGCGATCCTCGAAGAGCACTTCGCGCGCAACAAGTGACCGCGGTCGCCATAGCGCGGGCGGGCGCGGGCGACATCGATGAGCTCCTCCCGCTGCTTGCGGACTACTGCGAGTTCTATGAGACGCGGCCCGGCGAGGCGGCGCTGCGCGCGCTCTGCGGGGAGCTGCTCGAGCACCCCGACACCGTCGGCATCCAGCTGGTTGCGCGCGACGCCGCGGGAGCAGCGGTCGGCTTCGCGACGCTCTACTGGGTCCTCTCGACGCTCCGCGCCGGACCGATCGGCCTGATGAACGATCTCTACGTCGCGCCCACCGCGCGCGGCGGCGGCATCGGCCGCGCGCTGATCGACGCCTGCGCGGAGGAGTGCCGGCGCCAGGGCGTGAGCGCTCTCGAGTGGTACACGGCGCTCGAGAACACCCGCGCTCAGTCGGTCTATGACCGCACCGGAGCGAGCCGCGAGACCCTGATCGAGTACGAGCTCGAGCTCACTTCTTGAGCCGAGGGCGACCGCCCGCTGGGATAATCGCCCAAGTGCCGGATCCTCCACCGTTCACCTCGCCACTCGCCGAAGAGCTCGCTCCAGCCCTCCTCGAGCGGTTCTGCCGCTACGTCAGGATCGATACGCAGGCGAGCCGCGACGCCGAACGCTCACCCAGCACGCCCGGGCAGCGCGTGCTCGGCGAGCTGCTCGCCGGGGAGCTGCGCGCCGCCGGCCTCGAGGACGTCTCGATCGATGACAACGGCTATGTGACCGCGGCGCTCGACGCGACCGTCGATCGGGATGCGCAGATGCCGATGGTGGGCTTGCTCGCACACCTCGACACGAGCCCTGACGCGCCGGGAAACGGCGTCGAGCCGATCGTCCACCGCTCCTACGACGGGGCGATCATCGAGCTGCCGAAGGGCGGCACGAGGCTCGATCCGGCATCGATGCCCGAGCTCGTCGGCAAGTCCGGACACGATCTCGTGACCGCGAGCGGCGACACGCTGCTCGGCGCCGACGACAAGGCCGGGATCGCCGCGATCGTGACTGCGGTAGCCCACCTCGCCGCGCACCCTGAGCTGCCGCGCCCGCCGCTTCGAGTCGCTTTCACGCCCGATGAGGAGATCGGAGCCGGCGCCCGCCTTCTGGATCTCGATCGCTTCGGTGCGACGTGCGCGTACACCGTCGACGGCTCCGAGGTCGGTGAGCTTCAGGACGAGACGTTCTCGGCGCTCGAGGCGATCGTCACGATCACCGGCGTCGACGTGCATCCCGGGTGGGCAAAGGGCAGGATGGTCAACGCGCTGCGACTGGCGGCGCGCGTCGTCAGCGCGTTGCCGGTCGACAACCTCGCGCCCGAGGCTACAGACGGTCGTGACGGCTACATCCATCCATATGTGATCAGCGGATCACCGGCCCGCGCCGAGATCCACCTGATACTGCGCGACTTCGACGACGACCTGCTCGACAGCCACGCCGCACTGCTCGAGCGCACCGCCCATCAGATCGTCGACGCGGAGCCGCGTGCCGGCCTCGAAATTCGGCTGCGCGAGCAGTACCGCAACATGCGCCGCCACGTCGAGCCGCTGCCACGCCTCGTGGAGGTGGCCGCAGAGGCGATGCGCATGGAGGGCATCGAGCCGATCCGCACCGCGATTCGCGGCGGAACCGACGGCTCGCAGCTCAGCGCTCGCGGGCTGCCGACACCGAACATCTTCGACGGCGGGCACGAGTACCACTCGGTCCGCGAGTGGGTCTCGCTTCAGGACATGGCGGCCGCGGCGGCGACACTCGTGCACATGGCGGCACTCTGGAGCGAGCCGGCGGCGCAGTGAGGTAGCCGCCCAGGCCCGCGCGCACGCGCGCGTCCCGCGCGCGCCCTCAGGCGACCGACACGACGGTGAGCCGGCGCGAACCGCGAGGCAGCGTGATCGAGACAGCTTCGCCGGCGTGGAGCCCGAGCAGGCCCTTGGCGACCGGTGATTCGATCGAGATCTGCCCGGCTCCGGGCGCCGCCGAGCGCGAGCTGACGATCTCGAAGCGCTGCTCGCGTCCTTCCTCGTCGCGCACCATCACGACCGAGCCGAAGCCGACGATGCCGCCGTCGCTCGCCTTCGGGGCAACCTCGACGATCTGCGCCCGCGCGAGGCGGTCGCGCAACGTCGCGATCCGCGTCTCGAGATGGGCCTGCTCGTTCTTGGCGTCGTGGTACTCGCTGTTCTCCTTCAGATCGCCCCATTCGCGCGCCGTCTTGATGCGTCCGGCGATGTCGCGCCGCCCCTCACCCTCGAGCGTGGCGAGCTCGACGCGCAGCGCTTCGAGATCGGCGGCGGTCATCAGTGTCGCGTCATCCATATCTGGAGAGTAGTTGGTGGCGTCTGCGTGGTGCGGATCGCCGTCGTGCTAAGTGGCCAGCGCGGCGGGCAGCTAGGCTTACGCGAGTGAGCGAACCCCACGCGAAGCGTCAGGGCGCGAACGTCACACTCGCCCTACTTGCACTCGGCGGCTTCTCCTACGCCGTGCTGCAGTCGCTGGTGATTCCGGCGATCCCGGGCATCGCGCACGCGCTGCATACGAGCGATCAGAGTGCGTCGTGGCTGCTCAGCGCTCCGCTGCTCGCGACCTCGGTCGTGACACCGATCGCCGGACGCCTCGGCGACATGTACGGCAAGGAGCGAATGCTCTTCTATTCGCTTGTGGTGCTTGCGCTCGGCACGGTTGCCGGCGGGCTCTCGCACACGATCTTCCAGTTGGATCTGGCGCGCACAGTCCAGGGCGCCTCAGGCGGCATCTTCCCGCTCGCGTTCGGGATCATCCGCGACGAGTTCCCGCGCGAGCGCGTGGCCGGGGGGATCGGCCTGATCTCCTCGATCCTCGGCATCGGCGGCGGCGCCGGCATCCTGCTCGGCGGCGTGATCCTCGAGCACCTCGGCTGGCAATGGCTGTTCTGGGCGCCGCTGCCGGTGATCGTCGTGGCGACCGTGCTGACCTACTTCTTTGTCCCCGAGTCACCGGTGCGGACGCCCGCGAAGATCAACTGGATCGCCGCGGCGCTGATGGCGATCGGCTTCTCGGCGATCCTGATCGCGATCAGCGAAGCGACGGCCTGGAGCTGGGGCTCGCCGAAGACGATCGGCCTGATCGTCGGCGGGCTCGCGGTGTGCGCACTCTGGGTCGCCTGGGAGGTGCGCAGCACCACCCCGCTGGTCGACATGAAGATGATGCGAATCCGCCCCGTATGGACGACGAACCTCGCCGCGGCGCTACTCGGCGGCGGGATGTACGCGGCATTCATCATCGTGCCCCAGTTCGTCACCGAACCGAGGAGCACGGGCTTCGGCTTCGGCGCCTCAACGGTCGGCTCGGGCTTCTACCTGCTGCCGACGACGCTGCTGATGCTCGCGATGAGCCTCCAAGCCGGACGGGTCGCGCACCGCTTCGGCTCGAAGCACGCGCTGCTCGTGGGAACGATCGGCGCCTCTGGGGCGTTCCTGATGCTCGTGATCGCCCACGGGCAGCCCGTGGACTTCTACGTCGCCATGGGACTGCTCGGGTTCGGCATCGGCCTGGCCTTCTCCGCGCTCGGCAACCTGATCGTCGAGGCCGTCCCGGCGAGACAGACCGGCGTGGCGAGCGGAATGAACACCGTGATGCGCACGCTGGGCGGCGCGGTCGGCGCGCAGATCGCGGCGACACTGATCGCCGACCACGTGCGCCACGGCATCCCGTTGGTCGGCGGTTTCACGCTCGCCTTCGCCTTCTGCGCCGGCTCGCTGGTCGTCAGCGTCATCGCGACCCTCGCGATCCCCGGTCGCACCCCCGCCCAAGAACTCGCCGACGTCGGCGCACTCCCGGCAACAGCAGGTGGGAGCTAGGGCTGCGGGCGGCCGCTGACGCGGCCGTCCTCGCTACCTCCTAGCCGCGCCATGGAACACGCGACCCGCCGGCTGGCTCTCACGCGAGGGCGCGCTGCAGGGCGCGACTTAAGTTAGACGAGGACGGCCGCCGAAGGCGGCCCCCGCAGTCTCTATAGACCGACTGGGTGGCGCTTGGCGTAGCCCGAGTTGGACGGGCGGAGCGGGCGCCAGCGCGGGCCGTTGAGGCCTGCGGGGTCGTTTTCCGGGCTCGTGTCGAGTCGCAGTCCGGCGATGTCGATGTAGGCGTGTCCGGCGTTGGTGAGGATCGTCATCCACTGACCCTGGCCGCTGGCTCCCCAACCTTCGAATTGGCTCGAATCGAGCGGCGACTTGAGGAGCTTGCCGCCGTGGAGCGCGTAGGAGACGGTCCCGGAGCAGTCGTAGCCGTGGGACTTGAAGGACTTGTGGCCGCCGCCATAGACGTAAGGGCGACCGATGATCTTGTTGGCGGTCCAGATGATGTCCTGGACGACGGTCGGCGCGTTCTCGGGTGCCGCGGCGAGTTTGAGCCCGTCGACCTCGACCTCCTCGGCGGTGTTGCCGGGCACCAGCAGCTTCGGCAGCGCGGAGCTCCCCGAGCTGCTGCTCGCCGTCGCTGTCGTGCCGCCGTCCACAACGTCGGTGGCGTCGGTCGGCGTCAGGGAGCTGTAGGCCACGATGCCGAGTGGGGTCAGCTCAAAGACCGGGCCGCTGTAGACGGCGGTTGGGCTCTGGCCCTTGGCGAGGTCGATCGGAGCGAGGTTCGAATCGAGCGATGGGACGGTCCCTCCGGATGTCGCTCCGGTCGCTCCAGTCAGCCCGGTGCTGCCGCTCGGGCCGGTGGCCGACACCGGTGCCGAGGTGCCGCCGCCAGAATCCTTGCTCGAGGCTTGAGCGACGGCGGTGAGAGCTCCGAAGAGCAAAACCGTTGTCGCAATCGCCCAGGTATGCCGAAGCCGCACAGCTACCTCTCTCTAGGGCCTGCGGGGTTAGCTGACGGGCTAGCGCTGAAAGAGCCGCGCTCACCACGTTTAACCGTGGTATTCGCCCCAACAACTCGGGTTCCCCGCTCCCCGCGCTTTTTTTTGCGCGGGGACTCGGCATGTGGGCGCCAGCCTACCACGGTGCAGAATTCCTTGCAGGAATGAATTTGCGAACGTTTGCCCCTACCGACGCGGTGGCGCGATGTCGTGAAGAGCAACGGCGGCGGCCGTCACAGACGCCATCAGAAGAGGCGCAACCGCCACCCCGCGACCCCCCTGGGAGACCGGGAGCGGGCTAGGATTGCGGCCCTATCCGTCGCGCCGAGGAGGAGGCAGAATGTGCAACGATTTTGACTCCGTGCCGCCGATTCCGGTGATCGCCGGCGCCGCCGTCACGCACGAGGATCTCGTGCTCGAGTCCGCCGACGGCAACCGTTTCGCCGCCTTTCTCGCGCGGCCCGATGCGCCGGCCAGCACCGCGATCGTGATCCTGCCCGACGTGCGCGGGCTCTACCGCTTCTACGAGGAGTTTGCACTGCGCTTTGCCGAGCGTGGCTACGCGGCGATCGCAATCGACTACTTCGGCCGCAGCGCGGGCGTGTCCAAACGCGGCGACGACTTCCCGTTCAGCGAGCACGTCCCGCAAACGACGCAGGACGGGATCCAGGCCGACATCGCGGCGGCGATCGAGTACATCCGCGGCCCGGGCGGCGGCGGCGCGGTGGCGTCGGTGTTCACCGCCGGCTGCTGCTTCGGCGCCAGCAACTCGTGGCTCGCGGCCGCCAGCGGTCACGAGCTAGCCGGCGCTATCGGCTACCACGGCGGCGTCGGCGAGCGGGGCGGGCAGCCCGGCCCGACGCAGCGAGCGAGCGAGATGAAGGCGCCGATCCTTGCCCTACAGGGTGGCGCCGATCCGCACATCACGGCGGAGGACAACGCGGCATTCGACGCGGCGCTGACCGAAGCCGGCGTCCCGCATGAGGTGATCCTCGAGCCGGGCGCCCCACACAGCTACTTCGATCGCCTGCAGGAGGAGTTCGCGGAGCAGTCAGAGGACGCCTGGCGGCGAACGCTCGAGTTCATCGAGCAGTACAGCTCAGTCGCTGCGTAGTGAGAGCGCGGCCGGTCGCTGCGCTCGCGCTGGCCGCGCTGATCGGAATCTTCGCGGCGCCCGGGCGAGCCCCGGCGTCGTCGGCTACGGCGACGGGGGTGAGCGGCGTCAGCGGTGCGAGCGGCGTGAGCGGTGCGAGCGGCGCGACGGGCGGCTCGGAGGTCAGCCGGCCGGCTGTGCGGCGATCGATCACGCTCGCCTGGGTCGGCGACATCGCCTTCGGCGAGAGCTATGGCCTGCCGCCAGACGGCCTTGCGGTGGCACTTGCACCGGTGCGCTCCTATCTGCGCAGCGACCTGACGATGGGCAACCTCGAAACGACGCTGGCAAACGGCGGGACCCCAAAATGCGCGACGATCGACCCGACCGACTGCTTCAACTACGAGGCGCCGCCGATCTACGCGCGCGAGCTGAAGCAGGCCGGCTTCGACCTACTCAACGACGCCAACAACCACGCACTGGACTTCGGGCTTGCCGGACGTAGTGCGACGCTTGCCGCGCTGCATGCCGCCGGGCTCGCCTACGACGGCCTGGCCGGCCAGATCACGCGCCTGCGGATCAACGGCATCAGCGTTGCGGTAATCGGGTTCGCGCCGTACTCCTGGACCAACAACCTGCTTGACATCCCCCAGGCCGAGCAGCTCGTGCGGGCGGCCAGGCGCGAGGCGAGCCTCGTGATCGTGATCATCCACGCCGGCGCCGAGGGCGCGAGCGAAGACCACGTCCCCTACAGCACCGAGTACGACTACGGCGAGGATCGAGGCGACTCGCGCGCTTTCGCCCACGGCGTGATCGACGCCGGCGCATCGCTCGTGATCGGCTCGGGACCCCACGTGATCCGCGGGATCCAGCGCTACCACGACCGCATGATCGCCTACTCGCTCGGGAACTTCGCCAGCTGGGACAACCTCGCCCGCGGCGGCACGCTCTCGGAGAGCGCGATCCTGCGGGTGACGCTCGCCCCTGATGGGGAGGTGCTCGCTGGACGCTGGATCGCCCTCAAGCTCGTCGGCCCGGGACTCCCCCGCTACGACCCCAGCGGCGCCAGCACGAAGCTCGTGCGCCAGCTCTCACTCGAGGACTTTGGCCGCCAGCGCTACCGCATCGAGCCGAACGGCGTCATCGCACCCGGACCGCTCGGCTGAACCGGCCGCCGAGGTCCCTCGCCTGAACGCGCCCGTCGAGGTGGCTCGCCTGAGCTGGCCCTGCGCCCGGCTGCCCGTCGATGACGCTGACGCGCCCTTCACCCCCGCGCCCTCACAGGGTTCTCTCAGTTATCCACCAGCTTCGGCGCAGGGTCAGGGCCGAGGATCTCCGAAGTCGGCATGGCGCACTGAATCCGCCAGGCCGCAACGTCCAAACCAGAACGGAGACCCGATGGGTTCGATCGACATCTCAGACAGCGCCTGGAGTGCCGGCAAGCGCCGGCTGCGCACGCGCCGCCGGGGCGAAACGCACGAGGACATCGCCTACGCGCGCTGGGCGCGACCGGCCCTCGTTGCGCTGCTGCTCATCACCGCCACCACATACGCGTGGGATCTCAGCGCGTCGGGCTACGCGAACAGCTTCTACGCCGCAGCGGTGCAGGCGGGAACCGAGAGTTGGAAGGCCTTCTTCTTCGGTTCGCTGGACTCCTCGAGCTTCATCACCGTTGACAAGCCGCCGGCATCGCTTTGGGTGATGGCGCTCTCGGGGCGCATTTTCGGCTTCAGCAGCTTCAGCATGCTCGCACCGCAAGTGCTCGAAGGCGTCGCCGCGGTCGGGCTGCTCTACGGCTCGGTCCGCCGCTGGTTCGGACCCGCGGCCGGTCTGGCGGCGGGCGCGATGCTCGCGCTGACACCGGTCGCGGCGCTGATGTTTCGCTTCAACAACCCCGACGCGCTACTCGTCGTGCTGCTCGTCGCTGCCGCCTACTGCTTGACGCGCGCGATCGAGCACGCCCGCACGCGGTGGATCGTCGCTTGCGGGGCGATCATCGGCTTGGGGTTCCTGGCGAAGATGGGCCAAGCGTTCCTGGTCGTGCCGGCGTTCGCCCTCGCCTACGCGGTTGCCGCACCAACCTCGCTGCGACGCCGCCTCGGACAGCTGCTGGCCGGGCTCGGCGCGCTGCTCGTCGCGGCGGGTTGGTGGGTGGCGATCGTCGCCCTACTGCCGGTCGGCTCGCGGCCATTCATCGACGGCTCGCCCGACAACAACATCTTCAACCTGATCTTTGGCTACAACGGCCTCAGCCGCATCTTCGGCGCCGGCGGTGGTGGTGCGGGTGGCGGTGGCGGAGGCGGTGGCGGGACGAACTTCAGTGGCGCAACCGGCCCGCTGCGGTTGTTCAACGATCTTCTGGGCGGGCAGGCGTCGTGGCTACTCCCGGCGGCGCTCGTGGCGCTCGGCGTCGGCCTGTGGCTGCGCCGCGGCGCACCGCGCACCGACCGCACGCGCGCGGCATTGCTCATCTGGGGCGGCTGGCTACTGGTCACCGCGGCGGTCTTCAGCTTCAGCAAGGGCGTCATCCACACCTACTACACCGTCGCGCTCGCGCCGGCGATCGCCGCGCTGGTGGCGATCGGCGCGGCGCTGCTCTGGACGCGTCGCCACGAGGTCTGGGCCCGCGCTTGCGCTGCGGCAACGGTCGCCGGCACCGGCGCGTGGTCCTACACCCTGCTCGAGCGCACGCCGAGCTGGGAGCCGTGGCTGCGCCCACTGGTGCTCGCAAGCGCCGTCGTTGCGGCCCTCGGACTGCTAGCCGCGCCCGCCTTCGGCCGGTTCGCTCGCCGCGCGTTCGTCCTCACCGCAGCCTGTACGGCTGTTGCCCTCCTGGCCGGTCCCCTGGCCTACTCCGCCCAGACGGTCACTACCGCCCATAGCGGCTCATTGCCCTCGGCAGGCCCAACCGTTTCACAGGGAAGCGCGGGCCCAGGCGGATTTGGTGCCGCGGGCGGTGGGTTTGCCCGCGGCGGCGGCGCTGCGAGCGGCGGCCCTCCGGGGGCGGCGAATCGCGGCGGGCCGCCTGGCGCGCGCGGAACGAGCACTTCGAACCCCACCAGCAGCCTGTTCGGTTCCGCCGGCGCGCAGTCCTCCGGCTTGCGCCTGCGTGGGGCGGGCGGCGCTGGTAGCGGCTCAGTCGCCAGTGCGCTCGCGAGCGCACTGGAGTCAGGCGCGAGCCACTACCGCTGGGTCGCGGCCACGACAGGCTCAACGAGCGCCGCGTCGCTCGAGCTCGCAACAGGCGGGGATCCGGTGATGGCGATCGGCGGCTTCAACAACAACGGCGGCCTGCTGACGCTGGCGCAGTTCGAGCGCTACGTCGCCGAAGGTCAGATCCACTACTACGTCGTCTCCGCGGGTGGCGGTGGCGGCGGTGGACCGGGCCTAGCTGGCGGAGCTGGCGGATCGAGCACTAGCGAGATCTCGAGCTGGGTCGAAAGCCACTACAAGGCGCAGACGATCGGTGGAAGCACCGTCTACGACCTCGCGCGCTAACGCGCTCAGCTGGTGGAGATCAACAACAGCAGCGTGAGTGCGGCGGCTTGTGTCGGGAGAGCACAAGCCGCCGCTGTCAACACCAACCGATCAGAGGTGCTTTCCGAACCTCACGCCGCCGCGGCGGTGCCCGCCGTTGTGAGGACCACCAACGGGAGGACCACCGTTGGGAGGACTACCAACGGTGGGACCACCAAAGAAATGGCCCGGAGAGCCGCGGTCGTTGCCGCCGATGACGACCTCCGTCGCCGTCACCGTGGAGCCCGACGTCGTCCCAAACACGGCGACGTCGTCAGTGGTTTGCACGTCAGTGAGCGAAGCATTGGTGACGCCACGCTCTTCGTAGGTGGTCGTACCCGTGACATCGACCGTCACCTGGGTGTGGCTGCATGTCTCGATGACGAAGCTGTCATCGACCGGGGTGCTCTGCACGGTTCCTGCCGTCGCGAAGGTTCCGGTCGTAGGCGGTGGCGAGGAGATCCAAACGGCTGAGGCGGTTAGCGTCGACCCGGAGACTGTTCCGAAGACGCCGACGCGGTCGCCGCTTGCGACGTCACCGATCGAAGCGCCGGTGACTCCGCGCTCGTAGTAGTCCGTGCTGGCGGAGACGTTGACGGTCTCGACGACGCCACCGCGACCCTCGATCGTGAACGTGTTGTCGGCGTTCGTGCCGACCGGCGCGGTCTGGACGATGCCCGCCGCCGCAACGCCATGGCGGAAGCGCGTGTGGATCACCACCAGCGACGCGGTTACCGTCGTACCCGACGTCGTGCCGAAGGCCGCGACGAGATCGCCGGCCGCCACATTTGTGACTGACGGACTCGAGACTCCGCGCTCGTCGTAGGTGGTCGGATCACTCACGTTGACCGTCTCGAGCACGCCACCGCGTGTCTTGACGGTGAACGTGTTGTCGGCGCTGGTACCGACGGGGGCGGTCTGGACGATTCCAGCTGCCGCCGGGATCTGGCCGCCACTCGAACCCCGCGGCACCGCGATCACGACCTCGCTCGCGGTGACCGTTGTACCCGACGTAGTGCCAAACACGGCAACCAGGTCGTTGCTTCCAACGCTCGTGATCGAAGCACCGGGCGTCCCGCGCTCGAGGTAGGTCGTCGCCGAGGAGACGTCCACCGTCTCCGTACCGCCACCGCGACGCGTGATTACGAAGCTGTTGTCGGCGCTCGAACCGCTCGGCGCCGTGCTCACTACCCCGGCTGCCGCCGGAATCACGCCGTGGCCGAGGCCGTCGCGGGCCGACGCCGAGGCGAGGCCAAAGGCGCCAAGAGCGGTCGCGACTAGCGCCGCCAAGATCAGGGGACCTCGCGCGATACGTGCTGGATGGACAGGGAGCTTGCGTCGAGCGTTCGGGGTCATGTCGCCTCCGCGTTGAATTCGCTGTCAAGCTATGAAACGCAGCGAATCGGATAAAGATGCGGTCTCAGGAAAAACTTATGCGGCCGCTGCCTCGACCTATACTGCGCCACCCCAGGTCCTTGTCGGCCATGCTCGACGAATGGTCGAGCCCCTGATGGGGCGGCAGGAACACACGCTAGCCGCAGTCGGCGCGCGCCTGCATCGAGCCGACGAGCACGCCGCGCAGCGGAGCGCCTTGGAGACGGAGCCGCTGAGCGGGCGAGCGCGCGAGGAGCGCCAGTTACTCGCCGTCGACCGGAGCGAGGATGAAGATCTCGACCGCGAGGTCGGGGTCGATGTGGTTGTTGCTCATGAACGCCAGGACGTCGCGATCCAGCAGATCCTCGACGAGGCTAACGGCGTCGTCCTCCATCGCCGCTTGAAAGGCCCGGCGGCCGCGCAGGACGATCTTGTCGTTGCCTTCGTCGACCAGGATCTGCTCGCCGTGGGTCAAAGTCGCCCCCAGCACGCACACAACTAGGTTCTCGCTGATCGTCGTGCGAGCCTTGGTCGGGCCGCGGCCGGTGTAGCGGTGCAACAGCCCCACCATTCCGTTCGAGACCGACGCTGCGAGCGCACCACGACTGCCGCTCTCCTCGCTAGTAGCGGACACGTCTGGTCCTCTCTACCTCCTCTGACAAGAGCAAGAATCGCGCGCAGGGCAGAGTCGGCAGAGACCGGGCGAACGAAGACTCCTTCCACAGTAGCGCGAATCACCGCCCGCGTTGCGACTCTCCCGATCCGCGAGGAGCTGGACGGTGAGCGGAAGCTGATTGTGGGCCGCCGCTGATTCGCCCAGCCCGGGGGAGCCGGCTGCACAGCTCCAACGACAGCGGGGTAAAACGCAGGCGCGCCCTGGGCGGGCCGAGCTCGGAGGTGAGGAATACGCCCCTGAGGGTCGGAGGATCGCGCCTAGCCTAAATTCATGCCCTCGGGCCCCAGACCTGCGCGCAGGAGTGCTCGAAAGTGGCTGACCCCGCTCGGCACGGCAAGTGTCCTAGCGACGTTCCTCCTCCTAGCATCGGCTTCAATCGCCGCGGCGGCACCGAACCCCAAGGCGAACATCCCGATGCGCCAGCTCCCCGCCGCCTGCACGAGCGCTCCAACCGGCGCAACGTGCACCAACGCAGTCGTCGTGGCGCTCGACAAGGCACGCGCCAAGCTCGGCCTCGGAGCCTACGCGTTGCCCGTCGACTTCGACGCGCTTTCGGGCGAGCAGCAGCTATTCATCCTCTCGAATCTCGACCGCATCGCATACGGACTGCCGCCAATCCGCGGCCTCAGCCCGACACTGGCCCCCGCGGCAGCGAGTGCGATGACCGCCGATGTAGACCCCGACCCGACGTCGCTGCTCAGCGGTCTCACGACCTACGCCTGGACCGCAAACTGGGCCGGGGAATGGCCCAACGCCGCGGACGCCTATTACGAGTGGATGTATGACGACGGCTACGACGCCGGCGAGACGTCAAACATCGACTGCACGTCGGCCACGGCCAGCGGTTGTTGGGTCCACCGTCGCAATGTGCTCAGTCTCGCTGAGGCAGGCACGCTTTCGATGGGCGCATCCGTCGGCATCGACGCCCAAGGGCACTCGAGCTACACGATGACGCTGGTCTGGACGCCGAGCACGAAATGGACGAGCTACGACTACACATGGGCGCAGGCCCGCGCCGCCGGCGCGGGATCGAGCACGGCTGCGAGCAGCGCCGTCAACGCCGTCGAGCGGCGAATCCGCTCGAAGCACCATCGGCGGCGATAGTCACCTGGCCAAGGTAGGCGGCGCGCGACGGGCGCGAGAATCTCACCCGCCGCCTCTTGCCGGACGCTTCAGCTGACGAAGGACTTGATCTCTTTGACGAGCTTTTCCTCGATCTCGAGGTTCCAGGCGGTTTCGGCGACATCAACGACGAGGAATAGCTCGCCGAGGACGAGCGTCTCGACCGCAATAACCTCGAGGTGCTCGCGCCACTTCCCGATGCCGACGTGCACCGTGAAGTCGGCCGGGCTCCCCGCGATCGTCACCGTCAACGCACGGTCTGCCGCGATGACTCCCTGAAGGAAGCCACCCTTCTTGGCCTGGATGACTGAGCCTTGGTCACTGGGCGCCGATGTCTGAACCTTGAAGCCGTCCGACTTCAGGTACTCCTCGACGTGGGACTGCAGGGCACTCAGATCGGTGCCCTTGCCTTGGAAGTGCTCCTCTTTGTCGCCGACCATGCTGGTCTCCTTCGGGGGGTTTGGTAGCTGGGTCGTGTTCGCGCTGGCCGCTTTCGCCCGGTGAAACTTGCTCGATCCTCGTGGGCGATCGGCGCGGCGTACTGATCGCAGCCTAGCGCCGATGCCAAGGCAGGACTCGGCCCCGGCTTTGAAGGCGCGAGGGTCCCTAAATGCGCTGACAGCTATATAGCTAGAAGCGTATACTCGCGCTGGTGAGCACGCTGGCCACCTTCCAGGTCCTGGGCGATCCCAGCCGACAGGCGATCCTCGACCTGCTTCGCGGAGGGGAACGAGCCGTAGGGGAGCTTGTGGATCGTCTCCAGCTCAGCCAGCCTGCGGTGTCCAAGCATCTACGCGTGCTCAAGGAGGCGGGGATGGTTGAGGCTCGCGCTGATGCCCAGCGCCGCCTTTATCGCATTCGGCCCGAGCCATTGGTCGAGCTCGACGACTGGCTCGGGAATTACCGCCGGCTCTGGACGACCCATCTGGACCGGCTCGAGGATCACCTCGAAGCCCGGAGGCCAACATGAGCAAGGCAACGATCCTCGCCGACGGCGTTCGCCCGGCCGTGCGCCTCGAGCGCTACCTTCCCGATCCTCCGGCCACGGTCTGGCGAGCCATCACCGATCGCGAGCAGCTGCGCTCGTGGTTCCCTTGCGACGTGCTGGTCGGACGCTGGAAAGTCGGAGCGGCGATCACGTTTGTCTTCCCGCCCGAGGTCATCGATCTCGCCCTGACAGGCGAGGTACTTGCGGTTAGCGAACCCTCGGCGCTCGCCTTCAGCTGGGGCGATGAGATCCTCCGCTTCGAGCTCGCTGAAGCCGACGGCGGAACCCGTCTGGTCCTCGTCGACGAGTTGCCGGCTGGTATTGCCGCGCGCAACGCGGCGGGCTGGGAGGTTTGTCTCGACCGCCTCGCCGGACTCAACCCGGCTGCAGAGACATGGCGGCCGCGTTTCGAGGCCTACGCCATCGCCTTTGAGCCAGCTCTCGGCCCACAGGAAGGTCCGCCGGCCGGGTACAAAGGCGACTGACCCAAGCGGCGTCTACTGCGTGGCGAGCGCTTCGAGGATGTTGACCCGTGCCGCGCGGCGCGCCGGCCAGGCTGCCGCGATCAGGCCCGCCACCCCCGAGAGGACGAACAGGATGATCAGCGTCCCGACCGGAATCGAGAAGACAAAGCCCGATCCCGACAGCGTGGCGGCGGTGAGGATCAGCGCGATGACGATGCCGAAGAAAATGCCGAGCACGCCCCCGATCAGCGCCGTGATGATCGATTCGTAGCGGATCATCTGGCGCACCTGGCGGCGCGAGGTGCCGATCGCCCGCAGCATCCCCAGCTCGCGTCGACGCTCGAAGATCGAAAGCACGAGCGTGTTTACGATCCCGAACAGCGAGATGATCACCGACAGCGCAAGCAGGACGTAGATCAGCGTCAAAAGGGTGTTGACCTTCGCCGCCTGGCTCGCCTCGTACTGCTTGGCGGTCTGTGACTCGGCCTGTGGGAATCCTGCCTCGAGGATGCGGTTAACCGCTGGCTGGATCTGCGAGTTGGGCACGCCCGGCTCGTAGCTGATCAGATCGATCCCGTCGCTGCGCTGCGAGAACGCGCTGCGGGCCAGAGACAGCGAGATTGCCATGCTCCCCAGCAGCCCCGCCTTGTCGCTGGCGATGCCGCGCACGATCAGCCTGATTACCTGCCCGGAGGGCGTTTGCACGGTGAGCGTCTTGCCGACCGCGAGGTTGGTGCCGGACACGTATGCCTTGTTGAGTACCGTGCCCGTCGAGCCCAGCGAGTCGAGCGTCGCATTCGAGCCGCGGTCCCACTGTAAGCGGTAGACCTGCGAGAAACCGTTCGGCTCGATCGCTGTGATCGGTTGCGTGCCGAGGGCGGCCGTGTCGGCTCCGGCGAGCACCTTTCCCTCGGTGAACGCTACCTCCGTGACCTGCTTGATGCCGGGCAGGCGACGGATCGCCGTCGGGATTGTCGCTGGGATTCCAACGTTGCCCGCCGCGTTGGGGTCCAGAACGACGAGGTTTCCGGCGAATGACGAGTTGATGTCCTTGTTGATCGACGCCTTCAGCCCAGCGGCGAAAATCGAGACGAAGCTGACGAGGGCGACGCCGATCATGAGCGCCGCGGCGGTCACCGCGGTACGTCCGGGGTGGCGGACCGTGTTGTCGCCGGCGAGCCGGCCTGTAATCCCCCGCCACGCAAGCGGCCGCGCGAGCGCGCGTGCGACGAGCACGACCAGCGCCGAGAACCCGGCCTTGATCCGCGCCCGTACCTGCGGAACGCGGATCGATACGCCGATCGCGACGACGATGAGGATTGTCGCGATCCCCGCGCCCGAGCCGGCAGCGAGCACGACGCGCAGCAGGAGTAGCGCCAGCACGACGACCAGCACAGTGCGACGCCTTCGCACCGAGCGTGGCTTACGCTCGAGCGGGACGCCTTCGCGCATCGCCGCGATCGGCGTCACGCGGGATGCGCGCAGAGCCGGCGGCAGGCCCGCGAGGACGGTCACCGCAGTGCCGGCCAAGAGCGAGACCCAGACGGTGCGGAACTCGAGCACCGTGCCGCTGTCCGGCAGATTGGCGCCGAAGGCCTTGAACAGCTGATCGAGCGCCGGGGCCAACCCGATACCGGCGAGCAGGCCGACGGCCGAGCCCCCCAAACCGAGCATCGCCCCCTCGGCGACGACGGAGCGCACGACCTGACCGCGCGTCGCCCCGAGCGTGCGCAGCAGCCCGAACTCACGCGTGCGCTGGGCGACCGTGATCGAGAACGTGTTGAAGATGATGAACGCGCCGACAAAAAGCGCGACGTAGGCGAAAACGAGCAGGAAGGTGCGCAGGAACGACAGGTCGCTCTTCAGATTCGAGGTCTGCGTCGCCGCTTGCTCCGCAGCGGTGCGGACGTCGAGCGTCGCCGGTAGGACGGCGCGGATCCGGGCCTGGAGGGTCTTCGCGCTCACCGAGGGCACGGCCGCGACGATGAGCTCGTCCCAAGCGCCTGGCTCATCGGCGATCCGCTGCGCCTGCGCTGGGATCAGCAACGCTATCCCCGCCCCTCCGAAGGAGGCGGAGCTGACGTACTTGACGATGCCCGCGATGCGGTAGGTCGCGGACACGCTGCTGCCGGCAACACGCAATCTCTGACCGACCTTCAAGCCGTAGCGCTGGGCTGTTGCCTGATCGATCGCGACTGCGGTCGGCGTCGTCGGCAAACTGCCGAGGACTGGCGAGAAATTCTCAAAGCGCGTCGGCAGGACTGAGCTCACGAGATTCGGCGCGAGCTTGTTGAGTCGTGTGCCGCGTGCATCGAACAGCGCAACGGTAGAGAGCACTTCGCCGTCTGCCTGAGCGACGCCGGGGACCGTGCGAACCTTTTGAAGCGTCGCCTCGCTGATCGGCGCCGTCTGCACCGCGGCGTTGGTGCCGAGCCCCTGGTGGGGCACGATGACCACCGAGCGGTTCTGCTCGCCCGCCGTGAAGAGCGCTGCGAACGAGCTGTTGATGGTGTCGGTCAGGATGTAGGTCCCCGACATCAGCGCCACCCCGAGCGCGACCGCGATTCCGGTCAGCACCGCGCGCAGCTTGCGCGAGAAGAACCCGCGCACGACGACGGCCCACATCAGCTCAGCGACTTCATCAGGTCGAGGATCCCGTCGGTGTCGAGCGCCGCCCCGTCGCGCACGATCCGCCCGTCGGCGAGCACGATCAGGCGGTTGGCGTGTGCCGCGGCGTGCGCGTCGTGGGTCACCATGACGACGGTTTGGCCGAGGTCATCGACGGCACGGCGCAACAACTCGAGCACCTCGCCCGACGCGGCAGAGTCGAGATTCCCAGTCGGCTCGTCGGCGAACACCACGGCGGGCCGTGAGACCAGCGCTCGCGCGACGGCGACGCGCTGCTGCTGGCCACCTGAGAGCTGCGCCGGGCGGTGGTGCAAACGATCGCCGATGCCGACTGCGTCGATCAGCTGGTCGAACCACGCTTGATCGACGCTGCGCCCGGCGATCGACAGCGGCAGAAGAATATTCTCGCGCGCATCGAGGATCGGCAGAAGGTTGAAGGTTTGGAAGATAAACCCGACCTTCTCGCGCCGCAGCAACGTCAGCGCCTTGTCGTCGAGCGTACCCAGCTCGATGCCGTCGAGCGTGACAGTGCCGCTCGTCGGCCGATCCAGTCCAGCGAGGATGTGCATCAGCGTCGACTTGCCCGAGCCCGATGGTCCCATGATCGCCGCGAAGCGTGCCCGCGAGAACGCGACGCTGACACCCGCAAGCGCGTCGACGGCGACCTCGCCCTCGCCATAACGGCGCGTCAGATCGTGCGCCGCGACGACCGCATCGGGATCGGCGTTGGTGGAGGTGCTTGCCTCCGCGGTGGCGCTGCTGTCCTTAGAGATGGCTGGCTCCTGACGACTATTAAGAGGTCAACGCGGTCAACAACGCAATCCCGGCGACACATCACAGCCGGAAGGCCGGCTACGTCGAGCTTCGACGGCGCGGCATGCGAGCTTACGCGCGCAGCTGCCACCACGTCAACCGACGCAACCGCGCGACCCCATGGTCGTCGTAGCCCGGGGCGCTCGGAGGCAATCGATCGAGCAGGACCGGCGTGGCACCGGGCCCGGGCTAATTCGTGGCGCGCGCTACTTACACGATCGCAGCCGTCGAGCGGCGCACGATCAGCTTCGGCTTAAGGATCAGCTGTGGCGGCTCGCGCACACCATCCCAAGACCAGGCGCGCTCGCCAAGCGCAAGGTCGACGCCGGCGGCGACGATCTTGGCGGTGGGCATCTTCACCGTTGTGAGACTGGGCACCGTCGCAGCGGCAATCGGAATGTCGTCGAAGCCGACGACCGATAGCTCTTCCGGGACTGCCACGCCATGTTCGTGGGCCGCGTGAATGATGCCCATCGCGAGAATGTCGGTCGCAGCGAGGATTGCTGTCGGCCGTTCGGTGAGCGTCAACAACTCTGTGAGTGCGACCTCGCCGCCACCGATCCCGTTCGCGACGTGGCGGACATAGCCGCCGGGCAGTTCAATCGCCGCTTCTTCGTGGTACTCGGAGAATGCGTCCCGACGCTCGCGAATGTCACCCAACGGTTCACCGCCGACGAAAGCGATGCGCCGGTGTCCGAGCTCGCTCAGGTGGATGAGCGCGGAGCGGATACCGGCACGGTTGTCGACGGTTACGGTCGGGAATCCGTGGTCCTGATGGGCGCCGTGCCAGAGCGCCACCACGGGGACATGCGAGGTGCGTAGGTCCTCGACGAGCCGCGGCTCGTCATAGAGGTCGCCGAGCAGGACAAGCGCGTCGCACTGCCGCGCCTCGAGCAGCGCGGTGAGCGCCAGAGCCTCGTCCGCCGCGGCGCGCGCATGGCCGAGCACGACCGAGTAGCCGCGCTCCTTCGCCTCGATTGAGAGCGCCTCGATCGCGCCGGCAAAGAACGGATCGGTGATGTCGCGGACCACCGCGCCGAGCAGCATCGACGGCGCGCCGCGCAGTGCCCGCGCGAACGGGTGAGGCCTGTAACCGAGCTCGCTCGCGATCGCGCGAACGCGCTCACGCGTCTCGTCGGAGACGCGGATCAGTGCCGGCGCGTCGTTGAGGATTCGGGAAACCGTGCTCTGCGCCACGCCTGCGGCCTCGGCGATGTCCTTCATCGTCGGCGAGCGGCGGCGAGTCTGGCGGACCTGCGATCTCGACCAGATGTCGTTCATCGGGCCTCATTTGGTGCGCGAACGCGTCCGCTGCGCGTATGGAAGCGGCGGTGAAGCCTTAGCGGCCAGATGCCTGCAGTAGCTCGCAACGTAGAGAACGCTAGTTGTACTGAAGGCAATCGATGGTACACGGTTGACGCCTACTGCATACGTATGCTTAGATGCGTTTGCAATGGCCTCGCCGGGCTGCTTTGGGAGAGAGACACCCGATTGCCATGCGATGAGCGACCCTCATGCGCAGGCGCCTGACGTGCGTCCGCAGGCGGGCTCGCGGTGACCCTCACCGCGCGGCGGCCAAAATCACACGGCGCGCTCGAGGCTAGCCTCGACGATGCTGCGCAACGCCCGGCCGTCCGCTACGAGGCGCGCCACATCACGAAGGCGTTCGGCGGTGCCCTCGCGCTGAGCGATGTCTCGGTCGCGTTCGAGCCCGGTGAGATTCACACGCTCTGCGGCGAGAACGGCGCCGGCAAGTCGACCCTGCTCAAGGTTATGGCAGGCATCCACCAGCCCGACGATGGCGAGATCGTCCTTGGTGGCGAGACGCTGCACGCACTCACACCGCGCTCGGCCCAGCTGCGCGGGATCTACCTCGTCCCGCAGGAGCCGACGCTGATGGCCAATCTCTCGGCGCTCGAGAATCTCTTCGTCGGGATCCTGCCGCGCGGGAGGCTGCGGTTCACCGTCGACTGGAAGCAGATGGAGCGCAGCGCCGGGGAGTTCTTTTCCCAGGTTGGCCTGGAGATCGACCCGCGCGAGCCGGCGTCGACGCTCAGCATCGCTCAGCAGCAGCTGCTCGAGTGCGCGCGGGCACTGGCCCACCGCTGCAACATCATCTTCTTCGACGAGCCGACATCGCCCCTGACGGCGCGCGAAGCCGACGTCCTCTTTGCCGTGATGCGCCAGCTGCGCGAACGCCAGTTCACGCTCGGCTTCATCAGCCACCGGCTCGACGAGGTGCTCGAGATCAGCGACCGGATCACCGTCCTGCGCGACTCCCGCCTCGTCACGGAGATGACTGCAGCGGGGGCCTCGCGCGACGCGATCGTCAGCGCGATGGTCGGTCACGACATCGCGCAACGCCAGCGTCCACACCGGGAGATCTCGACGCAGCCTACCGTTCTCGAGCTCCGCGGCCTGAGCCACCCGCCCGAGTTCAGCGACGTCAGCTTCACGGTCGGGCGCGGAGAGGTAGTAGGGCTTGCTGGTCTCGTCGGCAGCGGCCGCACCGAGATCGCCGAGGCGATCTTCGGGCTCCGGCCCTCACAGGGAACGGTGCTGCTCGACGGCAAGCCGTTCGCACACCGCAGCCCGCATCGCTCCGTTGTGGCGGGCCTGATCTATCTGCCGGAAGACCGCGGGCACAACGGCGTCTTTGCCAATGTGCAGCTGACGCGCAACATAACGGCTGCAGTCATCCCAAAGCTGCAACGGGCCGGACCGCTGCTGCTCCCGGCCGAAGAACGCGAGATGGCCGAGCGGGCGGCGGAGCGTACGCGAGTCGTCGCCCCGTCACTCGAAGCGCCGATGAGCTCGCTCTCGGGCGGCAACCAGCAGCGCGCGATGTTCTCACGCTGGCTGCTGGCGCAGCCAAGGGTCGCGATCTTCGACGAGCCGACGCGCGGAGTCGACGTCGGAGCCAAGGAGGACATCTACAAGATCATCGACGAGATCAGCGCCAGCGGCATCGCCGTCCTCATGATCTCCTCCGAGCTCGAGGAGCTCGTTTTCGTGTGCGATCGCGTGATCGCGATCTACGAGGGCCGCCCAGTCGCCGAGGTCGTCGGCGATGAGATCACGCTCGAGCGGCTCGGCACGCTGATCGTCGGAGAGCAGGCGAAGTGACCGCCGTGTCGCAATCGCTCGGACGTGCGCCCGCGAGGCCCGGGACGCGTGCGCCGCGCTCCTCGGCGCTCCGACGCTTCGTTCGACGGCGTGAGCTGCTGCTGGTGATCATTACGGTCGCAGTCTTCCTCATCACCGATGCGGTGAATAGCGGCTTCGGAACGGGCGGGTACATCTCGTTCATGCTTGCCGACGCCATGCCACTGGCGATCCTGGCCGTCGGCCAGACGATCGTCTGCCTGGTGCGCGGGATCGATCTTTCGGTCGCAGGGGTCCTTGGCATGGTCGCCGTATCGACCGGCTTCCTGGCCCAGGACCACGGCGCGTCCGTCTGGCTCATGCTTCCGCTCGCACTCGGGATGGGTATTGGCCTCGGGGTCATCAATGGGCTGTTCGTCGTCTTTGCACGGATCCCGCCGATCATCGTGACGCTCGGCACGCTGATCGTCTACCAAGGCGTCCAGGAACTCATCTGTGCCAGCCGGGCCGTTGAGACGCTGCCGCCCATGTACGCGAAGCTCGGCAACGACAACTTCCTGCCCGACATTCCCTACATGCTGGTCCCTGGCGTCTTGGTCACCGTGGTCGTCGCCCTGATCCTGTGGCGAACGGCGTGGGGCCGCTCGCTCTACGCCGTCGGGAGCAACGCCGAGGCCGCGTTCCGCGCCGGGATCCGCGTCAAATGGGTGCTGATCTCCGCCTACACGGTATGCGGGATGCTCGCCGGGCTGGGTGGTCTCGCGTTTCTCGTGCACTACGACTCGGCTGATTCGCAGAGCGGCCTCTCGACCAGCATCAATCTCTCTTCGATCGCAGCCGCGCTGATCGGGGGCACGCTGCTGACAGGTGGCAAGGGCGGCGTCGTCGGGAGCTTTATCGCGGCGCTGTTCCTTGAGGTCACGATCCAGGCGGTGATCGTTCTCGGCGTACCGCAGGTGTGGGACCAGGCGGCTGTCGGCACCCTGTTGTTAGCCGCCATCTTGGTCAACCGCTACCAGGCCAGCGGGCGCTCGCTCAGTCAGGCGCTGGCCGGCCCGTTACGCAGCCGATGGCAACCTGGGCACGGTGGGGCACAGTGAGCGTCGCCGTCGAGAAACAGGCCAGGCCACGTAGCGAGCGACGCTTTGGCACGGACAGACGCTGGGTGTTCTCGCTTGTGTTCATCCTCGTCGTCGAGCTTCTGTTCTTCAACTTCGCTGTCTCGAGCTTCTGGGGCGGCGGTTGGGGCAGCTCGGTCAGCATGCTGGGCGACGGCGAGAACTTCCTCTTCACCTCGATGATCGCTCTCGGCGTGATGTTCGTGATCTTCGCCGGCGACATCGACCTTTCGGTCGGAGCGATGTCGGGTTTCGCTGGGGTGATGATGGCTGAGTTTCATCTCGGCGGCATGAACATCTGGGTCGCCGTCGTGCTCGCCGTGGCGATCGCCGCGCTGATCGGCCTGATCCAGGGGCTGATCATCACCTACTTCAAGCTCGAATCGCTGCTCGTGACGCTCGCCGGCTGGTTCATCTTGCAGAGCGCCGCGCTCGCCTGGGAGGGCGCGGTGCCGCCGTACGGCTTCCCGAAGCACTTCGACTCGCTCCTCGGGACCGGCACCGTCGCGGGGACGGTGCCAAACCAGCTGGTCATTTTCGCGATCCTCGCGCTGCTCGCCACGCTGATCGTCCACCGCACGCGTTTCGGCCGCCAGCTCGTCCTCGTTGGTCACAACCGCGACGCCGCGGGCTACGCCGGCGTGCGCGTCTCGGTCACACGAATTCGTGCGTTTGTGCTCTCGGCAACCTTTGCGGGAATCGCAGGAATGTGCATCGCGGCTACCTACTCGACGGCCGACGACAATCTCGGGCCGACGCTCCTGCTCCCGGCCATCACAGCCGTGGTTCTCGGCGGTGTGGACATCTTTGGCGGCGCCGGCCTCGTCCCCGGCGTGATCGTCGCTTCATTCATTCTCGGGTGGCTGACGCCCGGGCTTCTCCAGGACGGCGTCAGCGACACGTGGGCGTCGATCGCGATCGGCGTCCTCCTGCTCGGCTCGTTAACCGTCAAGGGCATAACGGACCGCCGGCAGGGCGTCTCGATGCTCGACAGGCTGCGCGCGCGGTCTGCCACCGCGACGCCAGGTGCGCCGCCACCGGCGCCTGACGCGACATGAACTTGCCCCGTATCACCAAATCACTAGATCGAGGTAGAGAGGAGTTAGTAACTGTGTTGCACTCAATACAGAAATGGGGTATCCGCAGCCGGATCGCGACGGCGACCGGCGCGGTCGCCCTGGCGGCGGCGGGTATCGCCTTCGTCACGATCGGTTCGACGACTGCTGCAGCGAAGAGCAAGTGCATCAAGTTGGCGCTCGAGTTCAAGCTGCAGGGTCTGCCAGTGTTCGAGGCCAACCAGAAGGGCGTGAACGAGGCGGCCAAGGCTTACGGGATCTGCTCTCCGGTGGCATATGGTGGGCCGGCGACTGCGTCGGCGACTGGCCAGGTGACTGACATTCAGGCGGATATCTCGAAGCACGTCAACGTGATCGCGATGACGTCAGATGATCCGCAGGTCCCGGCGGCCGCTCTGAAGCAGGCGATGAAGGCCGGCATCAAGGTCGTCACGTTTGACTCGGACGTGCCGTCGGCGCGCGACTTCTTCATCCAGGACACCGCGTACAGCACGATCGCGCAAGGCGTGATCAACGCGGCCGTCAAGGCTGAGGGCTCGAGCGCCGAGTTCGGGATCATGTCGTCGACCCCGACCGCGACGGTCCAGCTCGCCTGGATCGCAGCGATGCAGTCCTACGTGAAGGCGAAGTACCCGAACATCACGTGGGCGCCGATTGGCTATGGGCAGTCCATCGTCGCGACCTCGCTGACGCAGGCTGAGGCGATGATCCACGCCAACCCGAACATCAAGGCGATCCTGCCGATTGACGGTGCTGCCGTCGTCGGTACGGCCGAGGCCGTTTCAGATCTCAGCGATACCGGCAAGATCGGCGTCTTTGGGATCGGCGACCCAGAGCCGAACCAGACGTACTTCGCCAACGGCTCGCTTACCGCACTCGAGCTGTGGAACGAGATCGGGCAGGGCGAGCTGATCGACTGCGTGGCGTATGAGGCAGTCAACAACAAGATCCACGCGGGTAGCACGTTCAAGTGCGCGCATGGCCCGAGTGGCGGCCTGGTGAACGGTCCGGCCAAGTGGACCGTCGCGTCGGGAACCAACGCGACCACCGGCGCGAACAAGAACACGATCATCTTCTCGAAGCCGTTGGAGTTCACGAAAGCGAACTACCTGAAGTACGACTTCTAGAAGCCATAAGAGTGTGGTCAGCCCGCTGTAGACGGGCTGACCACAGCTCTGTTTTCTCTCTCATTCTCAACGTGTGGCCGGCCCGAAGGGTCGGCCACACGTTCTTAAATCTACTCAGCGCGAATAAACGGCAGAAGCGCCAGTGAGGGGCTCGCGAGGACCTCACCGCGTGTTCAGATGTTGCGCAGCAGGCCTTCGGCTCGCGCCCATTCAACCGTTCGCCGGACGGTTTCGCGCGCCGGAGTGTAGTGCAGGCCGAGCTCACGCTCGGCGCGCGAGCCGTCGTAGCGGTGGCCGTGCAGCAGCGTTCGGACCATCTCGCGACAGACGGGCGGCTTGCGATGTGCGAGCCGGAACGCCTGCTCGACAGTCGTGCCGGCAGCAACCGCGAGCGGGCGCGGCAGCAGGTGCGGGCTGCGCTTCACGCCGGCGACGTCGGCGGCAAGCACGAGCGCGTCGGTGATCGAGAGGCGGATGCCGCTGAGCAGGTAGCGCTCGCCAGCCTGACCGCGCTCCGCCGCGAGCAGGTGCCCCTCGACCGCGTCGCGGATGTCCACCATGCTCACCCATGTCTTGACGAACACGCGCAGACGCCCATCGAGGAAGGCGAGAAGAAAGCGTCCGGTGCCGCCTGCGCGTCCGGGGCCCTGCACCGAGGAGGGGTTGACGAGCACGAGGTCCTGGCCGACCTCGGCGGCGACGCGGAGTGCCGACCGCTCGCCCTCGGTCTTGGTCTGCTCGTAGGTCGAGAGGTACCAACCGCGGTGGACCGTCGACTCGTCGCCAACGACGCCGGGGGGCTCGCCGATCGTCGCCGCCGAGGAGGTGTGCACGAGCCGCGGCACACCTGCGGATGCCGCAGCCCGCACGGCGGCGACGGCGCCGTCGACGTTTGCCCGCCACATCGGTCCTGGATCCTCGACGCACAGCGTGTTGACGCCGGCAACGTTGAACGCGAGGGCACAGCCCCGCATTCCCGCGGCGAGCACCTGCTCGTCATCGACCTCGCCGCGGCAGACTTCGATGCCGCGCCCGGTGAGCTCCCGTGCGGCTTCGTCGGAGCGTGCCAGCGCCACGAGCTCGTCACCGCGCTCGGTCAAGCGGGTGACGAGCGCGCGCCCGATCACGCCGGTCGCCCCAGTCACGAAGATTCGTGCCACTAGGTCTTGAGCGCCGTCTTTGACCGGACGAGGTACTCGATTCCCGAGACGGCGGTGACGACCGCGGCTACGCCCATCGCCCACTGGTCGAGGTAGGCCCCAGCGATGATTACGGCCGGCCGCAACACCGCGAGCGCGATCGCGATGTACTGGAGCATCGCCTTCCACTGGCCCAGCATCGAGGTCTCGAAGCGCACACCTGTGGACTCGACAGCGACCCGCAAACCGAGGATCGTCAGCTCGCGGACGATGATGACGAGCGCGACCCAGGGAGATGCGCGGTGCACCGCGACAAGGCCAAGCAGCGCGGTCGCCACGAGGAGCTTGTCGGCGGTCGTGTCGAGAAACGCCCCGAAGCGCGTGCTCACGCCCCAGCGCCTGGCGAGACGCCCGTCGAACCAGTCGGTCGCCGCCGCCACCACGAAGACGATCGCGGCCGCCGTGTAGGCCCGGCTCAGCAGCAGCGCCATCAACACGGGCGAGACGACGATCCGCACCCCTGTACCAACCGCGAGAGCACGGGACGATCGCAACGCGGTGAGCGTACCCGTCTCCATGGGTTGGAGACTACTCACCGCCGGGGCCACCGCCGCCGCCGCGGGGCTGCTCAGCTGCCGATGCGACATCAGCTCGAGCGCGAGCGCCCGAGCGGATGTCGCATCGTCGGTTTCGATCGCCGCGAGCGCCGCGGCGCGCGCTCGACGACGACGAAGAGTTCGTCTAGGCGGCCGCGCCGGAGTCCTCCGACGCGCTGGCGACCTTCGGGTTGCTCGTCAGGCGGCGGTACTTCGCCGTTAGCGAAGAGCCTCCGTCGCCGTTGGCAAAGAAGCTCTGCACCTGATCGACGACGAGGGCAATGTCCTGGTTGGGTGGAATTGCCTCGCCGAACGTGACCTCGATCCGATGGCGACGGCTGCGCAGCCGGCCGCGCAGCCGTCGCGGCCAACGCTGACCGGGCGGCATCGCCTCAGCGGTGCCGGTCAGGCGGATCGGGATGATCGGGAGGTTATGGGCCGCCGCGAGCACCGCAGCGCCGCGCCTGATGTTCCCGGGTACGCCCTTGCGCGAACGTGTCCCCTCCGGATAGAGCAGGAGGTTCCAGCCCTGCTCGAGCAACGCATCGAGATGCTCGGTGTTCTTGGCCAGCTCGCCGTCGTGTTTGAGGCGATCGATTGGCACGGTGTTGAAGACGAGCGACACAACCGCCGCTACGAAACGGTTGCGGTAGAAGTAGTCGGCGGCCGCCACCACGGCGGTGCGCTTTCGCAACCTGCGCGGTAGCGCAGAGAGAATCACCGGCGTGTCCATGTGGCTCGCGTGGTTGGACACGAGGATCACCGGCTGCTGCTCGAGCGCCGCGACGGTCTCGCGGCCCGACACGCTCCGCGCAGCGTAGAAGTCCATCACCGGGTTGAGCACCAGCTGCATGAAGCGTTCGCGGGCGAATCGCGCCGGCCGTGATCGGGCCCACGCAATGTCTAGCTGCGAAGCGGCATCGCGTAGCCCCCGTCCCCGTTGGGGGGCGTTGCGGGCCACATCCGCGACCCGGTCCTTGAGTGATCCTTGTTGGCCCTCGGACGGCACCGGCAGTTGTACCCCTCGCGTGACAAGAGTTACATAGTTTCGCGGTACTTGCGCGAGAGATTGCTACGCGCAGCTAGCCGCCCTTCGTGACTTGCTACCCGTACGCGTTCTGCTGCGCGAGCGCAGCGTCCTTCGCTCGCGGCTGGGCGATCGGCACGCCAAGCAGCTCGGGATCCTCGCCGGTCAGAGCGTTCCAGGCTGTACGCAAGCCGACGCTGCCGGCGATCGCGAGCATGTTGCGACGGTTCTCCATCTGGCCAATCAGCAGTGACCCGGCAGGCGGACGGATCACGCAGACGGCGGGGGTCTGCGACGTGTCGGACGCGAGCGCGGCAACGCGATCGCTGAGCTCGTCGTAGCGCTCAGAGCGCGTGTGGACAAGTTCGACGAGTGCCGGATTGATCCGCTTAACGTAGCGCTCGGTGAGCCGCCCCACGAGACCAGGCAGTGGCGTGTGGCCGACACCGTGCGGGCGCGTCTGCAGAACAAGCAGGTCGGTGGCGGTGGTCAGCGCGACGTGAACCGGGATCGCCTCGGCGATCGTCGCATCGAGCCAGCGACGCCCGCGAAAGCTGACGGGTGGACCGGCAAGCCACGGTAAGCGCGCCGAGGCACGAAGCGCGCAGCGGATCTCTGCGTCGTCGCGGAGATCCGTGAGGTCGGCGATCGCGGCGTGCTCGACGTCGGTCGCGGTGCAATGCAAGTGGATTCCGCTGCTCGTGATTCGCTCGACGCATAGGGGGCGCTGCGTCCGCCACACCTCGCCAATCACGTAGTCGAGGTCGAAAAGCGGACCGCCGCGGATCGCGCTGCGCACGCTGACGAACGCGGGATCGCCGAAGCCGTGCTGGTACAGCGCGGTCAGATACGACGCCTGCCGGGCAAGCAGAAAGGTCGCGTTGAATGCTCCAGCGGAGGCGCCGTGGACCTCATCGAAGGCGTCGCGCAGCCCAAGCTGCTCGATCGCCGCAGCCATTCCGGCGGACACGACCCCGCGCATACCGCCACCCTCGATCACCAGCGCGATCCGTCGTCCGTCGCGCCGCTCGCCCGGTAGCGAACGCTCGTCGCGCCGGCCCAGGATCGCCGCAACGACAGGGTGCGATCGCTGATCATCAGCGATCGCTGGCGTCGCCAGCAGCGGATCGGAAGCGAATGTGTGCAACGCCGACAGTCGCATCCGCCGCAGCGTACTTGTCTCTACGAAGGGGGCCTCAGTTGTCAAGGCGCCTGGGGCGCGAGGCCCTTCTTGGTCGTGGTGTCGGCGGGTGTGGCGGCCCTCACCGTGCAGCTGCCGCAGCCGGCTCGATGTGCTGGCTTAGCCGGAACAAGATCTCGGGATCGTACGTCGCCTTGACCTGGACCGTGATCCCGCTACGATCGGCGTATGTGCCGAAACATCCGAACGCTCCACAACTTTGAGCCGCCGGCCAGTGACGATGAGGTCCGCGCCGCGGCACGCCAGTACGTCCGCAAGATCAGCGGCTCCCAACGCCCGTCGCATGCCAACCATGACGCGTTCGAGCGCGCCGTGGACGAGGTCACGGCGGCGTCGGCGCGCCTGCTCGACTCACTGGTGACGGTGGCACCGCCGAAGGACCGGGAGGTCGAGGCGGCTAAGGCCCGAGCTCGCGCGGCGCAACGCTTCGCCGCCTGAGACTCGCAAGCCCGCCTCGGGGCGGCGATTCGGCGTGTCATCCGCAGCGAGGAGGAAACCCAGGCCTATCTGGCACATTCGAGAAGCAGGACTGACCCATGAGTCGGTGCTTTGCCGGCGGCGATTCGCGACGCGCCCGATGGTCCAGATCGGAACTCAGATAACCGTTCGAGAAAAAGTGGCCAGCATCGGAGCTGAGTGTCAGCTTCCTCCGGAGGACGGCGCTACGTGGGCTCTCCCCACTGGCCATCGCCATGGTCGCGCACGCGGAGATCGGGGATCGCTGGGGCACCGTCCGGGGCGTAGCCGGCCTGACCAAGCATCCGCCGTAGGTCAACGAGCATTTGCACATCGACATCCTTGCCTTTGGGCGCAGTGAACACCTCGCGCTCGGGACCGACGGTGACCTCGAGCTTGCCGTCATGCTTGCCGGTCACGGTCCCGATCGCCTCGAGCAGCGACAGCACTTGGCGCCATTCGACGTTCCGGTTCGCCGGATGACTGAAGATCTTTGCGACCGTGTCTCGATGATGGTTGTTGAGATGCGCTTCCAACGTTCCCTCGGACCGCCCATCTTAGACGGCGTGTAGCGCCGGGGTGCCTGGCGCGCCGTGGCAGGCCTGGCCATACCTAGCTCGCGCGATGAGCCGCATTGTCGTGATCGGTGCCACCGGCCACGTCGGTAGCTAGCTGGTTCCGCGCCTGGTCCGGGCGGGACACGAGGTCGTGGCGCTCAGCCGGGGGGAGCGCGACCCCTACGTCGCGGCCGCGGAGTGGCGGGAGGTCGATCGGCTGGCGGTCGATCGGGAGCCCGAGGACGAGGCCGGGGTGTTCGGCGAGCGGATCGCGGCGCTGGCGCCGGATGCTGTCATCGACATGCTTTGCTTCAAGCCCGAGTCCGCGCAGCAGTTAGTTGAGGCGCTGAGGCCGCAGCGTCCGTTGCTGTTGCACTGCGGGACCATCTGGGTTCATGGCGCGGCCGCGCCCGTGCCGGTCACCGAAGATGAGCCGCGACCCGGCTTTGGCGAGTACGGAGTCGGCAAGGCGGCGATCGAGACGCTGCTGCATCGCGAGACGCGCCGGCGGGGTACCAAGCGTGGTACTGCATCCGGGCCATATCACTGGTCCGTGGCCGTCGATCACGCCGGCTGGCAACCTGGATCTCGACGTGTGGCGACGCTTGGCTGCGGGCGAACCGCTGCCGCTGCCGGACCTCGGGCTCGGCGTGCTGCACCACGNNGGCGTCTCCCCGCGGCGCCGGGAACCACGGTCCCACCAGACGAACGCACGGGGAAGCATCTGCGACCGAGTTCGAGAAGCCTGGACGCGACTTTGGGCGTCGGCGCCAGGCGCCACGAAACGAGCATTCCAATCCGGTCGCGAGGTCAACAGCGGAGATTGACCCTGCGCGAGTTCGTCACCACCGCATATGTTTTGACCGGCGATGCGATCGATCTCTTCCATCGCGGCGATAATTGCCGCAGTTTCGCTGAGCGCGTGCGGCGGCTCCTCCCATAAGCACGCGGATGCGCTCGCCAAGCTCATGCCGGCAGAGATCGCCTGCACCCTTCCGGCGCGAACCGCGATGGCGACCCGCCTGCACGTGTCGGCGACGGCGATCCGCGAATCCGCCTCGGTCGGGAACAACGGAATGCCCCAGTGCATGTTCCGTGCGCACCTGGCCTCCGGCACGACGGTCGAGGCACTCGTGAACGTCGATAACGGCCCGTCCCCGTACTTTCGGCTCTTGCGAACCGAGAACGAGGACGCACAGGGCTTCCCGAAGCTCGATCACGCCCCTCCGTCGGCGATCATGAACCTCGGGCTCGAGGCCGACTGGTTCCCGCAGTACCCGCAGCTGATGACGACGGACGGCTACCGCCTGATCACGGTCGCAGTCACATGGCGCCACAAACGCCAGCGCGACGAGCGCACGCTCGCGATCGCGATGGCACGACCGTTCCTGCACACGCCCCACGGGGCGGCCGCGAGCAAGGTCGCGAAGGACTACCCATAGTCCGTCGCTTCAGGCAGGTGTCCGGCCTAGCGTTCCGCGCCCTGCGAGTCACCGACCGTCTGCCAGACGTGGTCCTGTGGATGGGTCGCCAGCCAGTCTGGAGGCCGGGCTTTGGCGGCCGCAAGGTCGAGGGCGGCCTCCATTAGCCTGCCTGAGGAGAGCACGTGTTCGCGGGCGAGGGTGCGCGCGCCGTCGGGGCTTTGTGCGGCTAAGGCTTCTCGGATTGCACGGTGTTGCATGTCGTTGCGCGCGAACAGCTCGTCGAGTTCGCCGCGTGCGCTCCAGATGTGCTCGCCGATGAAGGTGCGGCGCGCGCTCTTGGCCAGCATCTCGACCCGCGGCAGCGCGGCCGCTTCGTAGATCACGTCGTGGAACGCGTGGTTGGCCGCCATCCAACCGACGACTAGCTCGGAGGTGTTGGGCTCGCCGCTTCGCATCTGGGCGCGTACCTCGAGCGTCAGCGCGGCGAAGCGCTCTTCCGCCGCGTCGAGGCGCGCCAGCTGCTCAGCCGTGATGCGCTGCGCGGCCTGCGCCGTCGCCAGGGACTCGAGCTCGGCGCGGATCATGAAAGCCTCGCGCAGCTCGGCTGAGGAGATCGAGCGGACTCGCGCGCCGCGGTTGGGGAGCGCTGTGACGAGGCCGAGCGCTTCGAGGCGTTGCAGCGCCTCGCGAACCGGTGTACGGCTGACGCCGAAGCGCGCGCAGACGCCCTCTTGGCGCAGCACCTGCCCGGGCGCTACGGCGCCCGACACGATCTCGTCCTCCAGCGTCCTCGCGACCTCATCGGCCTTTGTAGTGAGGGTCGGCACAATCACAAGATACCACGCCGAAGCCCCGGTATAGGATCCGATAATCGGGGTAGCGTGCGCGACAGGGTTAGAGAAAACCCCAAAGCATGGGGATTGACAACGGGCGTTGCCTGCCGTTAGGATCCCAAATAGGAATTCTTGGATCCGAATGGAGGATGAGCGATGACGCCGGACCTGACCATCGAACGGCCGTATTCCGACAGTGATGTCGAGCGTCTGCGCGGTTCGGTGCTGGTCGAGCACACGCTCGCGCGTCGTGGAGCCGAACAACTACGCGCACTGCTCGCCGAGTCCGAGTGGGTCGCCGCGCTTGGCGCACTAAGTGGTGGTCAGGCGGTGCAGATGGTCAAGGCCGGCCTACAGGCGATCTACCTGTCCGGCTGGCAGGTGGCGGCTGATGCGAATCTCGCCGGTGAGACCTACCCGGACCAGAGTCTCTATCCGGCGAGCAGCGCGCCGGCGCTCGTCAAGCGGATCAACAACGCGCTGCTGCGTGCCGACGAGATCGCCCACGCCGAAGGGGACGACTCGATCGAGTGGCTGGTGCCGATCGTTGCTGACGCCGAGGCCGGGTTCGGCGGTCCGCTGAACGCGTTTGAGCTGACGAAGTCGTTCATCGCCGCGGGCGCCGCAGCGGTCCATTTCGAGGACCAGCTCTCCTCCGAGAAGAAGTGCGGCCATCTTGGTGGCAAGGTCCTCGTGCCGAGCTCGCAGTTCGTGCGCACACTCGTCGCGGCACGTCTCGCCGCCGATGTGCTCGACGTGCCGACGCTGCTGATCGCCCGGACCGATGCGCTTTCGGCGACGCTGCTGACCAGCGACATCGACGAGGGCGACCGCGCCTTTGTCAGCGGCGAGCGTACGCCGGAAGGATTCTTCCGCGTCAGGAACGGGATTGATGCCGCGATCGCGCGCGGACTCAACTACGCGCCCTACGCCGACCTGCTGTGGTTTGAGACGGCAACCCCCGATGCCGCGGAAGCCGAGCAGTTCGCGCACGCGATCCATAGCGCATTCCCGGGGAAGCTGCTCGCCTACAACTGCTCGCCCTCGTTCAACTGGCGCCAGCACCTCTCGGAGGCCAAGATCGCGAGCTTCCAGCGCGACCTCGCGACGCTCGGGTATCGCTTTCAGTTCGTCACGCTCGCCGGCTTCCACGCGCTGAACGCGTCGATGTTCGAGCTCGCGCACGACTACGCGACCCGGTCGATGACAGCCTACGTCGACCTCCAGGAGCGCGAGTTCGCGCTCGAGGCAGACGGTTACACCGCAACGCGCCACCAGCGCGAGGTCGGCTCCGGCTACTTCGACCAGGTCCTCGAGACAATCACGGGAGGGGACTCCTCCACGCTCGCGCTCCGCGGATCGACCGAGGAGCAGCAGTTCCAGGTGCAAACCGCGCCGAGCCTGTGACGCCCGCAGCGACAGCCCAAGCTACGGCGGTGAAAAGCGGCGATGTGCTGACGCCTGAAGCCGTCGAGTTCCTTCATCTCCTCGGGCGCGAGTTCTACGGTGCGCGCAAGGAGGTCCTCGCTGCCAGGCAGAGACGAGCAGGCCGGCTACGCGACGAGGACCTGCTCCCGGGCTTTCTGTATCAAACCCATCAGGTGCAACAGGGCGGTTGGCGCGTGCGGCCGGCGCCGCCGGATCTCGCCGACCGTCGTGTTGAGATCACGGGTCCGACTGACCGCAAGATGGTGATCAACGCGCTGAACTCGGGGGCGAGCTGTTTCATGTCCGACTTCGAGGACTCCAACTCGCCGACCTGGGCGAACATGATCGAGGGTCAGCGCAACCTCACCGAGGCGATCTCGCGCACGATCCGCCTCGAGACTCCCGAGAAGGTCTACGCACTGAACGACCGCGTCGCGACGCTGCTCGTGCGTCCACGCGGCTGGCATCTGCTCGAGCGCCACTTCGAGGTCGACGGGCAGCCGATCTCGGGAGCGCTGTTCGATTTCGGTCTCTACCTGCTGCGCAACCACGAACAGCTCGCGGCGATCGGCAGCGGCCCCTACCTCTATCTGCCCAAACTCGAGTCACATCTCGAAGCGCGCCTGTGGAACGATGTCTTCGAGCGCGCCCAGGACGTGCTCGGGATCGCGCGCGGCACGATCCGCGCGACCGTCCTCATCGAGACGATCCTCGCGGCGTTCGAGATGGACGAGATCCTCTACGAACTGGGGCCGCACGCGACGGCGCTGAACGCGGGCCGCTGGGACTACCTATTCAGCGTGATCAAGAAGCTTGGCCACCGTCCCGAGTTCGTGCTGCCGGACCGCGCGGCGGTCGGGATGGGCGTCCCCTTCATGCGCGCCTACGCCGAGCTGCTGGTCGCAACCTGCCACCGTCGCGGGGCCCACGCAATCGGTGGCATGGCGGCGTTCATCCCCTCGCGTCGCGATGCTGCCGTCAACGCCGTCGCGCTCGAGCGGGTTCGCGAGGACAAGGAGCGCGAGGCATCGCAAGGCTACGACGGCACCTGGGTCGCCCATCCCGATCTCGTGCCCGTCGCGCGCGAGGTGTTCGATCGCGTGCTCGGCGAACGTCCGAACCAACTCGACGTCATGCGCGAGGATGTCGTGCCCGACGCGGCAGCGCTACTCAACGTGGCAGCAACCGGCGGCGAGATCACGCTCGATGGTCTGCGCAACAACATCTCGGTCGCGATCCAGTACATCGCCGCCTGGCTCGACGGCGCCGGAGCCGTCGCAATCTTCAACCTCATGGAAGACGTGGCGACGTCCGAAATTTCGCGTGCACAAGTCTGGCAGTGGCTTCACCACGGCCACTTCACCCGCGAGGATGTCAGCCGCATCACCGACGAAGAGGTCGCCAAGCTCGGCGACGGCTACCAAACGGCGCGGGAGATTTTCGACCGAGTCGCCGGCGGCGAGGAGTTCGTGGACTTCCTGACGGTTCCCGCCTACGAACTACTGGCGTAAAACATGGCACCTCGTCGGGTAAGGGGAGCGCGACGGCGCCGCTCATGGTGTCCTCTCGCCGTCGTTGGCCCGGCGCACGAGTACCGGAACCGGCTCCGGGCGCCACGATGATCGAGACGACGGCACCGACGACGAACCGGCGCTTGCTGTCCTGGGTTGAGGCCGTGGAGGTGTTGACGCAGCCAGCGCGCGTCCAGTGGTGTAACGACTCGCCTGAGGATCGCCGCCGGCTGTCTGACACGCTGGTCGACGCGGGTACCTTCGAGGCCGTGCCGCAGCGTCCCGGTTCGTTTCTCGCGCGTTCGGATCCCGACGACGTCGCGCGTGTCGAGGACCGCACGTTCATCTGCTCCGAGCGCGAGGCGGATGCTGGTCCGACGAACAATTGGCGCGATCCGGTGGAGATGCGCGAGATGCTCAGTGGTCTGTTCGCGGGATCGATGCGGGGGCGCACGATGTACGTCGTACCTTTTTCGATGGGTCCGCTCGGATCGCCGCTGGCGCGGATCGGCGTCGAGATCACCGATTCAGCCTACGTCGCGCTGAGCATGATGGTGATGACGAGGGTCGGGCTTGAAGCGCTCCAGGTGCTCGGCGACGACGGCCCGTTCGTGCCGTGCCTGCATTCGGTAGGGGCGCCGCTCGAGGACGGCGCGGAGGACGTGCCGTGGCCGTGCAACACAGACAGCAAGTACATCGTTCACTTCCCCGAGAGTCGTGAGATCTGGTCCTACGGGTCGGGCTACGGCGGCAATGCGCTGCTCGGCAAGAAGTGCTTCGCCTTGCGGATCGCGTCAGTGATGGCGCGCGACGAGGGGTGGCTCGCCGAGCACATGCTGCTACTCAAGGTCACCTCACCGCAGGGCACAGTCAAGTACTTCGCGGGCGCGTTCCCGTCGGGGTGCGGAAAGACGAATCTCGCCATGGTCATCCCGACGATCCCCGGCTGGACAGTCGAGACGATCGGCGACGACATCGCCTGGATGCGCTTCGGGTCGGACGGACGCCTCTACGCAATCAACCCGGAAGCCGGCTTCTTCGGCATCGCCCCAGGTACCGGCGCCGCGACGAATCGCAACGCGATGGCGATGATCAACACCGACACCGTGTTCACCAACTGCGCCGCAACCGACGACGGTGACATCTGGTGGGAAGGCATGACCCCGATACCGCCCGCGCACGCCGTCGACTGGCGCGGCAACGATTGGACACCGGCCGCCCGTCGGCCGGCGGCCCATCCCAACGCGCGCTTCACCGTCGCCGCCAGCCAGGATCCGGCGATCGCTCCCGAGTGGGAAGACCCCGCGGGCGTGCCGATCGACGCATTCCTGCTCGGCGGGCGGCGATCGACCGTCGTGCCGCTGATCCAGGAGGCTTTCGACTGGGAGCACGGCGTGTTCCTCGGCGCGACGATGGCATCAGAGACAACGGCCGCCGCAACCGGCGTGGTCGGCACGCTGCGCCGCGACCCATTCGCGATGCTGCCATTCTGCGGCTACAACATGGGCGACTACTTCGCCCATTGGTTGAAGCTGGGACACGAGCAAGACGCCGCCAAGCTACCGCGCTTCTTCTACGTCAACTGGTTTCGCAAGAGTGCCGACGGCCATTCGTTGTGGCCAGGCTTCGGGGAGAACAGCCGCGTCCTCGAATGGATCTTCCGCCGCTGCGAAGGTACCGCCGACGCCGTCCCAACCCCGATCGGCAACGTGCCGGCCTTCGGCGCACTCAACACCAACGGCCTCAACATCCCAGCGGAGGACCTCGCCGAGCTGTTCCAAGTCAACTACGCCGAGTGGCGCTCCGAGCTGCCGTCACTACGCGAGCACTTCGCCCGCTTCGGCGAACAGCTACCTGCGACGCTCCGCGCCCAACTCGACGCGCTCGCCGACCGCCTCAACACGTAGCGGCGCTCGCCGCCGGCTGTAACTCAACGAAGCGATGCGCCGTCGCCACTCACGCCCCGCTCGACCCCCTGTTCGCTCAATACATCCCTATTCGTCATCTCCTTGCCTCCTCGAGCAGATGTTCTTTGGGAACTCCCCGGATCGAGGCGTCGAGTAGCTCGATCGGGTGAAACGCGGGCAGCGGGCGTCCAGCGCGGCGCAGCGCGGCGCTGACCTGGACGAGGCAGCCGGGATTGGCGCTCGCGAACGCCTCGGCACCGGTGTCGAGGATCGCCTGGGCCTTGCGGTCACCGAGCTCTTGCGCAGCCTCGGACTGGACGAGGTTGTAGATACCGGCGCTGCCGCAGCAGATCTCCTGCGCGGCTGGCTCGCGCCGATCGAGCTCCGGGATGGCGTCGAGCATCGCGCGCGGCGGCGCGATCAGGCGTTGCGCGTGGCGGATGTGACACGAGTCCTGAAAAGCGACCGAAAGTTCGAGCGGCTTGCGCTCGGCCTGCGGCTCGCCGAGGAGCTCCGAGACGTCAACTGCGTTAGCGATCCCGTGATCCTTCAGATGTGAGCCGCAGCCGGAGGCGTTGGTCACGATGTGGTCATAGCCGCTGAGCTCACGCTCCAGCTCGCGGGCGCGTGCGATGCCCTCCTCGAGGCGCCCGGCATGGGCGTGCAGTGCACCACAGCATCCCTGGCGGCGGGGGACGTGAACGTCGTAGCCGTCGGCCGCCAGGACGCGTGCCGTCGCAGCGTTTACGTCGCCGAACACGACACTCTGGACGCAGCCGGCGAGCAGCGCAACGCGCTTGCCCTCGCCCGGGAGATGCTCCGGCGGCCATTCCGGCGATGACCAGGGTGGCGCGAGGGTGCGCAGTCGCCCGAGCGCGCCTGGAGCCGGAAGGCGCCGCAGCGCTAGTGCCACGCGCAGCCGGCGCCGGTGGGGGACGACAGCGAAGACGGCCGAGCGCAACAGACGGGCGAGCGCGCCTCGCTGGTGGTTCTCCTCAACGTAGGCCCGCGTGCTCTCGATCAGCTTGTCGTAGCGCACGCCCGACGGGCAGGAACTGACGCAGGCCATGCAGCCGAGGCAGCGGTCGAAGTGCTCGACGACCGTGTCGTTCAGCTCGATCGACCCGTCATTGAGACCAGCCATCAGAAGGATCCGACCGCGCGGCGAATCCATCTCCTCACGCCAGAGGTCGTACGTCGGGCAGGTCGGCAGGCAGAAGCCGCAGTGGACGCAGTCGGCGATCAGCTCTTCTTGCACAGCGCCTCCACAACGCGCTCGGCGAGCGGACTCCACGTCTCCTCACGCGGCTCGTTCGTATACGCGAGTCGCGGACCGGGGCGCACGAGCGGAGCGCCCTCACCATCCCAGCGAGCGCAGCTCGGGAGTGTCGCTTGAAGCGCACGGATCTCATCCCACTGTTCGGGTCGCGCTTCCTCGCCGCCGACTGTCTCTATCTGGGCAGCAACCGAACGCTCCGAACCCTCGACCAGCACGTGTAGGTGGCCATCAACCAGATCGACCGCGCTCGGCACTACCTGGGAGCGATGCAGCTCGGGCCAACGCGCAGCGTCCAGGACAACTGTTCGAGCAGCAGCCGGCAGTGGGTGCAGCCGGACAGCGATCCGCTCGACCGAGCCGAAGCGGCCGCGCGAGCCGCAGAAGAGCTTGCCGAGGTCATAACCGGCGACATTCTTGACGACCTTGCCGCCGGAGCTCGCGCGCGTGCCGTCGGGCAACACCACGCTGACGCCGATCACGAGGTCGCGCATCCGCCCGTAGCGGTGGCGTAGCGGACCTGACAGGTTCTCGAGTAGACACTCGCCGAGCGTCGGATCGCCCGGCGGGTCGAGTGACAGGCGCTGACCGTGCACGGCCAGCGCGGCTTGCAGGGCTGACAGCCGAAATCCGCCCTCAGCGATCGCGGTCAGATCGCCCGGCTCGTGCTCGAGCAGGCGCGGGGGCGCCGCGGTGCTAGAGCCGCTCACCGAGACCAGCCTGCTCGATCGCGTGAACGCGGTAAGGACCCGGTACCTCGCCGCATAGTCGCGGCGTCGGAAAGATCTTGCCGGGGTTCGCGAGACCGTCGGGGTCGAACGCCGAGCGCAGGCGCGCCATCGCCTCGAGGTCCTGCTCGCTGAACATCAGCGGCATCGCGCAGGCCTTGTCGGCACCAACGCCGTGCTCGCCGGTGATCGACCCCCCGGCGTCGACGCAGGCGACGAGGATCTCGTTCGCGAGCGCCTCGGCGCGCTCGGCCTGGCCGGCGATCCGCGCGTCGTAGAGGACGAGCGGATGGAGGTTGCCGTCGCCGGCGTGAAAGACGTTGCCGACGCGCAGGCCGGCGCGGGCCGACAACTCGTTGATCGCGTGCAGCACCTCGGGCAGCCGCGTCCGCGGCACGACGCCATCCTGGACATAGTAGTTGGGGCTGACGCGCCCCATCGCCGCGAATGCGGCCTTGCGACCGCGCCAAATCCGCGCGCGGTCCGCGGCGCTCTCGGCGGTGCGTGTCTCGCGCGCCTTGCGCAAGGCACAGATCTCGAGCACGCGCTCGAGGTCGTCCTCGACTTGCGCGCGCGGTCCGTCGAACTCGACGATCAGCACCGCGCCGCATCCCGTCGGATAGCCCGCTTGGACGGCGGCCTCCGCAGCCTCGATCGTGATCGAGTCCATCATCTCGATCGCCGCCGGGATGATCCCGCAGCCGATCACGTCGGACACCGCCGCGCCCGCCTCCTCCATCCCGGCGAAGCCGGCGAGCAAGGTGACGACAGCTTCCGGCGCGCGGAGGATCCGGAGTGTGAGTCGGGTAGCGATCCCCAAAGTACCCTCCGAGCCGATGAACGCACCGAGCAGGTCGGGGCCCTCGTCCCAGACGGAAAGCTCGACCAGCTCGCCGCTCGGCAGGACGATCTCCGCGGCGAGAATGTGGTTGACGGTGAAGCCGTACTTGAGGCAGTGCGCGCCGCCCGAGTTCTCGGCGGTGTTGCCGCCGATCGTGCAGACCTGCTGCGAGGACGGGTCGGGCGCGTAGTAGAAGCCGTGCGAGGCGACCGCTTTCGTGACGTCGAGGTTGGCGACTCCCGGCTCAACCGTGACCTCGCCGCGATCGGCGTCGATCGCGAGGATCTTCGTGAAGCGCGCGAGTGAGATCACGATCCCCTCGGCGACCGGCATCGCGCCGCCCGAGAGGCCGGTGCCCGCGCCGCGCGCGACGAACGGGATTTTGTGGGCGTTGCAGACCCGCACCACAGCCTGGACCTCGGCGGCGGATTCGGGGATCGCGACGGCGGCGGGGATCACGCGGTGGCGCATCAGCCCGTCGCACTCGTAGGTGCGCAGCTGCTCGAGCTCTAGGATCAGCTGGTCGGGGCGGAGGATCGCCGCCAAATCGGCCAGCGCCCCGAGATCGAGAACAGCGGACCGCACGCTGGCAAGTGTATGTAGCAGCCTCCTGCGGGTCAAAGCTCGCGTCATAGCCCGAGGGTGACGTGCGACAGCCCAGGTAGTGATGCCTGTGTGTCCGCGAGCGTGCGAGGTCTTAGCGCGGTGCGCCGGGTTGGATGATGCCGGTCTCGTACGCGAGCACGACGGCTTGGACACGATCGCGCAGCCCAAGCTTGCCCAGCACGCGCGTGACATGCGTCTTCACCGTCGCGCCCGACAGGACGAGCTCGTTGGCGATCTCGGCGTTCGAGAGCCCGCGGGCGACGAGTTTGAAGATCTCGAGCTCGCGTCGCGTGAGCTCGTCGAGCGCCGCCGGGATCGGGGCGTGGTCCTTGGCCGCGACGACCGTCTGGATCAACCTGGTCGTGACCGATGGCGCGAGCAGTGAGTCGCCGCCCGCGACAGCGCGGATGCCCTCGACGAGCTGCTCGGGGCCGACGTCCTTGAGCAGGAAACCGCTCGCCCCCGCGCAGAGCGCTCCGTAGACGTACTCGTCGAGATCGAACGTCGTCAGGATCACGATCCGCGGCGTCGCAATCGAGCCCGCGGTGATCTGCCTCGTTGCCTCGATCCCGTCGAGCACCGGCATCCGGATGTCCATCAGGATCACGTCCGGATGCGCGCGGCGGGCGGCGTCGATCGCTTCGCGTCCGTCGCTCGCCTCGGCGACGACCCGCATGTCCTGGGCGGCATCGATGATCATCCGCAGACCGGCCCTGACGAGTGGCTGGTCGTCGGCGATCGCGACCGCGATGCTCATTCTCCCGACACCTCGCGTGGTAGTTGTGCGCTGATCGCGAAGGCTTCGGCGTTCGCGCGGCGGATCGTGAGTGTCCCGTCGTACAGCGCAATCCGCTCGGAGATTCCGAGCAGTCGCTGGTCGAGGCCGTCGACCGGGCCCTGACCGCAGATCTCGATCGTCAGCCGTGAGCGGCCGTAGTCGAGCGTCAAATCGGTCAGCCCGCGGTTCCCAGTGGCTTCGAGCAGCGCCGCCTCGATCACGCGGTAGCCGAGCAAATCGACCCCCGTCGTCAGCCCGCCTGGCTCACCGGCCGTGCGCAGGTTGATATCGACTCCGCGCCCGCGCGCCACCTCCAGCAGGTTCCCTAGCTGAGCGAGTCCCGGCTGCGGGGCCAGCTCCCGCGGGTCATCGTCGTCCCGCAACAGCCCGAGCGCTCGTCGCAGGTCGGCGAGCGCTTCACGGCCGGTTCGCTCGACCGCCAGGATCGCGTCCGACGCGCGTGCTGGGTCGGCGCTGATCAGCTGCCTGGCGCCGCCTGCCTGGATGATGATCGCGCTGACGTTCTGGGCGATGATGTCGTGCAGCTCGCGCCCGATCCTGATCCGCTCCTCGGACACGGCGGTCCGCTCCTGCTGCCGGCGCTCATGTTCGAGGCGGGCGGCGAGCGCTCCGAAGGCGGTCGCCCGCCGACTCCGTTCGTGCCACATCCAGCCGAACGCCCAGAACAGCAGCGGAAGTCCGACCGCGGAGACCAGCTCTGAGCCGAGGCTGTAGCCCGTCGGCGGCCCCGCCGTCGACCACACGGCTCCGCCGGCGATCAGTGCGGCGGCGGCGGCTGCGGCGCCGAGCCCATGACGGAGGTCAAGTCGCGTGCCGGCGGTGAAGGCGAGTAGCAGCAACGGAAGAATCTCCCCGGTGGTGTGGTTCAACACGTTGGCGAACGGCGGGCCCTGGAGCACGCCTGCGACCGCCGCGCACGTCACCAGCGCCCCGCCCGGCCAGCGACGGCGGACGGCGACGGGGGCGACCAGCAGCGCGGAGGCGAGCGCCGCACCCAGGCGGTGCGGTCCCGGCACGACCGTGTCTAGCCAAGACTCAAGGTCGAGCTCGACCAGGAGGACGAGCGCGATCAGCAGGTCGATTCGCGCCGGCGTGAGCCACGGCGGCCGCTGCGCACGTACCCAGAGTGTCGTCATCCGAGATCCCGCGCGATCAACGGCAACGACGCCTGGACCCGGTAGCCGCCGCCGCGCTCGGCGCCAGCCCGAACCCATCCCTGGTGAAGCGCGGCACGCTCGCGCATCCCGACGAGTCCATGCCCGACGCGCCCGTTGCGCTGGCCGCCGGGACCGCACCCGTCGTCGGCGATCTCGAGCTCGAGGCGGTTCTCGTCCCACGACATCCGTACCGTCGCCCGTGCCGGCCGGCGTGCTTGATCGTGTTGGTCAGCCCCTCTTGGACGATCCGGTAGATGCACAGCGCCAGGGCTGGGGGAACCTCACGCGGCCGGCCGTTGACCGTAAGCTCGGTCTCGAGCCCCGACGCGCGGGTCCGCGCGACCAGATCCTCGATACTCGCCAGCCCTGGCTGGCTGTGGCGGTCCTCGCCGATGCGCTCGGAGCCGAAAACTCCGAGCAGATGACGCATCTCTCCGAGTGCCTCGCGACCCGCCCGTTCGACCACCCGCATCGCCTCGCGGGCGCGCTCAGGCTCCCCCTCGACGACCACGCGCGCGCCCCCCGCCCGGAGCACGATCACTGACAGGCAATGCCCGATCACGTCGTGCAGCTCCTGCGCGATTCGGATCCGCTCGCGATCGACCGCGCCACTGACGTGCTGCTCGCGCTCGGCGTCGAGTTGCTCGGACAGTGCGCGGAACCGGCGGGCTCGTGCGGCGTGCTCGCGCAGCCAGCGCCCGATCAGCCACGGCGCGAACACGAGGATCGTCGGCTCGAAAAACAGGTTCGAGACGACGTGCGGCGTCAGCAGGATCTGCGGCATCAGCACGACCAGCCCGGCGCCGAGGGCGATGCGCGACCGCCGTCCGGGCAGGAACGCCCCGGCACCGTAAAAGCACAAAAAGCCGGCCGGCAGCGCCGCCAGTCCCGAGACGACCAGGGCGCCGCCGAGCGCCGCGTCGACCGAGACCGCACCGGACCCGGCGAGCACAGCGCCGAGCGGCCACCGTCTGCGAACGGCGACGGCGCCGCACAGCACCAGCCCGGCGACCGCCGTCGCCGGGCGATCGTGGATCGAGTGGCTGAGCCACACCTGAAGCTCGGTGCCTGCAGCCAGCAGGGCCGCCAGGAACGCGTCGATCCGCGCACGATCGAGATCACGCACACGTCCGACCAGCTTCGAGATCCCAGTCACGGTGTCCGCAAAGCTACCGCGGTTCAGCCGGGGTCGCCGCCGTTCAGCGCGCCCCGCTGGCCACCGTCTGGGCCCCTCCGGGCTGGCCTGTTACGGGAACCTCGGACCCACGGACGAACAGCACGATACTGACCACCAACGTCCAGACTCCGGCCGGGATCAGCCCGAGATTCGCGACCGGAACGAGCGCCACGACGCCGAGCACTAGACCGAGCCACCCGGTCCAGGAAGGGAGCTGCGCGCCGCGCAGGATCGCAATACTCCCCGCGATCAGGAGCGCCGATGCCCCGGCTGAGACCGCGATCGCCGCCGTGAAATTGGTAAGCAGGTTAAGCGCGTGCGCGGTCTGCAACCCCAGCTTCCCGGGCGTGTCCGCCAGCGCGAGCTGAACGCCCGAGCTGACCGCGCCGCTGACGGCGAACAGAACCGCGCCGCCGAAAGCGGTCGCCGCGAGCCCTCGCGACCCCTCGGCGAGCCTGTCACGCAGGTATCCGTAGAAGAGGAAGCCGACCACCAGCACGACCGCCATCAGGTAATCCGACACGCGCACGCTGTTCCCGCGCGCGGTGTACCACGCGACAACCTTCGCGGCCGACGCGCCGGAGGCAGGCTCACTGCCCCCGATCGTGATGTCGACCACCAGCAATGCCACGAAAGCTAGTCCGAGCAGCGGAGCCAGCCGATCCCAACGATTTGCCATGACGCCTCCAAACGACCGTCATCGATTGACACAAGACAACCGGGAAGTTCCCAGCTCCCGCCTTGTTCGTCGTCGGTCCGCGGCACGATCTTGGGTCAACCTCGGTGCGTATCCTGCGCTCGCCAGCCGTCAACCTCTAGGCTTACGGTAGGTCAACCGCGCGGATGACCCAAGCGTCCCGCACCGCCGCGAACATCCCTCCCACGACTACGCTCCCCGCCTCGAGCGCGCGCTAACCGCCGGGGCGAAAGTCCTCGATCTCGCGGAAGCAAGTCCCGGGCGCCTGCTCGGGCTGAGCGAGCACCCAGCGGGCGCCTTAGCTGATTACGCCGCCGCTATATGGACGAGTTGCGACCGTCCGTGACGCC
>PKYB01000002.1 GCA_003133565.1 Solirubrobacterales bacterium
ACGGGCGCGTTGACCCGGCCGGTACCGACGCCTTCGGCAACACGCAGATGTGTCTGCAGGACGGCCCTTTGATCAAGACCTTCAATGTCTATGCGGAGCTGTCTTCGCCGCTCACGACGGCTGCGCTCACGACGCCGAACATCGCGATTTCGCCGACCTATGCTTGCGCCGTCAGCCTCGCCACGCCGACCATCCCATGCACGCTCGTCGGCCCGCCCAACACGACGAGCGTGGTCGCAACCCGCAGCTGCACGCTCGGCGCGAAGCTGCTCGCCGCCACGCCGCAGCGCACGAAGCTCGAGGCAAAGCTCACATGCAAGACCGGCAAGGCGCCGTCCGCCTCGGCCCGCGTCTACCTCGAGCGCAAAGGTCAGCACAAGGAGCGTGCGCTCGCCTCGGTCGTGCTCGCCAAAGCTCGCTGGCGAAAGTTCTCGGTGTCCGCACACCTTGACGTCGGCGACCACCTGATCGTCGAGGTGCCGGCGAGCACCACGGCCAACCTGCCGTCGATCAAGCACACGCTGACCGCGTCCAAACACTTCGAAGCCGCAATCGATCGCAAGCGATGAGCGCCGCCACAGATGGGCGCTCACGCGCGCTGGCCCGGTGCGTTGCGCTGGTTTTGGTTCTGGCTGCCGGCCTCGTGGTAACGGTGACAACGTCGTCTGCGGGTGCCCAATCGCGCGCCGGGTTCTTCGGCGTCGGCGGCTGGTCCTATCCGGACAGCTCCCAGGCAGCGCAGCTCAGCAACGCCGGACTGCAATTGGTGCGCGGCTCACTCTCTTGGGGGACCATCCAGACCGACCCCGATCCTACGTCACGCAACTGGAGCGACCCCGATCGGCTGGCCGACGAGGCAGCCGCCCATCACTTCAACATCGTCTTCAATCTCAACGGCTGCGCCGTCTGGGCATGCGGCGCCGTCTATACCCCGCCGACCGGTACCGAGCTGGTCAACTACGAGGCGTTCGTGCAGGCTGCGGTCGAGCGCTACGACCCGGCCTCATCGTTCTGGGCCGGACAGAGCTACGTTCCCACCGTCAGCTGGCAGATCTGGAACGAAGTCAACGGCGGCTACTTCTGGCCCGACCCGACCCCTGCCGCCTACGCCACGTTCCTCAGCGAGATCTCAACGACGATCAGAGCCATCGACCCGAACGCCATGATCGTCCTATCTGGCCTCGATCAGCTCCCCGGGGAGCGCACGGGCATGGCGCTCGTCCCCTTCCTGCGCGGCCTCTACCGCCAGCCAGAGTTCTCCTCGAGCTTCAACGTCATCGCTGTTCAGGGCTACGCACCGGACCCGTCGAACTCGGTTGGGATCCTCGACAAGACCCGCCGCGTCATGCTGCAAAACGGCGATACCACACACCCGATTTGGGTTACCGAGATGGGCTGGGCTACGAGCGGGCCGGCGAGTGCGTTTACCGTCAGCCCGGCAATGCAGAAGCGCTACCTCGTCAAGACCTGGGACACGATGTACGCGTGCCGCCGCCGCTGGGACCTCCAGCACGTGCTGTGGTACTCGCTCCAGGACTTCACCGGCGTCGAGCCCGGCCAGCCCAATTACTGGGGCTTCAACGACGGTCTACTGGCTCGCAGTGGCGCGCCCAAACCGGCCTACGCGCCTTTCCTGCGCTTCCTCGGCTCGGGCCCGGAGCCCGGTGACGCGCACTCCTGCAAGCTGAAGGGCGGCATGACCGTTCCGGGCAGCTGAGCGCCGCTCCCGCTGCGGCGGCACGCATGCGAAGGTTCCCGGCGTCGCCGACACATAAGACGCGCGCCCGAACTCTCACACGAAGCAGAGGCCGGACGCGCGTAGCGAAATGATTCTTTTGGGACTGCCCCTTGGCGCCGGTCTTGCGCGCAAGCGCTGGCAGGAATGCAACAGCCCGCGGTTTGCTGTGGCGCTGAAGCTGGGGCGATTAGGACCGGCGGTCGTGACCCATCGGAACCTCCTTTAACGCAGCTACCTCTGTTGTAGCACCATCCGCGCGACTGTCAAGCCGGGCAGTGGCGGTGCCACAGCCGTCGCGCGGAGGCCAGCCGTTGCGCTAAGACTTGACCACCGGCACGCGTGTGAACGACGCCGCGCCAGGGATAACTGCCTTGGCGTCCTGTTTGAGCCACTGCTCGAGGACCGAGCAATAGACGCCGCGGAAGTCAGCCGTCTCCGTGAGGTTGCCGAGCGCGTCCAGCCCGGTTGAGAGGCCCTGCCACTCGCCGATCATCGTGCCCGCGGCCTGCGTGCCGATCACGAACCCGCACCCGGCGGCCCCATGATCGGTGCCCGCAGAGGCGTTTTCCTGTGGGCGCCGGCCGAACTCCGACCAGACGAGCATCAGCACGCGGTCGGCGAGACCGCGCGCCTCGAGGTCACGCTGGAAGGCGTAGATCGTCTGGACTGCCTCGCCGAGCCCAGCGTCAAACGGGGCGGCCTGACCCTCGTGGGTATCGAACACCGAGTCGGTCGTCACGCTCACACACTGGATCGGCAATCCGGCAGCGAGCATCTTCGCCACCGCCGCCATCCGCGCCGGGAACTCGTCGGTCGCGCTTGGATAGCCGGCGGGCAGCGGTGGCGCTGTCGTACCCGCCGCCGGCTGGAACTGCAGCAGCTGTTCGCGCAGCCGATTGGACGCCCGCGCCGCGTCACCTGACTGCTCCATCGCGGGATCGTGCGAAGCCGCGGCTACCTCGCCGAAGGCGTCGAACGTGTTGTACATCACAGTCTGCGGCGGCCCCCAGACGCCCTCGGCGTAGAAGCTGTAGTCCGTCGGCAGGTCGATTGTGGCGACCGGCATCCGCGCGGTCGCAAGCGCCGGCTGCAGCGCGTAATCGAGGCAGAGACCCTGTAGCGGGTTGTCCTTGGTGCCGACGATATCGAGGTAGCGGCCGAGCCAGCCGGTGGCGAGGTTGGCGTCGGTGGCCCCAACCTCGTAGTAGTGGCGGCTCGTGAAGTGCGACTGGTTGGGATCGGTGTAGCCGACCGTCGGCATCACGCTGACCTTGCCTTCAGCGTGGAGTTGCGCGAGTGGTGCGGCGAGCGGGTTCCAGTGCAGGCTCGAATCCTCGGTGAACACCGGTCCTGCGTCCGGCGCCAGGCCGAGCGACGGCCTGTAGGTCGCGTAGAGCGGATCGCCAACGGGATAGAGGACCGACATCGAGTCGATTCCGCCTTGCAGGTAGACGCTCACGATCACCGGCTGGTTGGCGCCGTCGCTCGCGGCCTGCGCGATTCCCGCTTCGAAGACCTTGGGGTCGAGCACGTGCCCGGCACCGTAGACCGACAGCAGCAGGCCGGCTGACGAGAGCACGAAGGTCCGCCGCGAAAGGCCGGTGCCAGCGGGCGTCGGCATGCCCGCCTCGATCGAGGGCAGGCCTTTGCCGGCTTGGGCGACGCCGCGGCGAATGAACTCGGCGCGGTTGAAGTCCTGACAGGCACAAGAGCGATCAACGGGGCGTTTTTGGCTCATATCAACACGTTTGGTAGTCGGGGCTAGCGACAACGAGGGCGCGGAGGGCGTTCAGAGCGAGCACGGGATACGACTCGCGCTCCCAAGTAGCCGTGGCGGAATCGATGGCGGCAGATTGGGCGTATGCACTCAGCGCCCGGCGCGTCGCGGCGCTCACCGTAGGGTTACCCCAGAAAGCGATCGCCTCGTCGGTCAGGTCCTTTGGGTGTTTGGAGACCTTGGCCGTCGAGGGGTTCAGCACCTTGTCCGTCACGATCATCTGGCCCGTCAGGTTGAAGCGCGCGAGCCATGTGCCCGTATTCAGCCAGCTCGTGGCGTCCCAGCCGCCGACGTTCGGCGGGTAGAACGGCATCTGGCCGAGGAGGCTCGACTCCCACGCCCAAGCGTCGGTGTCGATGTAGCGGTTGATGCTGCGGAGCATTCCGGCGATCTGCACGATCGGCGGTTTGACCATCCGTGCTCCGGCGTGGATGGTCGGATGCATCAGCATCGCCTCGACGAGAGGCCGAATCTGCTTCCCCGAGGACAGATAGAGCGCCTCGGCAGCGCGCGTGTCGCGCGCCGACAGCGGC
>PKYB01000048.1 GCA_003133565.1 Solirubrobacterales bacterium
CTCTGGCTGGAATCGGGATCGGCTGGCGGAGCTTGGTTTGGCGGCGCAGCTGGTTGCGCCGGGCGTCGATCTGGGGACGTTTCGTCCGCGTCCGGGCGGGCCGCGGCGCGAGGGCATGGTGCTTGCGCTCGGGCGTTCCAATCCGTTGAAGAACTTTCCCCTGACGCTCGCGGCGTGGCGCGCGCTGCCGGACCCGCGGCCCGAGCTGTGCCTGTTCGGGATCGAGCCGGAGCTCGCCGGCGAGCCCGGGATCGTCTATGAGTACGCGCCGAGCGATCAGCGTGTCAACGAGCTGATGTGCGAGGCGACGGTGTTCGTCCAGACCTCGACCCACGAAGGGTTCTGTCTGCCGGTGCTCGAAGCGATGGCGAGCGGTGCTGCGGTTGTGTGCACCGACGCGCACGGCAACCGCGACTTCTGTGTCGATGGCGAGAACTGCCTGATGCCGGCCGGCCACGCCGAGGATGTCGCGGCCGCGCTCACCCGCTTACTCGCCGACCCGCCGCTACGCGCGCGACTAGCAAGCGCCGCGATCGCGACCGCCGCCGACTACGCCTGGGAACGGCGCATCGACACACTCGAACAATTCCTCAACCAAACCGCCACACCACACCAGGTCGATCTCGGCAGCACGGCCGTTCCCGAGATTCGCAAAGCGCCCCGCTAGGCCGTGCTCAGTGCATCTCCTCGAGGTTGGGGCCGGGACGCAGGTGACGCTCCTGGTACTCGCGGTTCAACGGGCCGAAGTGCAAGTCGAATACCTCCGGCGGGGTTGTTGCCGGCAGCGGCAGTGGCGTCGGGTTGCGGGTTAGGCGCCGCAGCAACCGTGCCTGGCCGATCACGACGCGCTTCAGCCACGGTCGACTCGCGACGGCGAGGAGGGCCCGCTGATCTTCGGCGTCCAGCAGCCCATCGGGGCGCACGAGCAGCTGACCGTCTCTGCTGAGGCCGTTCCACAGCTCGTCGTACTTGCGATGGATCTCCGCGCGGTCGCGCTCGCTCGTCAGTAGGTCGTTGCCCACGCGGCGGGCCTCGCGCGACGGCGCTGCCATCGCGTCCTCGTAGGTCTCGAGCAGGCGCTCCGCTGCGCTCTTCCAGCTGAACTCGAGCCCGCGCTGGCGGATCAGCTCGATGTGTGCGGCGATCTCCTGCGGGTCTCCGAGCAGCTTCATCACCGCCGCGGCGCTCTCCGTCGGATTCCACGGGACGATCGTTGCGACCCCCTCCGGCTGCAGCTCGGCAAGGGCAGTCGTGCTCGCAAAGATGCACGGGCGCCCATATGCGGCGGCCTCGAAGGGCATCAATCCGAGGCCCTCGCGCGTGCTCGGGTGGCAGACCGCGACCGCGTTCTCGATCAGCCACGCCTTCTCCGGCTCGGACACCCACGGAAGCGCGAGCACGGAGTCGGCGAGATCGGGGTGCCTGGCGATGAAGCGGGTCTCCTCGCCTTCCGAGGAGCCGTGGCTGGCGCGCGGCCCGGCAAAAACGATCGCTCCGGGCCAGTTGTGGTCGCGGCGCATCGCAACGAGCAACTGCAGCGCAAAGATGCGGTTCTTATGGTGAAGGTCGGTCCCGATCGAAACCATGAATGGCTTACCGCCCAGCCGATCGATGGCCGCTGGACGTGCGCGCTCCCCGCCCGCGCCATAGGAGTAGCTGACGCCCGGCTGGATGACCACCGACTGCGCTGGCTCGACGAGCTGCTCATTTGCCGCCTCACGGGCGACGTCATGAGAGAGGAAAACGACGCGGTCGGCCAGCGCCAATGCCAGCCGCGTCACCATCCGGTGGTGCTGCCAATGGTGGAACGAGGGAAAGTAGCTCGGGTTGTCGTAGGAGATCAGGTCGAGGTGGCTGATGACGAGCCGCTCGCCGAGGCGGCGCATCAGCTCGAGGTCAGCGGAGCCGAAGACCTGGAACGGGCGGTGGACGATGTCGCTCGGTCGAAGGTCGGCTGTCACCTCGTCCGCTTGAATCAGCGCGACGTCGAGCTGAGCGAGTGCGAGGCGCGCGAAATCGGCTAGATCGTGCGGAACCACGACGCGTAGCGTCAGCGCATCCAGCGCTGCCAGCGCGCGGATCGTTTCGAGCACGATGACGTGGGTGCCGGTTGCTGGCGCCACGAGCCGCCGGCCGTCGATCGTCACCGACATCCCGCCCAGCGCACGGTGAGCGCGCGCCAGCGCAGCGGGCAGCGGTCGGTCGCTGACCTGCTCGGTTAGGTCGAGCTCGGCCGAGAAATAGGGGTATCGAGTCGCGATCGTCGCGTCCTCGGTGACCTCGCGCGGGCGCGGGCGCTCGTCGGCCCCAAGCCTCCCCGGCGAGTGGTAGAAGACGAACACATCGTCGGCTGCGACGTGCACAAGGCCGCACATCACGCAGCGCTGCGAGAAGTCGACGATCGCCGCCGCGGTTGAGGCAAAGGATGACTCGAGGCCGCCGACGAGCTCGAGCGCGTCGCGTCGCAAATAGGTGGCGCGAGCGATCGCCGTTGGCAGCTGTGGGCGGCGGCGGAGCGCGTGCGCCGCCACGGCGTTGCTCGCGTCGTCGATCGTCGCACCGGCCCTGAGGCGACTGGTGGGGTTGCCTTCGGTCACCGAGAGGATCCCGGCGTCGTTGCTGAGTGCGCTCGCGCTCGCGGTATGTGAGTGGGCGTAGGCGGCGCGTCGAAGCCCCTCGTGCCAGCCGCCACCAACGATGCAGTCGCTGCGCAGCAGAAGGACATCCGCCGGGGCGGCGCTGGCGATCGCGGCGGCGAGGTTCGCCGTCGGTTCGGCCTGGCTTGGGTGGAGCTGGATCAGATCCCGCTGACCGGCGATGTCGCGCACAATGGTTGCGATTGCGGGGTCCACGCTGGCGATCTCGGCGACGAGGATCGGCACCTCGGGAGCGGTGTGAGCGACGACGCTTGCCAGGCACAGCGCGAAGCGATCGGGCGGGCTCTCAACGGCGATGCATACGACCGATTCGCCGCGTATGCGAGCGTCGCCTGCGGCGCCATGGTTTGCCTGCGGGCTCGGCGCCGGGTTCCGCGAGGGCGCCTCGCTGGCGAGGGAGCCTTCGCTTTGGAGATCGTTCATCTGCTTAGCATCACCGATCTGGTTTGGCTGCGCTGGTGCACGAGCGCGGCTGCGCCATTCCAGCCGGTAGCCTACGCCCGTGCCTGATTACAAAGGCAGTGGCCGCCCGGTGATCCGCGTGGCCGACGTCGCCAAGGCGTTTCGTATCCCTGAAGAGCAAATGCACACGCTCAAGGAGCGGGTGCTACATCCATTGCGCCGCACCGGACATCACACGTTCAAGGCGCTCGAGGACGTGTCGTTCGAAGTCAGGGAGGGCGAGTTCTTCGGCATCGTCGGACGCAACGGCAGCGGCAAGAGCACGCTGCTGAAATGTCTCGCCGGGATCTACTCGGCCGATCGCGGAAACATCTGGATACGCGGCCGGATGTCGCCGTTTATCGAGCTCGGCGTCGGCTTCAATCCGGACCTCGCCGCGCGCGACAACGTCATCCTGAACGGGATCATGCTCGGCTTGTCCCCACGCGAGGCGCGCGCGCGCTATGACCACGTGATCGAGTTCGCCGAGCTCGAGGAGTTTCAAGAGCTCAAGCTCAAGAACTACTCATCCGGGATGCATGTCCGGCTCGCATTTTCGGTCGCGATCCAGGTCGACGCCGACGTCCTGTTGATCGACGAGGTGCTTGCCGTCGGCGACGCGTCCTTCCAGCAGAAGTGCTTTGACGTCTTCAATCGCCTGCGCGACGCGGGCACAACGATCGTGCTCGTGACACATGACATGGGCGCGGTCAACCGCTTCTGCCACCGGGCGGTGTTGCTCGAACGCGGCGAGATCGTCGCCCAAGGCGAGCCCGAGCACGTCGCCAACCACTACCTCGAGCTGAACTTCAACCGCGACACACCGGAGGCCACCGCGGGTGTCGATCGCATGGGCAACGGCACGGCGCGGATCGTCGATGCATGGTGCGAGACCGATGACGGCGCGCAGTCGCCGATGTACCTGCAAGGACAGACACTGCGCTTCTGCGCGCGCGTCGAGTTCGTCGCCGAGTCCGAGGATCCTGGTCTGACGGTCGAGATCGAGAACGAAGATCAGGTCAAGGTGCTGGTCGCCAGTACCGCGATCGAACACGAGCGCTCGGGACGCTTTGCCGCCGGTGAGGAGGCCGTGTTCTCGGTCGAGTTCACCAACGTGCTTGCCCCCGGGCGGTACTTCCCGGTCGTCACCGTCTCGCGGCTCGGACGCGGTCTGGAGATCCTCGACCGCTCGACCCGCGAGACATCGATGGTCGTCGCCGGATCGGCCGCCCGGGGTGGCCTCGTGGACATCCCGGTCCGTGCGAGCATCGAGCGCTCGCCGAGCTCCGAGCGTCGCCACGCGGAGGTCGGATGAGCACCGTCGACTATGTCGATCTCGGCCCGCCGATCCGCGGACCGGGCGCGCTGTCTGGTGACTGGCGGCGCTTCTGGCACCTGACGTTCACGATCGCGCGCACGGAGTTCAAGCTGCGCTTCTACGGCTCGGCGCTCGGCTACGTCTGGCAGCTGGTGCGGCCGCTGCTGATGTTTGGCGTGCTCGACCTCGTCTACTCGCTCGGCAAGCTGGGAGCGATCCCTCACTACCCGGCGATGCTGCTGAGCGGTGTCGTGATGTTCAACTTCTTCGCCGAGGCGACCGCCGGCTCGGTGCGCTGCGTCGTCGACCGCGAGAGCTTCGTGCGCAAGATCCAGTTTCCGCGTCTGGCGATCCCCTTCGCGGTCGTGCTGACCGCGGGTTTCAACCTCTGTGTGAACTTCTTTGCCGTCGCCGTGTTCACCTTCGTCGACGGTGCCCGCCCCCGCCTGCAATGGCTCGAGCTGCCGTTGATCCTCGTGATGCTGATCACGCTCGCGCTCGGTTGGTCGATGCTGCTCTCGGCGTTGTTCGTGCGCTTTCGCGACATCCAGCCGATCTGGGACGTCGTCTTGCAGGTCCTCTTCTACGGCTCGCTGATCCTGATCCCGCTCGAGAAGATCCAGCCCCATCATCTCCTGGGTCAGCCGCTGGCGCACTTCTGGCTGCTCAATCCGCTCGGGGTCGTCATGCAGCAATACCGCCACGCATTGCTCGGTCCGCTACCGACGACCGTTGCTAACGGGGTGCATATCAACGGCAGCGTTTCCGCGGCCACGGCGATCGGCGGCTATCCCGAGCTGGCGATCCCGGTTGGCTTCGTCGTCGTCCTGCTTTTCGTCGGCTTCTGGGTCTTCAACCGTTCGGCACCGCACATCGCCGAAAACCTATGAGCACGAAGCTGAACGCGTCCAGCGGTTCAATCGAGATCCGCGAGACAACGCTCCCGGATGTGCTCCTGCTCGTGCCGCTCGTCCACGGCGACGAGCGTGGCTTCTTCCACGAAACGTTCCGCCGCGACGGGCTCGCTGGAAGCGCGCTGGCGGAGGTCGAATTTCCCCAGGAGAACCACTCGCGCTCGGGCGCAGGCGTGCTGCGCGGCATGCACTTCCAGGTCGGCGCCGGGCTCGGAAAGCTCGTCCGCTGCGCGCGCGGGGCGATCTTCGACGTCGCCATCGACCTGCGCCGCGGCTCGCCGACCTACGGCGTGTGGGAGGGCTTCGAGCTCGACGATCACAATCTGCATCAGCTCTGGATTCCCGCCGGCTTTGCCCATGGCTTCTATACGCGCTCGGAGCTCGCCGACGTGATCTACAAGCAGACCGACTACTACGCGCCGGAGCTCGAGCGCAGCATCGCCTGGAACGATCCGGAAATCGGGGTGCGCTGGCAGCTCGATGGCGAGCCGCTGCTCGCGGCGCGCGATGCGCAGGCCCCCTTGCTGCGCGACATCGCCGACGAGTTGCCATTCGCCTACGGCGTTCTGAGTTAGCCGCGCTGGCTGCGCGGCTGGCGCGCCCCTGGCATCCTTCCGCGCTGATGCGAAACCGCCTCTCGTCCGTCACGCTGACCCCGCGACAGTTCCAGCTTGCTGCTCTCTTTGCGCTTGGCGCGCTGACGCTGATCGTTTTTAGCGGCGCCGCGGTGCGGCTGACCGGCTCGGGCCTAGGCTGCCCGGATTGGCCGCGCTGCTACGGCCACGTGTATCCGCCGCTGCAGACCCATTCGCTGATCGAGTTCTCAAACCGCGTTGTCGGTGCGCTGGTTGGCGTCGTTACGGTCGTCGTAGTTGTGGGCGCTTGGCGGCGGCGACCGTTCCGCCGCGACCTCGCATTGCTCGCGTTGACGCTGCCGCTCGGCGTCGCCGCGCAAGCCGTGCTCGGTGGCTATACGGTCGAGGAAAAGCTGGCGCCGGGGTTCGTGATGGCTCACTTCGCGCTCTCGATGGTGATCCTCGTCGCCGCCGTCACGCTGGCGTGGCGGGCGCGTGCGCCCGACGGCCGGATGCCGATCTACAACGCCGACCGGCGGGCCGTGTGGGCAGTGCGCGCGCTCGTCCCGTTTGGCGCCGTCGTGCTGATCGCCGGGACGGCGGCAACCGCGGCCGGTCCGCACTCCGGTGGTGCCGTCGGTCAAACGATCAAGCGCCTGCGCTTCGACGGAGCCGACACGCTGAACCTGATGATCCACATTCACGGTGGGCTTGCTTTTGCTTTCGGCCTTGCCGCGGTGGCTGTATGGGTGGTGCTCGAGCGGCGCCGTGCCGACGCCCGGCTGCGGCGCGCGATGACCTTCCTCTGCGTGCTGATCGCCCTTCAGGGAGTCATTGGAACCGTCCAATATGAGACGCATCTGCCCGGCGAGCTGGTCTGGTTCCACGTCGCCTGCGCCACCCTCACATGGCTGTGTGTGCTGTGGAGTGTGGCCGCGGCGGGGCGCCTCGAGCCGCGTACTGTCGGTAATAGCGCCCAAATTCGGGCATCTATGGCTTCCCACGGAAGCTGACCATCCGCGGTACACGCTAGCGTTGCGTCAGTACCTGCCCGTTTTTGGGCTTGTATCTGCCCATTAGAGAGGAGCGTCATGACGAAAAACGAGCTCGCTGGCAAGGTCGCCGAGAGTGCTGGAATCGGGGTCGGCCAGGCCAGGGGTGCCGTCGATGCGGTCTTCGACACGATCGCTTCGCATCTGGGCTCAGGCGGCGAGGTCTCCGTTGCCGGATTCGGCAAGTTCAGTGTGAGCCATCGTGCGGCTCGCAGTGGACGTAACCCGGCGACCGGCGCGACGATTCAGATCCGGGCGAGCAAGGCGGCGAAGTTCTCGGCCGCCAGCGCNNGGGGCGCGAGGTCAGACGACCTCGCGCCCCAACGGCATGCGCGGCCCCGACGCGCGCAGCACGCCGGGATCTTGGCTTCTAGGCACTGCGCGGGGGCGTGCGTGAAAGTCATCAGATGCGCGTCACCGCCAAAGCCGACTACGCCGTGCGAGCCGCGATTGAGCTCGTCGGCGCCAGCGAAGCTGCGCCGCGTAAGGCGGACTCGGTCGCGACGGCACAGGGAATTCCGCTCTCGTTCCTCGAGAACA
>PKYB01000041.1 GCA_003133565.1 Solirubrobacterales bacterium
TCGCGCAGCGACCTCGCGGCGCCCGCGCGCACCTCAGGCGTAAGGTCGCCGCTGAGCGCCCTGGCCTCGGTGACTACGACGTTGATTACGTGCAGAACATCGCCGCGGTCGTCGCTCTCGCCCAGGCTCGCCCTCCCAAGCGCGTACAGCTCGCGCCTTACGCGCACCAGCTTGTCGGCGATGCCATCGTCTACGTGGGCGTTCCGCAGCTCGGTGAAGATCGCGGCGAGCGCCGGAGCCTGCGGGTCGTGCCGGACTCGGCGAATCCTGGCCGCCGCGACATCCATCCTCGCGAGGGCCTCGCCGACCTCCTTGGCCAGCGGCGAAACGGGCCGCTTGGCGAACGGGTCCGTGTACGGATCTCCGTGAGCGGACCTTGCCGGCAATGCCTTGGAGACGACCTGCGTCCAAGAGTTATAAGTCTCGCAGGCCCGCGAGACTTGCCATTCGGTCGAAAACCTTTCAGCAAACTGCATGCGGCGCGATATGTCGGCCCGGCTTAGGCCGGTCGCCTTGACGATCTCCGCCATACGCCCGTTGGGCAACTGCTTCCCGCCACNNCACGGTCGGCCCGCGCGTCCGCATCAGCGATCTGCTGCTGCAGCACGACGTACTCCTGCAGCTCGACGACCGCGGCGCTGCTCGCGGTCATCGCGTTGACCGTGGCTACGCTCTCCGCGAGCCCGTCCATTACGTCCGGCGCGGTTACGCTGGCCTCCGCGCCCTTGCCGGCAGCGGTCTCGCTGGTGTTGGCCTTGTTCTGTGTCGCCGCAGCCTGGCTGCCTGCGCCCGTCGATCGAATAGTGCCTGGCGTGGTGGGTCTGTGCATCAGCGCCTTCGGTTTAGTGCGGAGACGGTAGCGGAGCGCATTATGCGTTCTAGTACGCGGAGCAAGAAACACTCGCTATTTGCGACAGTCTCGACCTGCTGGCGAGAAGTAGCTGGCTCGCACGGTTCGCCCGCGTGGTAAAGCGGCACCACTACAGATCCTCCTCGCCCGCCCCTCAGCGACCGCGGATTCTCCGAGCCGCCGGCGCGTCGAACAAGTCCGCGATCTCGCGCAGCGACCTCGCGGCGCTCGCGTTGGCCTCGGCGCCCCAGCCGGCCGCGGCGGTTCCAAAGAAGATGATGTGCGTCTGGGGCGGCCGGTTCTTCGACAGGTTCGTACGAGCGGGGGCGCCGTGTCATGCCGTGGCTGCGGCAGACTGGCGAAAGGCGTACGCCTTTCAGCGGTGCGGCTTTGATCGCGCGCGGCGTTCGTTTCCGACGGCTGCCAGACTCTGGCCGAGGAGCGATCCGGATTGGTACAGGGCGAACCGAGAACTGCTAGCGCCCACGGCGCGCCGCGCGCCGAACCATTGTTTGCGGGTCAAGGACATTTTTCGCATATAAATCCTGCACTTCTCTACGCGCTAAGAGGAGAGCTTGGAGCGCTGACTTGGTTTGACGCTCGAGAGGCTATCCGCGGGCCGCGTTCGGTAGCGCGGGGCGTCATCGCAGCGCTAGTGCGTCATCCCGAGCTGGTGGGGGCGCCTCGGTCTCTCTATCACGCTCGGATCAAGACAACGCCAATGTTTGACGCTATGTCCCGCGCCACGAAGAAAGCGGCAAAAGGCATCGATGCTCCGTTCGTAATTCAGACGCAGGGACTATTCAACGGATACATCGACGGCCGACCGCTCTTCGTGTACACCGACTACACGGAGCTCGCCAACCTCCACGCGACTCCCGGCCACAAGACCAACTCGGTGCGCTGGCTTGAGCGTGAGCGCTTGCTCTTCGAGCAAGCTGAGGTGATCTTCGCCGCCAGCTCCGACGCGCGGACATCGCTAGTCCGCGACTACGGCATACCGGAGACCAAGGTGGTGCTCACCAATACTGGACTCAACGTGGCGGCTCCAGAGCATCTTCCTGTTCGTGATCGCAATAGGTTCGACGTACTGTTCGTTGGGACCGAGTGGGAACGTAAGGGGGGTCCCGACGTCTTGCGCGCGTTCGCGCAGGTCCGACAGCGGGTGCCGTATGCAACGCTGACGGTGGTGGGATGCAGGCCGAGCGGCAATCCTCCTCCTGCCGTGAGGTTTGTCGGGAAGATCCCGCCGACGGCGGTCGGAGCACATTTTGCCTCGGCGTCAGTGTTCTGCCTGCCGGCGCATCAAGAGCCAGCCGGCATCGCATATTCCGAAGCGGCCGCATGGGGCTTACCCGTTGTTTCGACTACCGCAGGCAACATTCCCGACCGGGTCGTACACGGCCGCACCGGGCTATTGGTAGAGCCTGGCGATGTCGAGGGGCTAACCGCAGCGCTCCTGCGACTAGCCAACGATCCAGAACTGCGGCTTGAGTTTGGCAACGCCGGCCGAGCGTATGCCCTCGAGAACTTTAGTTGGCGGCAGATCGCTCGCGCGATCGCCGAAGCCGCACGTCCTTATCTGACATTTGAACCGTTAACCGCGTCGTAATTCACCCAGCCGCGCGAGTGCGCACGTAGGCCGGCGTTTGGATCGCGGCCGAGAAGACCGCCGGCGACAGCAAGGTGAGCGGTCAAAAGGGCCGACGATCGGGATCACCGACGCGACGATGTCCGAGGTCGCATGGCTCGCCCAGATCAAGCTCTACNNCTACTCGCGCGACGAGGAGCAGCACGTCGACCGGATCAAAGCGTTCCGACTGAAATAGGGGTCGGCGCCGGATCAGTCGACGACGGGTCAGCCGGCGACGCCGACAGTCCGAGGGTTGCCCGCGTCTCCGCGGCGCTGCTCAGCGGTCGTCCCGCGATTTCTGCTAGAACGGCCACGCGACTGACGAGCTGCGCGTTGGTCGCCGGCGTCCGCG
>PKYB01000094.1 GCA_003133565.1 Solirubrobacterales bacterium
GCGAGCGAGCGCTCGCCGCAGTTGGGACAGATGAATGGATGGCTCATTGCTGCTGGACAGCCTACAGAGGGAGCATTAGGCAACGGTCAACACCCACGCCACGCTCCCGCCGCTTCGCCGCCCCATCCGCGCCTCAAAAGAGCGCCGCACTGACATCGGGTAGGTCGAGGCCGAGGTGCTCGTAGGCGTGGTGGGTGGCCGCCCGCCCGCGCGGCGTGCGCTTGATCATCCCGAGCTGCAAGAGGTAGGGCTCATAGACATCCTCGATCGTGTCGCGCTCCTCACCGACGGCGACCGACAGCGTCGAGAGGCCGACGGGCCCGCCGGCGAACTTGACGCAGATCACGCGCAGGATCTCGCGGTCGAGCCGGTCCAACCCCAGCGCATCGACCTCCAGCAGCGCCAGCGCGGCATAGGCGGTATCGGCGCTGACCCTGCCATCACCTCGTACCTCGGCATAGTCGCGGGCGCGCTTGAGCAGGCGGTTCGCCACCCGCGGCGTGCCGCGGCTCCGGCTGGCGATCGCCATCGCCCCACCGTCGTCGAGCTCGACATCGAGGATCCGCGCCGCGCGCGCGACGATCGCCGCGAGCTCCTCGTGCGTGTAGGGGTCGAGCCGCGCCTGGATGCCGAAGCGGTCGCGCAGGGGCGTCGTCAACAACCCACTCCGCGTCGTTGCACCAACGAGCGTGAACGGCGGCAGCTCGAGCGTGACGACGCGCGCGCCGGCGCCCTGCCCGACGGTGATCGGCAGCCGCTGGTCCTCCATCGCCGGGTAGAACGTCTCCTCGAGCGCTCGCGGCAGCCGGTGGATCTCATCGACGAAGAACACGCTGCGCGGCTCGAGCGAGCTGAGGAAAGAGGCGATGTCGCCCTTGCGCTCGAGCGCCGGCCCGGCGGTGTGGATGAACGAGACGCCGAGCTCGGCCGCGATGATCTGCGCGAGCGAGGTCTTGCCGAGCCCGGGCGGACCGGCGAGCAGCACGTGGTCGAGCGCCTCGCCACGCGCGTTGGCCGCCTCGATCGCCACCGACAGCTGCTCCTTCAATTGCAGCTGTCCGACGAACTCCTCCAACCGCCGCGGCCGCAGCGTCACCTCGAAGTCGTCTTCGTCGGCGAGGTAGGGCGTCTGGATGCGCTCTCCGCTCACGCCACTCACGCCGCACTCCCCTGCCTCGTCGCCCGCAAAGCACCCGCCAAAAGCTCCTCGGCCGTCTCACCACTGACCTGCGCCAACAGGTCCTCGGCCTCGACCGGCGTGAAGCCAAGCTCTAGCAGCCCCTCGCGCGCGACCGCGCGCGGCGACCCGTCGTCCTCGGGCGTCCGCCGCGCGATGATCCCCGACCCGATCGCATCGCCGACCTTCTCGCGCAGCTCGACGATGATCCGCTCAGCGGTCCGCTTGCCGATTCCCGGCACGGCCTGGAAGCGGCCGCCGTCGCCGGCCGCAATCGCCGCATACAGATCGGCAACGGCACCGGCGCCGAGCACCGCGAGCGCCACCTTCGGCCCGACCGACTGCACCGAAAGCAGCATCAAGAAGAGCTCGCGCTCACCCTCGGTCGCGAAGCCATACAACGACAAGGCGTCGTCCCGGACGATTAGGTGCGCGTGCAGCGTGACCTCGCTCCCAACCGCCGGCACGCCCCGCAAAGTCTGCGCCGAGACGGCGAGCCGGTAGCCGACGCCGCCCGACATCACAACCACGCTGTCCGCGCCCCGCGCCGCAACCTCGCCCCGCACCAGCGCGATCATCCTCGCGACACCGACCCCGCGAGAGCCATCGCCAAAGGCGCATGGTTGCAATGACAGATCGCAACCGCCAGAGCGTCGGCGGCGTGATCGGGCCGCGGCGCGCCATCCAGCCCGAGGAGCACGGCAACCATGCGCGCGACCTGCTCCTTCGGCGCCCGCCCGCTGCCACAGACCGCGGCCTTGACCTGCTGGGGGGTGTAGGTGAAGCAGCCGGCGCCCGCCTGCCCGGCCGCCAGCATCGCCACGCCGCGCGCCTGCCCGACGGCAAACGCGCTGCGCACGTTCACGCCGAAGTAGATGTCCTCGAGCGCGACAGCGTCGGGCGCGTGCTCGCCGATCAGCGCACCCAGCCCGCGGTGAAGCTCGGCGAGCCGCTGCTCACCCGCCGTCCCCGGCGCCGTCTCGATCACCCCGCCGTCGAGCGCGACAAGCCGCCCGCTACGGCGCGCAACGACGCCGTAGCCGGTGTTTGCAAGTCCCGGATCGATCCCAAGCACGATCATCTCAGCCCGTGATTCTCCGTCCCCAGCCGGACGCCTGCGTGCGCCGTCAATGCGCGGTCACCGCGGCGCGCACGCCCCGCTCTTCACGACGAGAGCGCCCCAGCGCTCAGCCGGCGACCCGCTCGAGCACCTCGTCGGAGACGTCGAAGTTGGCGTGCACGGCGCCCACGTCGTCGTTTTCCTCGAGCGCATCGATCAGCCGAAAGAGCTTCGTCGCGGCCTCCTCATCGATCTCGACCCGCACCGTCGGACGCTGCACCACCTCGGCGCTCTCGATGTCGATGCCGGCCTGCTCGAGCGCCGCGCGCACAGCGCTCAGCGCGCTCGGCTCGCAGATCACCTCGAAGACGTCCTCGTCGGAGACGATGTCGAGCGCCCCCGCCTCGATCGCCACCAG
>PKYB01000057.1 GCA_003133565.1 Solirubrobacterales bacterium
GAGGAAGATCATCGTCGTCCCGTGCATCGTGAACAGCTGGTTGTAGACCTCCGGGGTGATCAGCGTGTTGTTCGCCTCACCGAGCTGGAGGCGCATCAGCAGGGCCTCGACGCCGCCCAACAGGAAGAACACGAACGACGTGACGAGGTAGAGGATGCCGATCCGCTTGTGGTCGGTCGTCGTGATCCAGCCGACCAGGCCGCTCGGCGCGCGCTCGACGCGGTGGGCGACGACTTGGGGGACCGGGTTCAGGGCGGCGGTGGCCATTGCTGTCCTCTCAACTCGTCATTTGTTCGTTAGCTCCACGGCGGCTGCCCCCGGCTTGCCGCTCAACTCCGCACGGAACGTCGAGGCCTGTGCGTCGGCCGCCGCCAGATAGGCCTTCTGCTGGTTGATCCACTGCACGTATCGCGCCGGCGATACCGCTGTGACCTCGGCGATCATGCGCGCATGGCCACGCCCGCAAAGGAACGAGCACTGGCCCTTGTAGTTGCCGGGCTTGGCGATCTTGAACCAGGTGTAGTTGGTGTAGCCCGGGACTGCCTGGACCTTGCCGCCGAGTTGCGGAATCCACCACGAGTGCACGACGTCCTGAGAAACGACCTTCAAGATCACGGTCGTGTTCGTCGGCACCACCATCTGGTAGTAGGAGTAAGGGTCGCCGAGTCCATCGGGGTTCGAGGTGTTGCCGAGGTAGGTGTAGCGCCAGATGTACTGGATGCCGTTGACCTGGATCGTCAGCGCGCGGCCGTTGGGAGGCTTGATCGCGCCCGTCGTCTCGTATTGCACCCCGTCGCTGATGTCGAGCCCGCCCGGGCCCGAGTTGACCGGATCGCGGATCGAGTGAAGGCTGATGAAGGTCGCCGCGGCGAGCACGGTGACGATGAGCGCAGCGCCGATCGTCCAACCGATCTCCAGGCGCGTATTGCCGTGCATCTGCTTGGCGACCCGCCCCTTGCGTGCGCGGAAGCGGATCAGTGCGTACGCCAGCGCGCCCTCGACGGCAACGAAGATCACCAAAGCGACATAAAGCGTCAGGTCGTAGAGGCCGGCGATGTGGTTGGCGTTGGGCGAGCCGCCGCTCTCTGGCGTAAAGGTCCCGGCAAAGGCGCTCGGCGCCAGCGCCAGCGCCGCCACGAAGGCGAGCCCGCCGCTGAGCAGGACTTGCCGGAGCAGACGGTGCCCTCGGCGCGCAGCGTGAGCTCTGGGCAGCGCCGCGCTGGCGATGCCTGTTAGCGCTCGCCAACGAGCCCGACGGCAGCGATCTGGGCCGCGGCTTGGATGCGTGGGGGCGGGCGAGCGACGCAACGCTGCGGGATTCTAGTCACGAGACGGCGCGATGCGCCGGTCGCCTGCGCGACGCCGGAATGGCCAATTGTTGGGCACCGCCACTGCTCATTGCGAGGTAGCGGTGCCGCGGGCGATACCGTTCATGTATGGGCGCTCCGGTGATCGGAATCTGTGCGGCTGTCGAGCGGGCCCGCTGGGGCGTTTGGGATCAGTCTGCGGCGCTGCTGCCGCGCAGCTACATCAGTGCCGTGCAGTCCGCTGGAGCGGTCGCACTGATGCTCCCACCAGACCCCGCGGTGACCGCCGATCCGGACGTCGTGCTCGACCTGCTCGACGGCCTCATGCTTGCCGGCGGCGTCGATGTCGACCCTGAGCTCTACGGTGCGGCACGCGCGCCGGAGACCCAGCACAGCGTTCGCGAACGCGACGAGTTCGAGATCGCCCTCACCAAGCGCGCGCTCGAGCGCGACATCCCGCTGCTTGGGATCTGTCGCGGCATGCAGGTCCTCAACGTCGCCCAGGGCGGCACGTTGATCCAGGACCTTCCGAGTCGGCTCGGCCATGAGGAGCACTGCCGGGTTCCCGGAAGTTTCGACAGTGCCGAGCACCCGGTCCACCTCGCCCCCAACTCGCTCGCCGCGCAAGCCGCGGGTGAGGAGCGTCACGCGACGCTGTCCCATCACCATCAGGGTGTCGATCGTCTGGGCGAGGACCTCGTGATCACCGGCTGGGCCGACGTCGACGAGCTTCCCGAGGCGATTGAGCTTCCCGATAAGCGCTTTGCGCTCGGCGTGCAGTGGCACCCAGAAGCCGACATGGCGAGTCAGATCATCGCGACGCTTGTCGAGGAGGCGCGGGAGTACGCGCTCGCGCGGGCAGCCTGAGCCGGTCACGCATACGATCTCGGCGCACCGCGCGAGGGGCACGCGGTGCAATGCAGCTACTGGGCGCCGTCGTGGTGCTTGGCGGCCTAGCGCTGCCGCTGCTACGACGCCGCCTTGACCTGGCGCCCGCGACGGTGCTTGCCGGCGGCGCGCTCGCGCCCCTCGGCGCGGCGGTGATCTGGCCACGCTCGCGCACACGCGATGTCGCTGTCTGCGCATTGCAGATGTATGTCTACCTCGCGGCCTACAAGATGCCCAACGACGACGCTGCCGTGCACGCGGCTCGCGTCAAGTTCGACTACCCGATCGCGCTCGACCGCGTGCTGGGGTTGGGCGAGCTGCCGACCACGCGCCTGCAGCGCGCGCTGCACACCGACGGCCACTTCGCTCGCTTCGAGAAGATCCTCGTCTGGACCCACTGGCTGTGGTTTGCCACACCCCACGCCGCCCTCACCTACGTCGGCTGGCGGGACCGCACGCGCCTCGTGCGCGCCGCGCTGATGACCTACGCCGTGTTCGACCTCGGCGTCGTCGCCTACTGGCTGGCGCCGACGGCGCCGCCCTGGTATGCGGCCGCCCACGGTCACCTCGGTGAGCCGGGCGAAGATGAGCCGGCGCCCGTGCGACGCCTGATGGTCGAGTACGGAGAAAGCTTTTGGCAGGACGGGTGGGCCCCGCTTTACAGTGTGCTCGGGGGGAATCCACTCGCCGCCATGCCCTCATTGCACTTTGCCACCTCTGCGATGGCCGCACTGTTGCTCAGCGAGACCGGACCAATCGCCGGCGCCGTCGGCGTGAACTACGCGATCCTGCTCGGGGTCGCGCTGGTCTACACCGGCGAGCACTACGTGGTCGACCTGCTCGGAGGACTCGCGCTATGTGTGGCGGTCCGTCGATCCGAGGCGCTGGCGCGCCGGCCGCTGCGCGCCGCCGGCCAACTGATCAGCGGCGCCCGGCGGCTCGCGCTGGAGCCGGGCTCGCGCTGATGACCGAGAGCACCAAACGGCGCCGCCGCTGGACTAACGTCGATCAGGCCCAGCTCGCCAGCCTTGGCGGCGGCACCCAGGAGGAGATGCCGCGCGTCCACCTGACGCGCCACCGCGCCGTGGCACTGGCGATCTTCGTCCTCTCGGCGATTGCCTTTCTCTACTTCGTCCTGCCGAAGCTTGCCGGCCTGCGCCAGACGTGGGATCGAATCGGCCACGGTGCCCCAGGATGGCTGGTCGTGGCCGCGGTGTTCGAGACGCTCTCCTTTGGCGGTTACGTCGCGCTGTTTCGGACCGTCTTCGTGCGTGGTGGTCGCTCGCGGATCGACTGGCCCTCGAGCTATGAGATAACGATGGCGGGCCTCGCCGCCACGCGGCTCTTTGCCAGTGCCGGCGCCGGCGGCGTGGCGCTGACGGTCTGGGCGCTGCGCCGCTCGGGGATGGCCAGGCGCATGGTGGCGGCGCAGATGGTGGCTTTCATGACGCTGCTCTACGCCGTTTACATGGCTGCTCTGGTGCTCTTCGGCGTCGGCTTGCGGACGGGCGTGCTGCCGGGCGGCGGCAGCTTTGCGATCACCGTGGTGCCCGCGATCTTTGGCGGCGTGGTGATCGTTGCGGCGCTCCTGCTGACGCGCTTGCCGAACTATGTCGAGCGGCGAATCCACGCCGTGTCGCGGCGAACGAGTCGCGGCGCGAAGCTGCGCGCCTGGGCGTTGACGGTCCCCGGGCTCGTCGGTAGCGGCGTGCGCGGCGCGCTCGAGATCGTCCGCTCGCGCGACCCGCTGGCGCTCGGCGCGGTCGCCTGGTGGGGGTTTGACATCGCGACGCTGTGGGCGTCGTTTCACGCTTTTGGCTCGGCGCCGCCGTTCGCCGTCATCGTGATGGCCTACTTCGTCGGCATGTTCGGCAACCTGCTGCCGCTGCCCGGGGGGATCGGGGGTGTCGATGGTGGCATGATCGGCGCGTTCCTCGCCTTTGGCGTCGCCGGCCCGCTGGCCGTCGTCGCGGTGCTCGTCTACCGCGGCTTCGCCTTCTGGCTGCCGACGATCCCCGGCGCGATCGCCTACTTCCAGCTGCGTCGCCGGGTCGCGTCCTGGAGCGAGGGCGCCAGTCAATATCCCGACTTGGAAAGCCCGGAGGCGGCCCCCGCCTGAGGCCAAAAGGTGTACTATACAAAGTGAAGTATTGGCGGATACGAGCCTAGGAGCGAGACATGGCAGTCCCCACAGAGAACGTAATCATCGTCGGCAGCGGCCCCGCCGGCTACACGGCCGCGCTCTACACGGCACGCGCCGAGCTGGCGCCGCTGGCGATCGAGGGCTTCGCCTGGGGTGGACTGCTCCAGCAGACGACCGACGTCGAGAACTATCCCGGCTTCCCGCAGGGCGTTATGGGTCCCGAGCTGATGGCATGGATGCGCGAGCAGGCTGAGCGCTTCGGCAGCCGCTTCATCACCGATCAGGTCACAAGGGTCGAGCTCGCAAGCGAGCCGGGAGCGCTCCACCGAGTATGGGTCGATGAAGACGAGTACTCGGCGCGCGCGGTGATCCTTGCGATGGGCGCCCAGCACAAGAAGCTCGGCGTCCCGGGCGAGGAGGCGCTGGCCGGGCGCGGCGTGAGCTATTGCGCGACCTGCGATGCGGCGTTCTTCAAGGAGCACCAGTCGATCATCGTCGGCGGCGGCGACTCGGCCATGGAGGAGGCGATCTTCCTCGCCAAGTTCGCTGCGAAGGTGACGATCGTGAACCGTCGGAACGAGTTCCGTGCCTCGCGCATCATGCTCGACCGCGCGCTCTCGCTCAGCAACGTCGAGACGCTCACGCCCTACGTCGTCGAGGAGCTGATTCCGGGCGCGTCGGGGGCGCTCGAACGGGTCCGCATGCGCCACGTCGAGTCCGGGGCCGAGCGCGAGATCGTGGCCACGGGGGCGTTCGTTGCAATCGGCCACGAGCCGCAATCCGAGCTCGTCCGGGGACAGGTCGCGGTCGACCCAAACGGCTACGTGGTAGTCGACGGTCGCTCGACACGGACCAACCTGCCGGGCGTATTCGCCGCCGGCGATCTCGTCGACCACTACTACCGCCAGGCTGTGACCGCGGCGGGCAGCGGCTGTCAGGCCGCACTCGACGCCGAGTGGTACCTGCGCGACACGCCCGCCCTCGCGCCGAGCGCCGCGCAAGCCGCCTAAGCGACTGACCTGGCTCTACGCCGCGTCGCCCGCTTCGAGCGCGAGCAGCATCTGCTTGCGCTCGAGCCCGCCGGTGTAGCCGCCGAGTCCACCGCCGGCGTGCAGGACGCGGTGGCATGGGATCACGATCGGCAGCGGGTTGGAGCCGAGTGCATTGCCGGCGGCGCGCGCGCCACGCGGGCTTCCCGCCGCGCTGGCGATCGTCTTGTAGCTGGCCGAGTCGCCGTAGCCGACTGCGGCTGTCGCACGCAGCACCCGACGGCGGAAGCCGGTGATTTCCTTCCAGTCAAGCGGCGCCTCGAAGGTTCGCCGCCGCCCGGCGAAGTACTGCTCGAGCTCGCGCCGCCAGGGGTCGGTGGCGCCGGCGGAGCGCACGATTCGCGGTGAGCGCGCCGCCGCGAGATCCTCGAGCACCGCATCGACGTCGTCGCCGGCGTAGTGCAACTGGGTCAGACCGTGGCGGCTCGCGACGAGCAGAAGCTCGCCGAGCGGGCTCGCGATCGTTTCGTAGTAGAGATCAGCACGACCTTCGGCGGCGGCGCGCTCGGCCACGCGCTGGGCCGCGGCGGCCGCTTCGGGCACCGGTGCGTGCCAGGCGTCCACAATCAGCTCACTCATAGCTCCTCCCTAGTCTCATAGCGTCTCTCTCAGTCGTTTGAGTCCTTCGTGCAGCGATCGCCGTGCCGCCGCTTCCGAGCAGCCGATCACGCGGGCGATATCGCGGTGTGGCAAATCGCCACCAAAGCGCAGCAGCACGCTCGCTCGCTGTCGCGGCGGCAGCGCAGCGACGGCGCTCCAGATCGTCGTGTCGCGCTCCGGTGCGGGGACACTCTCGAGGACCGGCGCCGCGCTCAGGCCGACCTCGCGGCGCCGGCGGGTGTGGTCGATCGCCTTGCGGTGGGCGATCGTCAGCAGCCAGGCCGACACGTTCGAGTCCGGGCGCAGGCGCGGATAGGCCCGCAGCGCAGCGAGGAAGGTCTCCTGGAAGCAGTCCTCGGCCGCTTGCGCCCCGACCATCCCGCGCAGGTAGCGCCACACGTCGTCGCGATGATCATCGAGCACTCGCTGGAAGGGGATCGCAGTCATCTCTCACTTAACGCGCCGGCGCGGCCTTCTGTGAGATCGGCGCTCCACGACGATAATCATCGCCGTGGCTCGGATCCTCTTCGTCGCCGGCGGCGCCCGCGCCCGCGCGCTCTCCCCCGCGTTGATCGCCGACGGTCACGCGGTGCGGATCACGACCCGTGGCGAGGCCGGCCGCGCGGCGATCGAGGCCGTTGGCGGCGAGTGCTGGATCGGCACGCCAGACCGCATCGCGACGCTGCGCTACGCGCTCGAGAACGTGACGCTGGCCTGCTGGCTGCTCGGGACCGTCCAAGGCGACGGCGCCGAGCTGCACGGCTCGCGCCTCGATTTCTTCTGCTCGCAGATCATCGACACGACCGTGCGCGGTCTGATCTATGAGGCCGCCGGCAACGTCGCGCCCACCGTCCTCGCGTCGGGGGCGCGGCTGATTTCCGAGAAGGCCGCCTACAACGAGATCCCGCTGCGCATCCTCGACGCCGACCCGGCCGATCACGCGGCCTGGACCGAGCAGACCCGCGGCGCGATCGGCGAACTGCTCGCGCTCTAGGCGCCCGAGCGCCTCAGGCCTCTTCAACCCGGCTCATCCGCGCCAGCAGGTCGCTCAGCACGCGCGCCGTGGCGCCCCAGATCAAAACGTCGCCCGCTGTGTAGGTGTCTGTTTCGAAGGTGTGGTCGGCCCGCGTCATCGTGCGCTTCACGTAGCTGCGCGCGAGGGTGGCGAGCGAGAACTCGAGGACGGCTTGCACTTCGCGCTCGGCGATCCGCCAGCTCGGAGGGACGGTGATCGCGCCGACGAACGGGTAGAGCGCGAAGCCGGAGGCGGGGACCGCGGTCGGCCTCAATGCCCCGAGCACGCTCACTGCGCTGCGGTCGAGGCCAATCTCCTCCTCGGCTTCACGCAGCGCGGTGTCGCTGAGGTCGGCGTCGCCGGGGTCGCGGCGCCCGCCGGGGAATGAGATCTGCCCGCCGTGCCAGGGCAGGTCCTCACCACGCCGGATGAAGACCGCGAACAGCTCGCCGTCGCGCTCATAGAGCGGCACGAGCACAGCTGCCGTCGCGACGCCCGCGACCTCGATGCGCGCCGCCTCGAGCGGATCGAGCAGGACCTCGCGCAGGCGAGCGGCCTGCGCCGGATTCATAGGCTCGCGGGGGTGCGCTCGATCGTCATCGCTGTGCACGAGGCGAGGCTACCCATCGCCCGCCGCGGAGCACTACGTCAGCGGGTTGAAGAGCAGTCCGGTGAGCAGCTTGGGGAAGAAATAGGTCGACTTCGGCGGCATGTTCTCGCCGCTTGCGGCGACCTCGCGAACCTGCTCGACCGGCGTCGGGCGCAGCACGAAGGCGGCGTCATACTCACCGGCGTCGATCAGCGCGAGCGCCTGCTCGGCGTCGCGCGCGTAGCCGAAATCGTGCAGGTGGGAGATGTCATCGTCGCTCAAGCCGAGCGCGCGCTTGAGCAGCAGCTCCTCGAGCACCCCGGTGTCAAGCCGCCGGTAGGCCGGCGAGAAAGACGCCAGGGCGGCGTCGGCGATCGCCTGGTCGCGCAACGTCAGTCGCTGGGGTTGGTGCGAGCGCACGTCGACGTAGCCGATCTCGAGCGGACCATCGCCCCCTTCTGGCGCGATCTGCTCGCGCGCCACCGCCACGACCGAGAAGTCGCGTGCGATCGCGCTGTCCAGCGCCCGCCAGCGCGGCGCGTCAAGGCCGCGCACGAGACGATGCGTCGGGAAGATCGTCAGTCCCGGATCCTCGAGCGCGACGAGGCACATCAGCACATAGCGGTGCTCGCCCTCGCCGCCAATCTCCTCGGCGTACACGCGGGCCGTCTCATAGCGGTGGTGACCGTCGGCGATCAGAAGCTCGACGCCCGCGAGCGCCGCTTGCGCCTGCTCGATCGCACCGGGCTCACCGACGCGCCAGAGACGGTGCACCGTGCCGTCGTCGTCGCGAACCTCACCCCACGGCTCGCCGGCGGTGTACGGCTCGAGCGCGCTCCACGCAGCGGCGGTGGGGTCGGAGTAGAGCGAGAAGATCGGCGAGAGGTTGGCCTTCGTCGCCCGGGTCAGCCGCAGGCGATCCTCCTTCGGACCGGGGTGCGTGCGCTCGTGCGGGCGAATGCGCCCGGCGCCATACTCCTCGACGCGCACGCGGGCAAAAAAGCCGCGTCGCGTGCGCGGCGATCCATCCGGCCCGACATAGCGTTGCTCGTAGGCCCACAAAGCCGGCTCGTGGTCGCGCACCACGACACCGTCGGCTTGCCACTTGGCGAAGCGCTGCGCGGCGTGCTCGTACGGCTGCTCGCCGACCGGCAGGTCGATCTCGACGACGTTGTAGGGCGAGCGCGCGATCAGCGCCGCGCGCTGCTCGGCGTCGATCACGTCGTAGGGCGGAGCCGCAAGGTCTTCGAGCGGGCCCACACGCGCGAGGTCGTAGTGCAGCGCCCGCAGGGGCAGGATGTCGGCCATGACGGGCGCGAGGCTAGCAGCGCCGCGCGCCCGGCAGCGCCGCCGCGTACTCTTGGACGCCACGGGGCGTAGCGCAGTCTGGTAGCGCACTCGCTTTGGGAGCGAGAGGTCCCCGGTTCAAATCCGGGCGCCCCGATCGAGCAAAAGCTCCCGCTGGACGGGGTTTTCGTGTCTAGGCGGTACCTCGCTCGTCATCGGCCGCGACCGCGCGCCGTCAAGCCGGTGCTGGGCGGGTCGGCTGTATAACCTTCCGCCCCGATGTCACTCGCGGGGGGACGCTGGCTGCTCGCAACGGCACTCGTCGCGAGCGTCGCCGCGGCCCTGCTCGCGACCGCCCCGGCCTCCGCGCCGGCAGCTGGCTGCACCGCCAGGCTCTCGCTCACCCAGACGCTCACCGCGACTGACTCCCACGGCATCGTCCCCGGCCCGGTTAACCGCGCGCACGACGAGCGCGCCTACGCCGTTCTGCTCAAGTCGCCACAGGCGTCCGGCTCCGCGCACTGGCTGACCTACGCGACGGCGATCACCAACACCAGCGGCTGCACCGACCGCGGCGCCGTGATGGAGGACCAGATGCCGTTCCCGTTCGCCTGCGCTGCCGGGCGCATCGGCACCAGTACGACGACGCCGTGTAGCGGCACCGGCGCGGGCGTATCAATCCTCCTCGGCACGATCGCCGCGCACGCCACCGAGACCGCCTACCTCTCAGGGACCTTCATCAAGACCGGCAGCGGCGCCAACTTCAGCAACCTCGCCCAGGTCGGCTCGAACAACGCGCATCCCGCGAGGAGCAACACAGTTGCGGCGACAGTCGTCAGCACGACGAAGCAGCTGCGCTCAGCCTTCTAGCTGCCCGGCGCTTCGACGCCTGTCCCGAGGTGTGCTGGCAAGCGGGGATGAGCGGATCGGCGTATAACCCTGCCGTCCGTAGTGTCTAGAGGGAGGATCCGTATGCCCGTCCTGATTCGACACCGTGCCCCGATGAGCCCGGCGGAGTATGACGAGTCCGCGCCGCCACTAATCGCGCTGTTAAAGCAGCAACCGGGCTTCCTGGTCCACGTTGCATACGACGATGCCGGGGGCTTTGTCGTGGCCGAGGTGTGGGAGACGCAGGAACAGCACGACGCATGGTTCGACGCGAACGTGAAGCCAAACGTTCCGTTTGAGATCACGCAAGAAGTAATCGACCTTCACAGCGTCGTCAAGCCTTAGACCCGTCGCGGTCGGAGTTGGGCGCGAAGCTGAGCGCCCGGCTCCGGCGGGTTCGGCTCAAGCCGGCTTGCAATACATGTCAAGGGCGTGATCGCCGCTCTCGTTTCCTTCTCGGCCCCGGCTCCCCGGGGCCGGTGGTGTTTGCGCTCGCCCCCTGGGCCCGACGGTGCAACCTACTGGTTGGGTGGAGCGTCGTCCTACCGAGTTGCGCAGCAGGCTCCTGTTTTCGGGCGGTTCCGTGTCTCGCGGCGCTTTCGCGGCTCGCTTTGGGAGCGAGCGGCCCCCGGTTCAAATCCGGGCGCCCCGATCTCGCGAAAGCCTCCGCCAGCCGGCGGTTTCTCTTGTGCGGCCGGCACTATCGCGCTCTAGTCCACACGGTGCGCGAGGTATAGGCGCTCCAGGCTCGCCATCGCATTCTCCGCGTCGTTTGGGAGCCGGGCTAGCGCGTCCGCCGCGGCACGCACGTCGGCGAGCGTCGCGGATCGGGCTTCGAGCGCAAACCGGCCAAGCCAGCGCAGTGCCGCGCGATCGTACTGATCGGGGTCTTGATCGCGGATCAGTAGGCAGACCCGGAGTGCGTCTTCGAGCGCCACTGTTGGTAGCTCCGCGGCTGCGAGGCGGACCATCGCCAGGTGGCCGCTATCGAGCGCGCGGCGGAATCGCGCGTATGGGCTCCCTTCGCTCGTCATGCGAACACACGTTCGCACATCTGTCAAGCCTGGCTGACGATCCCGGCGCCTGTTCGCGGCGGCCGTCGCGTTAAGACGTGAGACTTCGGGTCGAGTCAGCCCGCTCAGCCCGCTCCGATTCGCACAACGCGTCAGGGGCGGGTTTGAGGTCCTCTAACAGCCGCTAGACACTTTGACCGGTGGTCATGTCGCGACGCCAGCCGGTCGCTACTTCTTCGTCGGCTCCTTGAACGTGACGGTCCGGCTCGAGAGCGCCGAGGTCCCGTTGCGCACAGTGAACTTGACGGCGAGCTTGTGATGGCTTTTGAGCAGACTTTGCCCGGTGGCGTTGAGCTCCACGGTGACGGTCTCGGTTTGACCGGCATCGAGCGTGATCGTGGTCTTGCCGACCGTAACCGTCCGCTTGGTCGTCTTCGTCTTGGCGGCGAGGGCGAAGAGTTTGCCGCCCTTCAGCGTCTCGGTTACGTCCAGCATGAGGGTGATGTCGCACGACCCTCCGCCACTGCAAATCAGGAGCGCACTGAGCGAGTTCCCGCTCGCGTTCGCCTTACCGATGCTCAGCTCGGGTGGTAGCAACGGTCCAGGCGAAGACGTCTGCTGCGGTGCCCCAATAACGGTGTAGGTGATGCTCGCCGTCGTGGTCTGACCGTCGCCACTAGTCGCTGAGACGATGTAGGCGTGGGAGCCTGGGCTGGACGTATCGAGGCTGCCCGCGGTGCCGGCGTTGCCCGTCGAGTCGGTGCAGGACGTGATCCCGGGACCGTTGACTCCGTCGCTACAGGCGAACGCGGTCGGGACGATCTGGCCTACCGTGTAGGAGCCGCCCGTCGCAGGCGTGATGATCGAGGCGCTCGGCGGGTAGAGCGGCGTGATCGTCACTGACGGCGTGCCCGAGGTGTCCTGCTCGAAAACTGCTCCCGGAGGACCATAGCTCGACCCGCCGCCGCCACCACCGGCACCCGCATCGGGGGTGCCGCAGCCAGAGCCGCCGCCGCCACCGCCGTAGTAGCCGCCGCCTCCGCCGCCACCATCGCTCGTGTTGTCAGCGTAGCCGCCGTACGCAATGCCGCCCGGTTGCGCGAAGAACGATGCCCCGCCACCCGCGGTCGCGCTGCCGCCGCCGCCGCCGAAGCCGCCGCC
>PKYB01000085.1 GCA_003133565.1 Solirubrobacterales bacterium
CTGCTCGAGCGTCGCGCCCATGGCGCCGTCATAGACGAGCACACGCGATGCAAGCGCCTGACTGAAGTCGGCCATAGTCCAGCAATGCTAGCAGCGAGTCGACCAACCTTGACATAGTCGTGGCAAGGTTGGTCGACTCGNNCCAGAGGTCGTCGGCGACGATCTTCTCGAGCTTGTCGGCTGCGGTGCGGACAGCTTCCATCGCCGGGAGCACGGTGTCGCGCATGTAGACAGCGTGCTCGAGTCCCTCGACGTCGGGGTGCTCGGCGTTGGCGTCCTCGAGCACGTGGATCGCACCTACCAACTCGTCGACGAGCTCCTGCGTCTCGAGGACGAGGCTCTCGACTCCAGCCTCCTTGAGCTCCGCGAGGTGTCGTAGCGACGCCGGGAGGAGCAGCGTACGCGCGATCGAGGCCGCGGTCTCGGCTTCGATGTTGACCTTCGTCGAGTACTGCTCGACGTAGACCTCGTAGCGCGCCCCGAGCTCACGCTTCGATAGCACCTTGTGCTCCTTGAACAGGTCGATCGTCGACTTCTCAACCAGCCAGGGCAGCGCGTCAGTCGTCGAGCGCAGGTTTGCAAGCCCGCGCTTCTCGGCCTCCTCGTGCCAGGCCGGCGAGTAGCCGTCGCCGTTGAAGACGACGCGGCTGTGCTCCTTATAGGAGTCCTTGACGATCGCGAGGATCGCCTTCTCGAGCGACGCCCCACTCTTTAGCCGCGTTTCGAGCTCGCTCGCGAACTTGTCGATGATCTCAGCGACGATCGTGTTCAGCACAGTGTTCGGCCATGCCGGCGACTGGCTCGAGCCGAGTGCGCGGAACTCGAACTTATTGCCGGTGAAGGCGAACGGGCTCGTCCGGTTGCGATCGCCTGAGTGCAGCGGTAGCGGCGGCAGGACCGGCGTACCAAGGCCGAGGAAGGAGCCGGGCTTCGATGCGCTCACCTTGCCCTCGGCGATCGCGCCGAAGATCTCCTCGAGCTCGCTGCCGAGGAAGATCGAGATGATCGCCGGCGGCGCCTCGTTCGCGCCGAGCCGGAAGTCCTGGCCCGGGCTCGCGATCGATGCGCGCAACAACTGCGCGTAGGTGTCGACCGCCTCGATGACCGCGCCAGCGAAGAACAGGAACGACAGGTTTTCGTTGGGCGTGTCGCCTGGCTCGAGCAGATTGTCGCCCGTGTCGGTGCCCATCGACCAGTTGTTGTGCTTGCCCGAGCCGTTGACGCCGGCGAACGGCTTCTCGTGCAAGAGGCACACGAGGCCGTAGTTTCGCGCGATGTTCTGCATCAGCTGCATCGTCAGCATCTGGTGGTCACAGCCGACGTTCGTACCCTCGAACACGGGCGCGAGCTCGTACTGGTTCGGGGCAACCTCGTTGTGGCGCGTCTTGACCGGTACGCCTAGCTTTGCCAGCTCGCTCTCGGTCTCGAGCATGTAGGCGAGAATCCGCTCCGGAATCGAGCCGAAGTAGTGATCGTCGAGCTCATGCCCTTTCGGTGGCTTGGCGCCGAACAGCGTCCGACCTGTCGTCACGAGGTCGGGGCGCTCGAAGAAGTACTGCTCGTCGATCAGGAAGTACTCCTGCTCCGGGCCGACCGTCGTAAAGACGCGTGCCGTCGCCTCGTCGCCGAGCAGCCGCAGCGCTCGAACCGCGGCCGCTGAAAGCGCATCCATCGAGCGGAGCAGGGGGATCTTGTGGTCAAGCGCCTCGCCTGTCCAGGACGCGAACGCAGTTGGGATGCAGAGCAGCGCCCCGTTCGGGTTCTCAAGGATGAACGCTGGGGACGTCGGGTCCCAGGCCGTGTAGCCACGCGCCTCGAACGTGGCGCGGATCCCTCCGGTCGGGAAGCTCGAAGCGTCCGGCTCACCTTGGATCAGTTCCTTGCCCGAGAAGTCGGCGATCGCGGTGCCGTCGCCGGTCGGACCGTAGAATGAGTCGTGCTTTTCGGCCGTCAGGCCGGTCAGCGGCTGGAACCAATGCGTGTAGTGGGTCGCGCCGCGCTCCAGCGCCCACTCCTTCATCGCCTGGGCGACCATGTCGGCGAGCGAAGTGTCGAGCTCCTCTCCGCGTGCCAGCGTGGCGCGCAGCTGGGAGTAGACGTGCTTCGGCAGGCGCTTGCGCTGCTCGCTCAGGCTGAAGACGTTGGCGCCAAACTCTTGGTTGGTCAGCTCGGTGAGATCGCGCGTCCCCAGGGCGTCGCCGTTAGCGCTCCATTGGGCCGCGGAGACGTTGTGAATGCGGGTTCTCGGCATTGCGTTCAGGTCCTCCTAGCGGGGGGTGGGTGGTGGACGAGGCGACCGACTTTACGCTCAAAGCGTGCCGTACCTAGGGGCGCAGCAGTCGCGGCGCACAGCCTATCCCGTCCTTTGCGGACAGGTTTCTATCCAGCTGGCCAAACTGCGGCCGGTGCGGTTGGACATCGGGAGGGGCGGGTCGCACCGTCGCAGCGGCGGCGTTCAAGCCGCCCGCGCGCGTCCGTTGAGCGGGTGCGACCGACAGCTGCTCAGTGGCGCGCCCGGCGCGCCTGCGCCGCGCTTAGGCGGCCTGCTCGCTCGGCTCGGGCAACGCGCGGCCGTTCCCCCGGACTGCTGCGCTTGCGAGCATCGCAGCCAGCGTGTGTCGCTGGCGCTCGGTCATTGAGCCGACCGTCTTGGTCTCAGCCATCGGAATCGCCACGAGGAAGCGACGCGTGCGCGTGTGTCCCCAGCGTCGCTGGCTCATCAGCAACTCGGCGACGGCCATGGTCTCGACCTCCCACGGACAGGACAGGACGACTGCCGCGGCGCTCGTCTCGCCATCCGCGATCCGCCGCTTGAGCTCGGCGCGCGCGAGACGAACCTCGTTTGCGCGCTGGAGGGCGCGCATGTGTTGTGGCCGGCCGACAATCATCGCTGTTGCGTTCATCTCTAATCCCCAGACCCATCGCCGTGGGCGACGGTTGTTGTTGTTGACGCGTACCTTCGAACTGCGCTGCGCCGCACACCACCGCAAGTGCCCGCATGGCTGACCATGCCACGATCACTCGAAATGTTGAGGGGCGCGCTCACGCCTCCCCCCGTGCCTCCTACTCGCGCTCCAGACGCTACGCCCCAGCCCGGTAGATGGTCAACGCGGCGAGGGTCGCCGCGACCGCTCAGAGCGAGCTTTTTCTTGGCCGCACGGACTTGTGCGGAAGTGGACAATACGGCCGGGCTATTCGCCCGGCCCGGGAAGCGGGCCGTGCTCGAGCTCGAATTCGCGCTTCACCGTGGCAAAGACCTCGAGCGCTCGGTCGAGGATGGCATCGTCGTGTGTTGCCATCACGCTGGTGCGCAGGAGCGCGCCATCGAGCGGCACGGCTGGGTGCAACGCGACGTTTGTGAATACGCCGGCGTCATAGAGAGCGCGCCACAGCAGTACGCACTTCCAGTCCTCGCCGACGCGCACCGGCACGATTGGCGTGATCACGGTCTCGCGGGCGCCGCTGGCTCCGGTCACCGCCGAGGGGTCGACCACGCTGAAGCCCAGCTCGTGCAGACCGAGGTTGAGTCGGCGCGCGTTGGCGAGCACGCGGGCGAGCAGGTCCCTGCCCTCGGGCGAGCGGATCACCCGCAGGGCCGCGAGCGCTGCGCCGACGGCCGCCGGCACGCCCGACGCCGTGAACAGAAATGCACGACTCTGGATGCGCAGGAACTCGACGACGTCGCTGTCTCCGGCGACGAAGCCGCCGCAAGAGGCCAGCGACTTGGAAAACGTCCCCATCCTCAGGTCCACCCGATCCTCGACGCCGAGCAGCTCAGCCGTTCCCGCACCACGCTCGCCGAGCACTCCCACGGCGTGCGCTTCATCGACCATGAGCCGGGCGCCGTATCGCGCGCACAGCTCGGCGATCTCCCAGAGCGGGGCGACATCGCCCTCCATCGAGAAGACCCCGTCGACGACGACGAGCACGCCGCTACCGTCGCGCGCCGCCTTCTGCAGGGCGACCTCGAGCTTGTCGGGGCGGTTGTGGCGAAAAGCGCGCAGCTTTGCGCGCGACTGCAACGCCCCGTCCAGCAGTGAAGCGTGGTCGCCGGCGTCGGCGACGACGGTGTCGCCGGGTCCGAGCAGCGTGCCGATCGTCGCGAGGTTGGCCTGGTGTCCAGTGGTGAAGACGATCGCGGCCTCGGTGCCCATCCACTCGGCGAGCTCGGCCTCGAGCTCGAGGTGGAGCGCGGTGGTGCCGTTCAGCAGGCGCGAGCCGGTCAGGCCGGTGCCGTAGCGCGCGAGGGCGTCGCGCGCGCCTTGCATCACCCGCTCGTCCCCGGTCAACCCGAGGTAGTTGTTCGAGCCGAGCATTATCCGCGGCTGACCCTCCATCTCGACCACGGGCATCGCTGGCGACTGGACCTCGCGGAAGTAGGGCAGCACGCCGGCCTCGCGCGCCGCGCGCAGCTGCGCCATGCGCTCGTTGCTGGCGATCTTTGCGAAGACGTCGATGGAGGTGGCCATATAGGCTGGGCTCGATGAGTGTGGAGATCCGGCCGGTCGCCGACAAGCGCGACCTCAGGCGCTTCATCCGCCTACCGTTCGCGCTCTATCGTAACGAGCCGCACTGGATTCCCCCGCTGCTGATGGACATGCGCGAGCGCCTCGATCGCCAGCGCAACCCGTTCTTCAGACATGCCGAGGCCGAGTTCTTCCTCGCCTGGCGCGACGGTGAGCCGGCCGGCAGGATCAGCGCCCATATCGATCACAACCTCAACGAATTCCAGGACAACCGCTGGGGGCTGTTCGGCTTCTTCGAGTGCGAGGACTCGCACGAGACTGCCGATGCGCTACTCGCCGCCGCGGAGCACTGGCTGCGCGAGCGCGGATGCGACCGCATGGTCGGCCCAATGGACTACACGACCAACGACGAGGTCGGTCTGATGATCGAGGGCTTCGAGCGTCGGCCGATAATCCTCTCGAGCTGGCACCACCCCTATTACCGGGCGCTGATCGAGCGCTATGGCTTCGAGAAGGCCGTGGATTGGCTCATGTGGAGTCTGCATATCAGCGGCCGTTCGCGCGTTCGCGACGCGATCTGGCGGATGGCCGACCAGGTCGAGTCCGAGCACGGGATCGTTTGCCGCCCGATGCGAAAGCGTGATCTGGACGCCGAGATCTCGCGCTTTCTCGAGGTCTACAACGCGGCCTGGGAGCGCAATTGGGCATCGGTCCCGCTCTCCGAGGAGGAGGTTCGCCACTACGCCAAACAGCTCAAGCCGGTGCTCGACGAGAACTGGGCCTTCATCGCCGAGCGTGTCGACACCGGCGAGGTCGTGGGCGCCGCGCTGACGCTGCCCGACTACAACCAGGTGCTCGCGCACCTCGACGGGCGGCTGCTGCCGTTCGGCTGGGCCAAAGCGCTCTATTGGCGTCGCAAGATCGACGCGGTCCGCGTCTTTGCACTGGGCGTCAAGCCGGCCTACCAGCACACCGGCGTCGCTGCACGCTTCTACCAGCTCCACTTCGAAGCCGCCGAGCGTACGCCGCAGAAGGGCGGCGAGATGGGCTACATCCTCGAGACGAACCGCCCGATGAACCGCGCGATGGAAGGCATGGGGGGCGAGATCGTGCGGCGTTTCCGGGTTTACGAGCGACTGTTTTAGCCTTGCATCTACACTTGGCCAGCACCGACCACATTGGAGCGACGTGGAGCCTGACCCCCTAAGCTCAGCCGGCGACGAAGCGGAGATTGCTCCCGAGGTTGTCGACGCCGTTGTGGTGGTCGAGCACAGCGGCGTGATCGAGCCGATTCGCGTGGGCCCGCCGCCCTTCGTGGCCGCGGCGGCCGCGGCAGCGACGGGCTTCGTCGCCGGGGCAGCGACTGCCGTCGTACTGAGCCGTCGCCGCGAGACCAGGCGCTTGCTCGGCCCAGTCGCCCGTCGCCGGCTCCCCGCTTCATTCGGCGCGCGCCGGCTCCCCCCGCCGCAGACCGGCCCTGCGCAGACCTTCCTCGTGCACGTCCAGCCGCTCGGCCGGCGCCCCTGAGCGCTCGCTGGCTGAGCGCCGCTGTCCGTGGTGATCGCCACAATGGCGCGCCGTGAGCCACGCTGTAGCTACGCGTATTGAGCTGACCCCGCGCTCTCCGCTCACTTTGCCGGGATCTGGGCCTGACGGTGTCATGCGCCGGAGCGGCGGCGTCCTCGAGCGGTTGCTGCACGTTGAGGATGAGGCAGTAGTGGTCCGTGTCGCGGAGGCTGACGGTCAGGCCTCACGACGTGGGTCAGGCCGACTCGGCATCACGCGCAGCGTGCTGCTTGGGGCCTGGGGTCCGTCGGCGGGCGTATGCGAGGTGGCGCTCACCCGCATGCGCTTCGCGCTCGGCGTCGATGACGATCTCAGCGAGTTTCACCGTCGCTTCCGCGACGACCCGCTGATTGGCAGGGCGATTCGCTCGGCCCCGGGGCTGCGCCCGGCGCGTCGTCCTGTGCCGTTCGAGGCGCTTGCCTGGGCGATCTGCGAGCAGCTCATCGAGTACTCGCGAGCGGTTGCGATCCAACGCCGGATCGTCGCGCGTCTCGGTCGTCGCGCACCGGAGGGCTTGCTGCGTGACCTACCACGCCCGGACACGCTCGCGGCGACGGCGCCGGCGCTGCTCGAGTCCTTTGATTTATCGGCGCGTCGTGCGCTGGCATTGCGGCGGGCTGCGCGCGAGATATCCCGTGGGCGGATCGATCTCGACCACCCGGACCACGAGCGCGCTTGGCGGCGTCTAAGGGAAATTCCGGAGATCGGCTCCTGGACGGTCGAATCGCTGGCGCTTCACGGCCAAGGCCGACTGGATCAGGTCCCAGCCGGCGATCTCAGCCTGCTCAAGTTCGTCGGGCGCGCGCTGAGCGGCGACCCGCGCGCCCGCGCCGACGAGTTGCAGGTGCGCCGGTTCTTCGCCCGCTATGCGCCGTGGGGCGGGCTCGCCGCCACCTACGCGATGCGCGGCCTGCTCACTCTCCCTGGCCTGGGAGGAACTCGTCTGTGATCGCGAGCCCGCCCTGGTTGGCCTGCTTGATCAGCCCGTGGGCGTACATCCAGTTACCAAAGCTCTGCCAGGTCAGCGGATTCTGAAAGCCGAACGGGGAGTTGGCGCCGCTTGGCTGCTTGATCGTGGCGGTGGCTCGCAGGACGGCGAGCTCGAAGCTCGCGCTGAGCTGCGGGTTGATGCGCGCGAGCAGGTTCGCCACAGCCTGCGGGTCGGCCAGCGTTGCCGCCTCAGCGCGAGTGAGCGACTGCAGGAACGCCCGCAGCAGCGAGCCATCGTGGTGCGCCTGCTCGAGGCGCACAGCGATGACGAGCTCGCTGAACGAGGGAACCCCGGCTTGGTCGACTTGGATCACGCTGGGATTCTGGTGCGCGACCGTCAGGGCGACCGCGTCGTAGTTCCAGAACCCGCCGAGCGTGGCGGTCGCCTTGTGCTTCTGGAGCGCTTTGTTGAGCTCGCCGGCTACGACGATCGTGCGCACTCGCGAGGGCGCGATGTCCGCGTCCGAGAGGAGGGTGGTGAGCTCAGCAGCGGCCAGCGATGTGCCGGCCGTCGCGACGGTCTGTCCCGCGAGCTCTGACGGGGTCGCGATCGGGTGCGTGCCGAGCGAGATCAGCGACTCGAGCGACCCCGGGACGAGTGCGCCGATCGCAACGACCTGAGCGCCGGCGGCGCGCGCGGCGAGGAGCGCGGGCTCCGAAACAACCGCGATCGACGCTTGGCTTGTGGTCAGGAGCTCCAGCGGGTTCTTTCCCTGCGCGAGCGGGTCAATCGTGACGTCGAGCGCACCGCGCGCGAAGTCGCCGTTGGCCTGCGCTTCATAGAGCGGTGCGTAGAGGGCGCTCGGCTCGCCGTCGAGCGAGATCACGACCTTGCGCGGCGGACCGAGCGTGGTTCGGGCATGCAGCGAACCACAGCCGACGCACGCGGTGAGGCTGATCAGGCCTGCGGCAAGCAGCGCACCGCGGCCGCGAGATGGACGCGTCAGCATCGGACCGGCCTGATCGTAGAGGATCGGACCGGCCGCATCGTAGAGGACGGCTGGGTGCTACGCAGCGGCCGAGGCGGTGAGCGAGCGGACGAAGTCCTCGAGCTGGCGCGTCGTCCAGCACTCGAATACCTCGCAGAATGGAGCGTACGCGGCGATCACCGAGTCGCCGTAGTTCCAGTAGAGCCGCGGCTCGGGATTGAGCCAGAATGCGCGCCGCGCGCGCGCCGTCAGCGCGGCAAATTCGGCGGCGCGGGGGTCACGGCCGTTGGTCCGGGCGTCGCCAAGCACGATCAGCGTCGCGCGCGGGTCGAGATCGTCCTCGACGAGGACGCGAAACTCCGACCAGACGCGGCCATAGTCGGTGTAGCCGGACACGTCGGCAACGCCGGCCTCGCCGGCAATTGCCTCGCTCACCGCCTTGAACGCGCGCTCGTGAGCGAAGACGTCCGTGACCTCCGAGACACGCTCGATAAAGACGAACGAGCGCATCCGACGAAAGGAGTCGTGCAGTGCGTGCAGCACCGAGAGAAAGAAGACCGAGGCCGAGGTGACGCTCGTAGATACGTCACAGAGCACGTAGAGCTCCGGTCGCCGCGGCCGGCGCGGGCGCTGTTTGATAACGACCGGAACGCCGCCGGTCTGCAGCGAGCCTCGCATCGTGCGGCGCATGTCGATGTGGTCGTGGCGGCGCTGGCCGCGTAGCTCGCTGCCGCGCGTGGCGAGGCGGCGTCGCAGCTGGGCGACGACGCGGTGCACGGCGGCGAGGTCGGCCGTCGGGCCGCTGGGCAGAGCGCGGTCCAGGTCGCCGAGTGGCCGCGCTGGGGCGAGCGTCTGCGTCCGTTCGATCTGGGCCCGTTCGAGCTCTTGACGCAACAGCATTTCGAAGTGACGCAGAGCCTCGCGCCCGAGCCCTTCCCGGCGCGGGTCTTCGGGATCGAACTGTGGCTGGGGGTCGCTGCGCAAGCCGAGCGCGCGGCGAATGCGTTGGACATCGACGCCGACGACGCCTGAGCTCGCTTCGTCGGGACGACCAAATGCGGCAATCGCGAGTCGCGCGAGGTCGCGCAGCCGCGCCTCGTCGAAGTCCGCCATCGCCTGGGCGATCGCTGCGCGGAGTTCGTCGAGGTCGAGCTGCGATCCGTCGAGCCCATTGCGCCCGTCGTCCTCGCGAGAGCCTCCGCGCTCCGTGACTCCCTCGCGCAGCGCGGCCGCCTCGACGGCGCGGAAGAAGAAGCGTTCGAATACGAGGTCGAAGACGCGACGGCCCTCTGGTGACTTCGCGAGCGTAGCCGCGAGCGCGCTCTGAAAGCGCTCTCGCTCTGTCCAGTCGATCTCCTCGAGCGCGGCAAAGGCGTCGAGGAGCTCAGAGGTGCCGATCGCGAGGCCCTCAGCGCGCAGTTCCTCGCCGAGCTCGAGCAGTCGGGCGTCGATCCCCGGTAGCGCCGGCGGCAGGCTCACTGTGCCGGCGTCGCGGGTGCCAGGGCGATGCCGACGCGCGCGGCAACGACCTCGAGATCGGTGCGGTGCTTGACGATCACCGACATCGTTTGCGCGAACGTGTCCTCGTCGATGTCGCGCGCACCGAGCAGCAGGAGCGCTCGCGCCCAGTCGATCGCCTCGGCGATCGAAGGCGGCTTCTTCAGGTCGAGCTCGCGGACCATCCCGATCACTCCGACGAGCTTGCGCGCAACGGTCTCGGCCAGCTCCGGCGCATGCAGACGGACGATCTCGAGCTCGTGTTCGAGCGTTGGGTAGTCCAGCCACAGATACAGGCAGCGGCGTTTGAGCGCCTCGGTCAGCTCGCGCGAGTTGTTGGACGTGAGCACCACCACGGGTTGCGAGATTGCCTCGATGCGCCCGAGCTCGGGAATCGTGATCTGAAAGTCGGAGAGGACCTCGAGCAACATCGCTTCGAACTCCTGGTCGGTCTTGTCGATCTCGTCGATCAGGAGGACCACCGGTGAGCTGGCCGAGATCGCGCTCAGCAGTGGCCGGGCGAGCAGAAATTCCTTGCCGAAGATGTCGTCCTGCACCTCGCTCCACGAGGCCCCGTCGGCTTCCGCCTGAATCCGCAGCAGCTGCTTGCGGTAGTTCCACTCATACAGCGCCTTGGCCTCGTCGAGCCCCTCATAGCATTGCAAGCGCACCAGCTCGCGACCGAGGCAGCTGGCAAGCGCTTTTGCTAGCTCCGTTTTGCCGACACCGGCTGGGCCTTCGACGAGCACCGGCTTGCCAAGCCGGATCGCAAGGTAGGCGACGAGCGCCGTCGAGGACCCGGGTAGGTAGCCCGCCGCGCGTAGGCCATCGGTGAGCTCGTCGACCGATGCGGGGAGCGCGTCCACTGAGGCTCAATGATAGGAGTGCAGGTGCTCGAGTCGCCGGGCAGCTAGGTGCCCTCGGCGTCACGCGATCGCTGGCGCGCGGCTCGTGCGGCGCGAAGTTCGCGCGCGTGAGCGGCCGCGACGGTGCTCGCAGCACCCGGTCGCTCGACGACTGTCCAAGCGACCGTCGGGTCCTCGTAGAGCGCCGGCTCGCGCACATTCGAAGCGCGAATCCGCAATCCCTGGTAGGCGAGGCAGACCGCGGCGAGCAACGCGATGAAGATTCCCCACTGGACGCCCCAAGTGGTCGTTACCGACGCGATCGATTGCGTCCCGGGCTTGTCGAGCATCCGATAGAAGATCAGCAGCGCCACCCAAATGCCGGCCGCGGCGATTACCGCCCCGTCGCCCCCAGGGAGGTGAAACGCGCGCCCCTCGGCGCGTGCGAAAAGCAGCCCGAGGACGGCGACACTCACGAGCAGTACAGCTGCCTCGACGAACGAAAAAGCCCCAAACGCGCTGACCGAGTAAGCAGCCGGGCGCGTGGTCTTGTCGACGGTCACGAACGCCGTGCGGCTGTACCACGGGAGGAACATCGTGAACCACAGCGCGAGAGCTGCAAGCGCAGTGACGCGCTGTTCGCGAGCAAGCTCCCGCCAGGCGTGGGCAAGGCGCGTCAGCCACCCAAGCACTGCTGGCGGCTGCCCGCTCGAGCCGTGGCCGCCACGTCGCTCTGCCGCCATCACCTGCTCCCGCACGGCGCGATACTCGATGCGGGCCGGCGCCGTTCGCTGGGGGGGTTCGAGCAGTGAGGTCGCACGCTCTCGATTGTACGCGCGGTGGAACCACCGACTCGCACGGACCGCTGGTGCCGGTGGGGTGCGGCGGCGGCTAGCCCGCCTAATGCGCCTTCGCGACGGTCACGGGTGCACTCTGCTGTGCGTGATTGCCCGCGAGGTCGACCGCCGTCAGCTCGATAGTCCACTGACCGGCGTGCGGCGGCCGCCAGGCCAGTGAGTGACTGCCGTGACCAAGCAGCATTGTCGTCTGGGAGATCGTCTTGTCTGCGTAGAGGACGGCAAACGTCACCGTCGAGATCTTCGACAGGGTGAAGTGTGCGTGGGTCACATGACGGACACGCGCTGGGGCGGGGTTTTTGATCTTGATCACCGGCGCCCGCGTCAGATCCTTGGTGAAGGCGGTCGCGGTCGTGCAGTAGATCGCGTTCGGATTGATCGTCGGACCCGTCACTCCGGTCGACCCGCTGGCTCCGCTCGACCCGCTGGCTCCGCTCGACCCGCTGGCTCCGCTCGACCCGCTCGCGCCGCTCGATCCGCTGGCTCCGCTCGACCCGCTGGCTCCGCTCGACCCGCTCGCGCCGCTCGACCCGCTCGCGCCGCTCGACCCACTCGAGCCGCTAGGCCCGCTCGAGCCGCTAGGCCCGCTCGAGCCGGTGGGGCCGCTGGCGCCGCTTGCCCCGCTCGGGCCCGTGGTTCCCCCGGTCGATGTGGTGCTCAAACCGAGCACCCACAGCGCCGCAGGCGTTGTCTGTTTGGTCTGGGCGCAGAGCGTCTGGAGAAACCCGGTCAGCAGCTCGTGGTAGCTCAGATCCGATTCGCTGTACTGGTCATACAGCGACCAGTACCCCGTGTTGTAGTTCGGCAGGGCGAGGCGAGCCTCAGCGTTCCCGCGCTGGAACAGCATCTGCGCGAGCGGGTCGCCCTGGTAGGCGAGGTCGTAGAGTCCGATCAGCGACTGAATGAACGCATTGATCACGTACTCGTGCGGCGCGAAGCTGTAGATCAGATACCAGGCGCCGGTCGGCGTCGAGGATTCGACGCCGACGGGTGGCGGGGCCTGAAAGATGCCGAGCGCGTCGTTTGCATCGGTGAGGTAGACGTCGTTGTGCAGCAGCGTCGCCGCATGTGTTAACGCTTCAACTGCGGTGCCCTCGGTGATCGCGCTGACCCACGGCGGTGCCCCGCCGTCGAAGGAGAAGTCGTACTCCCAGGCGACCCCGCCGCCACGGGTGACGGCGAGGCTCAGGGCCTGATCGATCAGCGATGCGAGGTCGGTCTTGTCCTTCTCGTCAAAGAACCCGTTCGCTGCACCGAAGGTGCCGAGCCACTGAACCTGAAGGCCCTGGCCCGGGTAGAACTCCCAAACCAGGTGGCTTCCGGCGAAGCCGACACGCTGGTCGGCGGCGAGCAGCGGGCCGGTTGTCCACCACTGCGTGTTGCTCTGCAATGTCAGCACCAGGGCAGGCAGTCGCGCGGGCGTCAATTCACCGGCCCGCGCGATCGTCGTTAGCGTTTTGACCACAGCACGGAGCTCGGTCTTGCGCGTCCCCGACAGCCTCTTCAAGGCCTTAGCGGCGGCCTTCCACGCGCTGCTGTCCTCGATTTCTAGGGCCGGCGTGATTTCGCTGCGGGCGGCGAGCTCGGTCAGCGCGCGCGCGAAGCCGAGCCCGCGTTTGGCCGCTGCTCCGGCAGCCGGAACGGCCGGCGTCGTTGGGGTCGTGGCGAGCGTCGCGGCCGCGACCCGGCCAGAGCCGGACCCGCCGGCGACCGGCGCGCCGAGCGGGCTCGCGCGCACGTGACCGCTGTCGAGCACCAGCTCGAGCGAGCTATAGCGGATCCGGTTCCCCGGGTCCGGGCGTTTCGTGGCAGACGCACCAGCACCGCCGCAGAGTCCAAGCAGCGCCGCCGCGCAGCCCGCCATGGCGAGCGGCCGCACAATCCTCATGGTAGTGTCGATTGCCACCGTGCGAGCCAGTTGTCAAGCCGTCTTGCAACGCGGCGTGCAGCGCAGACGCGGCGTGCAGCGCGCGGGCGTCGTGGGCGCCGTCGTAGCCGCGGTGCTCGGGATAGCTGCCTGCGGTGGCTCGAGCGCGCCCGCGTCGAGCCCGACCAAGCTGCTCTCGCAGACCTTTACCACGGGCGTTAGCAAGATCCATTCTGGCGTCCTCTCGCTCACCCTCGATGCCGACCTCAAGGGGCTCAAGGCACTCGGCGGAAAGCCGATATCGGTGGTCGCGTCGGGTCCGTTCACCGAAGGTGGGGGCTCGATCGCGTTTGATTTCAGCGCCACGGTCACGGCGGGCAGCACGACGATCCCGCTCGGCATCCTCGCTACAGGACAGAAGCTCTACATCGAGTTCGGCGGCACCTACTACGCGCTGCCGGCGGGCTCGCTCGGCTCCGGTGCGACGCCGCTGCCAGCGTCTACTGGGGCGAGCGGTGTCGCAGAGTCGGTGCCCACGACAACTGGGCCGAGTGGCGCCGCGGGCCTCCTCTCACGACTCGACATCGAGCCACTGAGCTGGCTGACCACGCCGAAGATCGTCGGCAGCGCCACCGTGGGCGGCGTCGCCACGGAGCACCTGAGCGCGCAGGTCGACATCGCCAAGCTGGTGACGGACATCGGCACGCTCGCAAAGAGCGTCGGTGGCAGTAAGGCCTCGAGCATCCTCAGCGGCGCCAACCTGAGCGAACTGGCGTCGGCTGTTAGCTCCGCGCAGCTCGATCTCTACACCGGCACGAGCGATCACATCCTGCGAGAGGTCAGATTCGCGCTCTCGTTCACGGTGCCGCCCGCCGCGCAATCGGCGCTCGACGGCGTCACCGCCGGGTCGTTCACGAGCGACGCGCAGATCAGCGACCTCAACTCGCCCGAGACGGTCACCGCTCCCAAGAGCTCGCAGCCCTTCAGCGGCCTCCTCAGCGGCGCGGGCCGACTGTTCGGGCTCTAGCGGGTGACCTGTCCGTTGGTAGCGCGGCGCGGCTCGTGTGGTTGAGTTCACGCTGAACGACGAGCAGCTCGCGCTGCGCGATCTTGCTCACGACTTCGCCGAAAAGGAGATTCGGCCGGTCGCCTGGCAGTACGATCGCGACAGTACCTTTCCCGCCGAGCTCATCAAGAAGGCGTGGGGACTGGGGCTGATGAACTACCACGTCCCGGAGCGTTTCGGCGGTGCTGGCATTGGCTATCTCGACGGCGTGGTAATCGACGAAGAGCTGTCCTGGGGCTGCTCGGGCATTTCGAGTTCGATCGGCTGCAACAGCCTTGCCGTGGCTCCGTTACTGCTCGCCGGTTCCGAGGAGTTGAAGCGGCGCTACGTCGAGCGTCTCACCGCCGAACCGCTGCTGGCCTCGTTCTGCCTGACCGAGCCCGATGCCGGCTCCGATGTGGCGGCGATGAAGACACGCGCGGTCCGCAACAAGGACAAGTACGTGATCACCGGCTCGAAGTGCTTCATCACCAATGGCGGGTACGCGACCTTCTATACCGTCTACGCCAAGACCGATCTCGACGCCGGGCATCGCGGGATCTCGTGTTTTGTCGTCCCTCGCGATGCCGGTGTGATCGTCGACAAGCACGAGGACAAGATGGGCCAGCGGGCCTCGAACACGGCGACCGTCACCTTCCCGGAGGTCGAGGTGCCACTCGATCACCGAATTGGTGGCGAGAACGACGGCTTCAAGATCGCGATGGCGACGCTTGATCGGACCCGACCTAACATCGCGGCGATGGCTACAGGAGTTGCGCGCGCTGCCTTCGAGTTCGCCGTCCAGTACGCGCAGGAGCGCGTCCAGTTCGGCGTGCCGATCGCGATGCACCAGGCGATCCAGTTCATGATCGCCGACATGGCGACAGAGATCGAGGCCGCACGGCTGCTCGTCTGGAAGTCAGCGGTGCAGCTCGACCATGGTGAGCGCAACACGCTGCTCTCCTCGCATGCCAAGCGGTTTGCCGGGGACGTCGCCATGAAGGTTGCGACCGATGCGGTTCAGGTCTATGGCGGCTACGGCTTCATCAAGGATTATCCGGTCGAGAAGCTGATGCGTGACGCCAAGATCATGCAGCTCTACGAGGGCACCGCGCAGATCCAGCGGATCGTGATCGCGCGCGAGCTGTTCGCGCCCCGCGTGTAGCGCGGGGCGCGAACCATCAAGCCTGCGTCAGCCCTTCGGGTAGCCCCGGACGTAGATCGGGGCGCTGGTGTCTGAGACGTGAGCGCCGTCGACCGGCTGTACGTATAGGCGGAAGAAGCCCGCGTGGCGGAAGTGCACAACCGTGCTGAACGTCGCCACGCCGTTGTGATCCGAGTTCGAGGTGAGCGTGCCGCCGACGAGCTTCCAAACCGTGCCGTCGAGCTTCTCGATCGCGATTTTTGCGTCGGTCTCGATACCGGGTGCGACGGTCCCGGTGAAGCGCGCCCTCGGATGCGCGTGGCTACCGAGCGCGTGCGAGCCCAGGGTGCCGGCGATCGCATCGCCCTCATCGACCACGCCCGAGATGACGCTCGGTGTGGTCAGGCTGACGACGCGGTATTCCGTGTTCATCAACACCGACCCGATCGTGAACGCGTAAGCCCCGGTCGCATCCGTCAGCTCGGTGTTGCCGAGCTGTGTGAAGCCGGCCGTGTAGGGGAACGGGTTCTGCTGCAGCGCGACCGGCTGGTTACCGCTGTCGGTGCCTGCCAGCGTGCCCTCGACCACCACGACACCGCCGTAGGTCGCGGGACTGGGATCGGCTGTGATCGCCAGTGACAGCGGGATCTTGGTCGTCTTGAAGGTGGCGTCGAGTCCCGTTGTCGTTCCGTTGGCGTTCACGGCGACGATGCGGTAGTGGTAGGTCTTGTTGGCGATGAGGCTCGAGATCGCCTCGGCGACTACGACTCCTTTGCTGCCAACGGGTACCGCCGCCGAAGCCGACTCGGCGCCGTAGCTGGTGCTGGTCCCATACTGGAAATAAGCCTCGGTCGCCGCGCCCTCAGGGTTGACGGTGGCCGAGATCACCGCCGACTGGGCTTCGATCGAACTGGCAGTCCCGGTCGTTGCCGTCGGTGGGGGCGGTGTCGTGCCCAGGGCTGTTGCGGACGTGAGTACGAGTGCCGCGATGACGCATACGAGCACCTGACCCACGCGAAGCGAACGCATCGACATGGAGCCTCCTCTTTTTGTCCCGGCGCGAGCGCGCCAGTCCTCTAGCTTGTCTCGCCGCGTGCGCGGCGATCCCCACCGAGTAGAACACAGCTTACGCCGCTAAGTTGCCCCACTGTTCGAGGGAATTTCAAACGTCGGCAGAGCGACGCATTCCGCGGCGTTCCCTTGCGCTTTCCTGGACGAGCCGCTGCGCGCGTCCGCAGCGAGGGGCGATGACCTACCCTTAGCGGATGAGCGAGACCGAGTGGAGTGACGGCTTGGGCGAACGGCTGATGGCTCGTGGTGAGGAGCTGTTAGGCAAGCTCGTTCAGGAGCTGACAGACACACCGACCTTGGCCGCGGCGATCGGACACGCATTCGAGGCACGAAGCAAGGCGGCCCAGGCCCAGGAGACTGCCATCGGCTTGCTCGGCATCCCGAGCGCGGCTGATGTCGAAAGGCTGACCCGCCGCGTGCGTGCGCTCGCTGCACGCCTCGACGCGATCGAGGACGCACTCAGGCGGATTGAGGATGGCCTGCGCAATCAGGCCGCGCCGGCAGCGCACCGTCTTGAGGCGATCGAGCAGGAGCTCAGCGCCGCAACGCGCCGGCTTGACGAGTGGCCTACGCCGCCGCCACAGGCCTCCCCGCCGCCCGCCGCTGAGCAGGAACGTCCGGACGTCACGGAGTTCCTGCTCGCTGCCAAGGCCGCAAAGGCGGGCAAAGGCGGCAAGGAAAAGAAGGGCAAGGGCGACTAAGCGAGGGCGGCCGCGCCGAGCCGTCCAACGGCGAGCCCGGCTTGCGCGAGGTCCGCGGGTGTTATGCGCTCGCGCTCCTCGCCGAGCAGGTCAGTGATCGCCAGCACGCAGGCGACCGCAGCCCCGCGCCGCTGACCGACGGCAAACAGCGCCGCGGCCTCCATCTCGACCGCCAACGCGCCGGCGGCGCGCCAGGTGTCAAACCGCGACTCATCGAGCTCGTAGAACAGATCGCTCGAGACGATCACCCCGCTGCGCACCTCCGGCGCGGCGGCGCCCAGTGCCGCGACCAGGTGTGGATCCGCCGCGATCCGATCGCCCGCCTCTAGTGCCCGGCTGGTTCCATCAGCGGCGAGCGCCTGCTCGACGATCAGTAGCTCGCCGAGCGCGAGCGAACCGTCAAGCGCGCCCGCGGTGCCGACACGGATCATGCTCCGCGCCCCGAGCGAAATCAGCTCCTCGAGCACGATCGCCGCCGACGGACCGCCCATTCCCGTCGACTGAATCGTCAGCGGCTTGCCGTCGGCAGCGTCGCCGGTGTAGCCCCACAGACCGCGGTTGTGGTTGAACATCAACGGCCGGTCAAGCAGCTCTCCCGCCAGCGCCAGCGCGCGACCCGGGTCTCCAGGAAGTAGGACCCGCTCAGCGAGCGGCGCCGTGGGGTGGATGTGGATGGCGCGCGGCTCGTCAGTCACGCGGCGGATTAGAGCAGCCTGGCGATGGTTGACAACGATCGGTGCGCGCAGTACAGATGAGCGGTGAGCGGGCCAGCACACCCCGACGGCTACCGCGTGCTCGAGCGTGTGCAGGCCGGCGGCCTGTTGGGGAGTGCCGATCGCCACATCGCGCTCGTATCCGGCGGGCGCGATTCGGTCTGCCTGCTCGATGTGATCGTGACGCTGCGTGGGGCGGCGACGCTGGCCGTGCTGCACGTCAACTACGCGTTGCGAGGTGCCGAGTCCGAAGCCGACGAGCGCCACGTGCGGGCGCTCTGCGCGCAGGCCGGCGTCGAATGCGTCGTCCACCGCGCGGGCCTGCCGCCTTCGCGCGGCAACCTCCAAGCCTGGGCGCGCGACATCCGCTACGGCGAGGCCAGCAAGCTCGCGCTCGCGCGCGGCGCGCAGATTGTGACGGGCCACACCGCTTCTGACCAGATCGAGACTGTTCTCTATCGCCTCGCGGCGTCTCCCGGCCGTCGCGCGCTGCTCGGGATGGCGCCGCGCGACGGACGTCTGATTCGCCCTTTACTCACGAGCACGCGCGAGGAGACAGCCGCCTACTGCCGCGCACGCGGCCTTGACTGGCGCGAGGACGCGAGCAACAGCGACGAACGCTTCGCGCGCGGACGCGTGCGACATGGTCTGATCGAGCAGCTGCGACGCGTACATCCGGCCGCGGAGGCGAACGTGCTGCGCAGCGCGGAACTGTTGCGCGAGGAGGCCGCCGTGCTCGACGAGGTCCTCGCCAGCACGCTTGCCGGGCGCGCGCAGATCGCGCTCGAGGAGCTCGGGCTGCTCCCCCCGGCGCTCGCCCGGCTGGTGGTCGTGCGACTGGCGGAGGATGCTGGCGGAGTGCTCATTCCGGGCGTCGGCGGGCGGGTCGAGGAGCTGTGCGCGCTGGCGCCCCGCGGCGGCAGCGCCCAGCTCGATGTCGGTGGCGGTGTCTGCGCCATTGTCGAGTACGGCATCCTGCGCTTCGCCCGCCGTGACCGCGCCCCAGCACCGGCCGAGGTTGCGCTCGAGCTCCCAGGGACGGCCGGCTTCGGCGCCTGGACGCTTCGGTCGGAGCTACGCCAGTTCGCGGGCGAGCGGGCCCTCCAGTGTCTGCGCAGCGACGGCAGTGTCGGCGTGCTCGATGCCGACCTGCTCGCCCCGGGCGAGCTGACGGTGCGGGCCTGGCGCGCCGGTGATCGGGTGCGCGCAGTCGGCCTGCCGGCGGCCAAGACACTCTCCGATCTGTTCACCGACCGGCGCCTGCCGCGGTCTGAGCGCGGGCACATCCCTGTCGTAGCGTGTGCCGGCGAGATCGTCTGGGTTCCCGGCGTGGCGACCGCCGAGCGGGTGCGCGTTCGCAGCGACACCGAGCGCGTCGCGGTGCTCACCGCGCGTCGTGACTGAGCCCGGCAATACACTGGCCGAGCGCATGGACGATTCGCAGCTTGGCGAGGTGCTCGTGAGTGCCGAGGACCTCCAGCGGCGTGTACGCGAGCTAGGCGCCGAGATCAGCCGCGACTACGCAGGGCGCGACCTGCTGCTGATCTGCGTGCTGAAGGGCGCCGTGCTCTTCCTCAGCGACCTGATGCGAGAGATTGACGTGCCCTGCCAACTCGACTTCATGGCGGTCGCCTCATACGGCTCCGCAACGGACTCTTCAGGCGTCGTGCGCATCCTCAAAGACCTTGATGCGCCGATCGCTGGGCGCGAGGTATTGATCGTCGAAGACATCGTCGACTCCGGCCTAACGCTGCAATATCTGCTGCGCAGCCTTGGTGCACGCGACCCGGCGAGCGTCGAAGTCTGCGCCCTTCTGACCAAACCCGAGCGGCGCAAGGTCGATCTGCCGACGCGCTACGTCGGCTTTGAGATTCCCAACCGTTTCGCCGTCGGCTACGGCCTCGACTTCGCCGAGCGCTACCGTAATCTCCCGTTTGTGGCCGCACTTGCCGAGCATTGAGCGCTCCGGTAAGGCTGCAAGCAGGGTGGACTCGGGCTCAACCGTCCAGAGATCGACAGGCGCCATGGTAGGCTTGAGAGCCTTGTTTGGCCTGACTTCCACTGCGATGAGAGCTACCAGGAGCCAGCGATGAACCGCGTCTTCAGAGGCGCCCTCTTCCCGATCCTGCTGGTCATCGTGCTGGCGTTCTTCGTCTCGCGGCTGATTCCGAGCTCGGCCTCGGGGAGCGCCCCGCCGACCTATCAGAACCTCACCCAGACGCTGATTCCTGACCAAAAGGTCGCGTCGGTGCTGGTCAAGGACTCCGGCAACCAGATCGATGTCACGGAGAACAACGCGGCAAAAACCAAGTTCACCGTCGGCTTCGCCGGTCCTGACCAGATCAGCACATTGTTCGCCGAGATCCAGAAGGACTCGCCGAGCACCACCTACAACATCGATCCGGTGAGCACCAGCGAATGGCCTTCGCTGCTGATCTCGATCCTCCCCTTCATCATCTTCTTCGGCCTCTGGTTCCTGTTGATGAACAACCTCCAGGGTGGCGGCTCCAAGGTTATGTCCTTCGGTAAGTCGCGTGCCAAGCGGCTCTCTGCCGACTCGCCGAAGATCACGTTCCGTGACGTCGCCGGCGTCGACGAGGCGGTCGAAGAGCTGCACGAGATCAAAGACTTCCTCGAAAACCCGAAGAAGTTCCAAGCGCTCGGCGCGCGAATACCGACCGGCGTTCTGCTTTTCGGGCCCCCGGGGACCGGTAAAACGCTGCTCGCTCGTGCCGTCGCGGGCGAGGCCGGTGTGCCGTTCTTCTCGATCTCCGGATCGGACTTTGTCGAGATGTTCGTCGGCGTCGGTGCGTCACGCGTGCGCGACCTCTTCGACCAGGCCAAGCAGAACAGCCCCTGCATCATCTTCATGGACGAGATCGACGCGGTCGGGCGTCACCGCGGTGCCGGCCTTGGTGGCGGTCACGACGAGCGCGAGCNNACATCATCATGATCGCGGCCACGAACCGGCCTGACATCCTCGACCCGGCGCTCCTGCGTCCGGGCCGCTTCGATCGTCAGATCGCCGTCGATCGTCCCGATCGCAAGGGCCGGGCAAAGATCCTCGAGGTGCACACGCGCGGCAAGCCGCTCGCCAAGGCGATCGACATCGACGCGCTTGCCGGCCAGACACCGGGGTTCACCGGTGCTGATCTCTCGAACCTGATCAACGAGGCGGCGCTGTTCGCAGCGCGCCATGGCAAGCGTGAGATCACGCAGATCGAGCTCGAGGAGGGCATTCTCCGAGTGATCGCGGGACCCGAGAAGAAGACTCGTGTGATGAGCGAGAAGGAGCGCCTGATCACGGCCTACCACGAAATGGGCCACGCGATCGTCGGCCACTATCTCGAGCACGCCGATCCGGTGCACAAGATCTCGGTCATCTCAAGGGGACGTGCACTCGGCTACACGATCTCGATGCCCAGCGAGGATCGCTTCCTGACGACGCGCGCGGAACTGCTCGACACCATGGCGATGACGCTCGGTGGCCGCGCTGCCGAGGAGATCGTCTTCGACGAGATCACGACTGGAGCCTCGAACGACCTCGAGAAGGTCACAGCCACTGCGAAGCAGATGGTCATGCGCTTCGGGATGAGCGAGAAGCTCGGCCCGCGCGTCTTCGGCCACGACCACGGGCAGCCCTTCCTCGGCCGTGAGTTCTCGACCGAGCCCGACTACTCCGACGAGATTGCCCGCGAGATCGACGACGAGGTTCGGCGGATCATCGAAGGCGCCCATGAGCGCGCCCGCAAGCTGCTGGACGACCATCGCGAGCGCCTCGACACGATCTCCCAAATCCTGGTGCGGCGCGAGACGATCGAAAAGGAGCAGTTCGAGCTCCTGCTCGCCGGTGCCGACGAGGCCGAGGCGTTCGGACCCGACGAGGTGGGCGCGCCAGCTCTGCCCGTCGACGCGCCGGTTGAGCCCAAGCGTCCTCGACCGGAGGCCAAGCGCCCGCTGCGCCGTCCGGGACTCGCCGGTGGCACGACCGAGCTGCGCGGCTCGGATCCCCACCGCCCCGAGCTCTGATCTGAGGGCCTAGGCTCGAGCTCTGGCACGATGCCTGCGTGGACGCGGGCATCAGAGTCATGGGCATCCTCAACGTCACGCCCGACTCATTCTCGGACGGGGGCCGGTTCCTCGAGCCGAGCGCTGCGATTGCCCACGGGCTGGCCCTTGCGGCCGACGGCGCGGCGTTCGTTGATGTCGGTGGCGAGTCGACGCGCCCCGGTGCCGAGCCAGTGCCCGTCGCAGAAGAGCTGGCGCGGGTCGTCCCGGTAATCGAGGGTCTTCGCGCCGCTGGCATCGAGGCGGCAATCTCGATTGACACCTCCAAGGTTGCGGTCGCGCAGGCCGCGTTGGATGCTGGCGCGAGCTACGTCAACGACGTGACGGCATTTCGCGCCGAGCCGGCGCTAGCCGAGCTGGTCGCTGCGCGCGGCGTCTACTGCTGCCTGATGCACATGCTCGGCGAGCCCCGCTCGATGCAACGCGAGCCACGCTACGGCGACGTCGTCGCCGAGGTGTGTGCCTTCCTCGATGAGCGGGTGCGGTTCGCGCTTGCCGCCGGCGTCCGGCGCGAGCAGATCATGATCGATCCCGGTATCGGCTTCGGCAAGACGGTCGAGCACAACCTCGCGTTGCTCGGACGGCTCGACGAGCTCGCGGTGCTCGGGCTGCCGATTGTCATCGGCACCTCGCGCAAGTCGTTCCTCGGGCGGATCACCGGGCGCGGGGAACCGGAGCGACTCGCGGGGACGATCGCCACGTGCGTGCTGGCGCTCGAGCGGGGCGCAAGCGTCTTTCGCGTCCACGATGTCGGCCCAGTCAAGGACGCGCTGGCGGTCGCGGCTGCTACGGTCAGCGGACGATGGACGACGCCGACGACCACGAAGAGCTAGACGCCGAGTCTGAGAGCGACGAGCTCGAGTCGCACGGCGGAATGCAGACCGTCGTCACGATCGAGATCTCCGGCCTGTCGCTGTTCACGCATGTCGGCGTGAGCGCTGCCGAGCGCGAAGTGGGGCAACGTCTCCTGTTTGACATCCGTATCGATGTCGGCGAGTCCGATGCCACCGAAACGGACCGCGTCGAGGACACGATCGACTACGCAGAGGTCTGCCAGCTCGTCGCGCTCGTGTCGCAACAGCGCAATTACAAGACGCTCGAGCGGCTGTGCACAGTGGTTGCGGACCGCATCATCGAGGACTTTGGCGCCGACGCTGTGTGGGTCAAGGCCGCAAAGCCCGAGCCGCCGATCGCACTGCCAGTCGAGGAGGTTTCGGTCGAGGTATGGCGCGAGCTGCCCGAGTGAGCGTCGTCGGCGTCGCGTGAGTCCGCGGCGGGTCGGCTATCTCGGGCTCGGCTCGAACGTGGGTGAGCGGCGCGAGAACCTTCAGCGAGCGGTGGACGGGCTGGCGGCGCAGGCAGTTCGCGTGCTCCACTCGTCATCGACCTACGACACCGACCCCGTGGGCGAGGTGCTCGACCAACCGGCGTTCCTCAATGCCTGCCTACAGGTGGAGACCGCGCTCGATCCGGAAGCTCTGCTCGACGTCTGCAAGGAGTTGGAACGCGAGCTCGGTCGCCTCGAGTCAGGCCAGATCCATGGTCCGCGTCTGATCGACGTCGACGTGCTCCTGCTCGGCGATCTCGAACACACTTCGCCACGGCTGCAGCTGCCCCACGAAGAGCTCCTGACACGACGATTCGTCCTGATTCCGTTGCTCGAGCTGGACTTCGAACTCGAGACGCCCGCCGGCGAGCGTCTCGCAAACGCGCTCGTGGAGCTCGGATTTGAGCAGGGGGTCCGGCTGGCCGGCCCGCCGCTCGAACTGGCCCCATAATTGGCCTCGTGCTGCTCGTCGTTGATGTCGGTAACACGCAAACCCATTTTGGGGCGGTCCGCGACGGCGAGCTCTTCGAGCGCTGGCGCTTTGCCACCGTCCGCGGCTCGACCTCGGACGAGCTTGGCGCGGCACTGCGCAACCTGCTCGCGCTCCGCGGTCTCGAACTCGGCCAGATCGATGCGTCGATCATTTCCTCGACCGTCCCCGAACTGGGTCCCGAGTGGTCGGAAATGGCCCGGCGCTACCTCGCACACGAGATGCTCGTCGTCGGACCAGGAGTGCGCACCGGCATGCCGATCCGCACCGACAGCCCGCGTGAGCTCGGCGCCGACCGCCTGGTCAACGCCGTGGCCGCCTACGATCACTATCACGACGCGTGCATCGTCGTCGACTTCGGTACCGCAATCACCTACGACATCGTCTCCGCAGCGGGCGAGTATCTGGGCGGCATCATCTCGCCGGGGATGGAGATATCGCTCGAGGCTCTGTGGACGCGCGCGGCGAAGCTCCCCGAGGTCGAGTTGGACGAGCCGCGCGCGCTGATCGGCAAGACGACGGTCGACGCGGTGCGCTCGGGCATCATCTACGGCTTCGCGAGCCAGGTCGACGGGATCATCACCCGCCTGCGCGCCGAGCTCGGGGACGATGTGCCGGCGATCGCGACCGGCGGGCTCGCTCATCACATCGTGCCGAGCTTCACGGAGACGCTCGATGTCGTCGACGAGCTGTTGACGCTTAAAGGCTTGCAAATCGTCTGGGAGCGCAACGTCTGAAGCGACTTGGGGCGAGGGCGGGGACTACTCTGGAGTGATGCCCGCCCTCACCGACCGCTGGACCTTCGCCGGCCTCGAGCTGCCTAACCGCGTTGCGCTCGCGCCGCTGGCCGGGATCGGCAACTGGTTTGTGCGCTTGCAAGCGCGCCGTTACGGCGCCGGGCTGGTTGTCTCTGAAATGGTCTCCAGTTGCGCCGTTCACTACCGCAACGAGCGCACCTGGCGTGAGCTGCTGCGGATCGATGAGCGTGAGCGGCACGGCGGGCCCGTCGCCATCCAGCTGTTCGGCTCAGATCCCGAGATGACGCGCTCGGCCGCCGCGCACGTCGCTGCTCTCGGTGCCGACCTGATCGATCTCAACATGGGCTGTCCGGTACCAAAAGTGTGCAAGACCGGCGCTGGCGCGGCGCTGCTTGACGACGGTGATCGCGCGGTTGCCCTCGCGCGCGCGGCACACGAGGGGAGTGGTCTGCCGGTCACCGTAAAGCTCCGCTCCGGGCGGCGCGCGGGCGATCAGTCCGGCTTTCGCCTGGCCCACCGTCTGGTCGATGAGGCAGGCGTCTGCGCGATCGGTTTTCATCCGCGTGCGGCCGTTGTCGGACATCGCGGCGCTCCGGACTATGCGCTCGCCGCGGAGCTCGCGCGCACGCTGGACGCGCCGGTGATTCTCAGCGGCGCCCTGCACAGTGCGGCGGCCGCGCGCGAGGCCTTCGAGGCGACTGGTGTTGCCGGCGTGATGCTCGCCCGCGGGGCCCTCGGCAACCCTTGGATCTTCGAGGAGCTGCTAGGACGCCGTAGCGCCCCACCGAGCAACGGCGAGGTTCTCAGCGAGCTCCACTGGGTGATCGATCGCGCTAGCGAGCATCTCGGCGAGATGCGAGCGGTGCGCTACATGCGCCGCTTCTACCCCTGGTACCTCGAGCGCCTCGAGCTCGACCGTCCGCTGATGCGAGCGCTGCAAGCAGATCTCCAACAGGCCGTTTCGTTCTCGGAGGCGCGCGAGCTGCTGGCGCAAGGCGTTGACGGGCACGGCGCACGGCCAGGCAGGGCCGCGCTTGCCGTGTTGAACTAACCGGTACGGCAAGGCCGCTATACTGCGCGACCGTTTACGCGTGGCTGAAACCTCGGCCGGGCGGGCGGTGGTTTTGCGCCGCCGGCGCGAAAACTGCGATCGAGAGGCACATGCCGAAGGACATCATTCTCACCCCGGAGGGGCTTGAAAAGCTCCAATCCGAGCTCGACTTGCTCTCCACCGAGAGGCGACGCGAAGTTGCCGAGCGGATCAAGGAAGCACGTGAGTTCGGCGACATCTCGGAGAACTCCGAATACGACGACGCAAAGAATGAGCAGGCGATGCTCGAAGCGCGGATCGCTGTCGTCCAGGAGCGTCTCCGCATGGCGACGGTAATCGAGGCCGACGACCTCTCGACCGACATCGTGCAGGTCGGGTCGGTGGTTCACGTCAAGGACGAGAAGACCGGCAAATCGGTGAAGTACACGATCGTCGGGTCTGCCGAGGCCAAGCCGGCTGAGAACAAGCTCTCCAATGAGTCGCCGGTGGGACGCGCGTTGCTCGGCCACAAGCGCAACGACACGGTGTCGGTGCAGGTCCCGCGCGGTCCCGCGCGCAAGCTCAAGATCACGAAGATCGACATCGGTCTCAAGTAGCCTCTCCGCGGTGAGCGGGGAAGATCACGGCCTTGCCGAACTACTCGCCGCGCGGCGGGCCAAGCTCGAGCGTCTACGTGCCGAGGGCATCGAACCGTTTCCCTACGCGTTCCCGGGCGTAGAACCGCTGGCCGAGGTTGCCGCTGGCCATAGCGATCTCGCCGCCGGCGAGGAGACGAGCGTCGCTCACCGCGTCGCCGGGCGGATCGCGGCACGACGTGAAGCCGGCCGCGCGGCCTTCATCGACTTGGTCGACCGCTCCGGGCGGCTGCAGCTCCACGCACGTGTCGACGAGCTCGGCGAGCAGCGCTTTGAACGGCTGATTTCGCTCGACCTCGGCGATCTGATCGGTGTTGACGGCGTCGCGATTCGCACACGCCGGGGCGAGCTTTCGCTACGCGTGCTCGACTTCACGCTGCTGGCAAAGTCGTTGCGCCCACCGCCCGATAAGCACCACGGCTTGAGCGATGTCGAGACGCGCTTCCGCCGCCGCGAACTCGACCTGATCGCCAACGAGCAGACCCGTGAGCTGTTCCTCGACCGCGCGCGGATCGTTGGCGCGATCCGGCGAACGCTCGACGAAGCGGGGTTTATCGAGGTCGAGACGCCGGTCTTGCAGCCGCTCTACGGTGGCGCGCTGGCGCGTCCGTTCACGACGGAGCACAACGCGCTTGACCGCACACTCTATCTGCGGATCGCGACGGAGCTCTACCTCAAGCGCTGCATCGTCGGCGGGCTCGAGCGCGTCTACGAGCTCGGCAAGGACTTTCGTAACGAAGGCCTCTCGCCGAGACACAACCCCGAGTTCACGATGGTCGAGTGGTATGAGGCCTACTCTGACTATGAGGACCAGGCGCTGCGACTCGAAGCGGTGCTCAGTGCCGCGACGCAGGCGCTGCCGAAGCCGGCGGTCGACTTCACCGCGCCGTGGCAGCGGACCACGCTCCGCGAGGCGATTCGCGAGTGCACCGGCCTCGACATCGGCGTCTCGCGTGAACGCGCAGACCTCGTCGAGGCGATTGCCGCCGCCGGTCTTGAGCTTGAAACCGACGGGCGCACTTGGCCGGGGCTCGTCGACGACCTCCTGTCGCACTACGTCGAGCCGACGCTGCAGCAGCCGACGTTCGTCTTTGACTATCCAGTCGAGCTCTCGCCGTTTGCCAAGGCGCACCGCAGCGAACCGGGCTACGTCGAGCGCTGGGAGGCATTCGCCGGCGGTATCGAGATTGCCAACGCCTTCAGCGAGCTGAACGACCCCGATGAGCAACGTGCGCGGTTCGTCGCGCAGCGCGAGCAGGCGCAGGCCGGCGACGAGGACGCCCAGCCCTTCGACGAGTCGTTTCTCGAGGCGCTCGAGCAGGGAATGCCGCCGACGGGCGGTGTCGGACTGGGCGTCGATCGCCTGGTGATGCTGCTCTGCGGCGTGCAGTCGATCCGCGAGGTGATCCTCTTTCCCGCTATGCGCGACCGCTGAAGTCGCTCTCTCCAGCCGCTGCGTCGGGATGCCTGCGCCGGTTGGTAGACTGAGCGTGGCGCTGATCGAAGCTTTCTGCTCAACAGTTTTGGCCTGCCACGCCGAATACTGGGGCAGTGTTCTAGCGTCAGCGTCCCATTTTTCAAATAGCACCGTCAGGACCGCCACACCGAGCGAGCGCCAGTAGCGGGAAGGAAGCTGCAAGATATGTTCGAGCGATTCACAGAGCGAGCCCGCCAGGTGGTCGTTCTTGCGCAGGAAGAGGCGCGGACGCTCAAGCACAACTACATCGGTACGGAGCACATCCTGCTCGGCTTGCTGCGCGAGGAGGAGGGGCTTGCGGCGCGCGTGCTGGAGAGCCTTGACATCACGGTGGAGCGAGTGCGCGGCCAGGTCGTACGCATTGTCGGATCGGGCGAGGAGGTCACCTCCGGTCAGATCCCGTTTACTCCGCGGGCCAAGAAGGTGCTTGAGTTGGCGCTGCGCGAAGCGCTCAGCCTCGGCCACAACTACATCGGCACCGAGCACATTCTGCTCGGTCTCGTGCGCGAGAACGAAGGCGTTGCCGCGCGCATACTTTTGGACTTTGACGCGGACTCGGAGAAGATCCGCAACGAGGTCATCCGCATGCTCTCCGGGCCCAGCCGCGGTCGCGGCGCTGGCGCGAGCGCGGCCGGAGGCCCTGCCGGCGCCGAGGGCAAGAAGTCTTCGAAGCTGCTCGACCAGTTTGGGCGCAACCTGACGAAGCTCGCTGCCGACGGCAAGCTCGACCCGGTTGTCGGCCGCGAGATCGAAATCGAGCGGATCATGCAGATCCTGTCGCGGCGGACCAAGAACAATCCGGTGCTGATCGGCGAGCCAGGAGTTGGCAAGACCGCAGTCGTCGAGGGGCTCGCCCAGCGGATCACCAACTCCGAAGTGCCTGAGCTGCTCAAGAACAAGCAGATTTACACACTCGATCTTGCGGCCCTGGTCGCCGGCTCCAAGTACCGCGGCGAGTTCGAGGAGCGCCTCAAGAAGGTGATGAAGGAGATCACCCAGCGCGGCGACATCATCCTGTTCATCGACGAGCTGCACAACCTCGTCGGTGCCGGTGCCGCCGAGGGTGCGATCGACGCTGCCTCGATCCTCAAGCCGGCACTGGCGCGTGGCGAGCTGCAGACGATCGGCGCGACGACGCTCGACGAGTACCGCAAGTACCTCGAGCGCGACGCGGCACTGGAGCGGCGCTTCCAGCAGATTCGTGTTGATGAGCCGTCGGTCGAGCAGACGATCGAGATCCTCAAGGGCCTACGCGACCGCTACGAGCAACACCACAAGGTCACGATCACCGACGAGGCGCTGGCCGCGGCCGGCGAGCTCGCCGACCGCTACATCGCCGACCGTTTCCTCCCCGACAAGGCGATCGATCTGATCGACGAGGCTGCCTCGAGGATGCGGATCAAGTCGATGACGGCGCCGCCGGCTAATCGCGAGCTCGAGCTCGAGATCGAGACGACGAGGCGCGACAAGGAGGCCGCGATCGAGGCCCAGGAGTTCGAAAAGGCGGCGAACCTGCGCGACAAGGAGCGCCGTCTGACGAACAAGAAGCACGAGCTCGAAGAGCAGTGGGAGTCCGGTGAGACCGGCGGCGAGCGTCCCGCGATCGGCGAGGAGGAGATCGCCGACATCGTCTCGATGTGGACCGGCATCCCGGTCTTCAAGCTGACCGAGGCCGAGACCGCGAAGCTGATGCGCATGGAAGAGGAGCTGCACAAGCGGGTGATTGGCCAGCATCCTGCGATCGAGGTCATCTCGAAGGCCATCCGCCGTTCGCGCGCCGGGCTCAAGGATCCCAAGCGGCCGACCGGCTCGTTCGTCTTCCTCGGTCCGTCAGGAGTTGGCAAGACCGAGCTCGCGCGAACGCTCGCCGAGTTCCTCTTCGGCGACGAGGACGCGATGGTCCGCATCGACATGTCCGAGTANNACGACGAGGGCGGCCAGCTCACCGAAGCCGTGCGCCGCAAGCCTTACTGCGTGCTCTTGCTCGACGAGATCGAGAAGGCCCACCCGGACGTCTTCAACATCCTGTTGCAGATCCTCGAGGACGGGCGGCTGACCGACTCGCAGGGACGAACCGTCGACTTCCGCCACGCGATCGTGATCATGACCTCGAACATCGGCGCGCAGGAAATCGCGCGCAACACGCCGCTGGGCTTCGCGGTCTCCGATGATGAGACTGGGATCAGCTACGACGAGATGAAGAACCGAATCATGAGCGAGCTGAAGAAGGTCTTCCGGCCCGAGTTCCTCAACCGCATCGACGACGTTGTCGTCTTCCACAAGCTCCAGCGCGAGGAGATCAAGCAGATCGTCGAGCTTCTGCTTCTCCGGATCCGTCATTCGATGGCTCAGCGCGAGCTCCAACTCGAGCTCACCGACGAGGCCAAGGACATGCTGGTCGAGAAGGGCTGGGATCCGGCGATGGGTGCGCGGCCGCTGCGGCGCGCGATTCAGCGCTTCATCGAAGATCCGCTTGCCGACTTCGTTCTGCGTTCCCAGCTCCCGCCCGGCTCGACGGTCGTGGTCGATCCGGCACCCGAGGGTGACGAGCGCGAGGTCAGGCTGACGATAGTCAAGCCGAAGAAGGCCAAGACGCCGGTCGCCGTCGGCGGTGGTCCGAGCGAGGATGACGAGAGCACACCCGAGCTCAGCGAAGGTGCCGAGGCAAGCGAAGAAGGCGAGAAGTAGCCTGCGGGCGGCGCTGGACGCTGCCTGCAGACGGTCGGCTAGTCGTGTCCCCGGCCGTGCGTAGTCTGGAGGGATGCCACGCCCGACGACGATCCATGTCTGCTCGAGCTGCGGGCATGAAGAGAATCGCTGGCATGGGCGCTGCCCGGGCTGCGGCGAGTGGAACTCGCTTGTCGAGGAGGGGCGCTTGGGTGTTGGCGCACGGGGCGGCGCCGGCGGCGGTGTCGCGGCGGTCACGCCGATCGCCCTGGCTGACGTCAACGCGCCGGGAGCACCGCGGCTGAGCACCGGTATCGGTGAGCTCGACCGCGTGCTCGGCGGTGGCATCGTGCCAGGATCAGTGGTCCTGCTCGGGGGAGCACCGGGGATCGGCAAGTCCACGCTCACGAACATGGCGCTCGGCAACCTTGCGCAGGCGGGACATCGCACGCTCTACGTCTCCGGCGAGGAATCGACCGCGCAGGTTCGCCTGCGCGCGGAGCGTCTCCCGAGTGGTGCACTTGCGGTGCCGGCGATCGCCGAGACCGACCTCGAGGCCGTAATCGCGACGCTCGAGCGCGAGCGACCGGCGGTCTGCGTGATCGACTCGGTGCAGACGCTCGACGCGCGCGAGCTGAGCAGCGCACCTGGATCGGTCGGGCAGGTGCGCGAGGTGGCAGCACGCATCGTCGGCGTCGCCAAGCGCCACAGCATTGCCGTGTTCCTCGTCGGCCACGTGACCAAGGAGGGCGCGCTTGCGGGTCCGCGGGTGCTCGAGCACCTCGTCGACTGCGTGCTGCAGTTCGAAGGCGAGCGCGAGCGGACCTACCGGACCGTCCGCGCAATCAAGAATCGCTTTGGCTCGACCAACGAGGCGGGGGTGTTTGAGATGCGCCAAGCCGGGCTTGTGGAGGTCCTCGACGCCTCGGCGCGGTTTGTCGGCTCGGCAACGCGCGCCCCCGGAAGCGTGGTGCTGGCGGCGATGGAGGGCACGCGACCGTTGCTCGTCGAGGTGCAGGCGCTCGTCACCCCCTCCGAGCTGGTGCCACCGCGACGCGTCGTCAACGGTCTTGACCGCAACCGTTTGGCGCTTGTGCTCGCCGTGCTCGCGCGCCATGGTGGCGTGCCGCTTGCGGGCTCCGATGTGTTCGTCAACGTCGTCGGCGGCGTCCGGGTCGATGAGCCGGGGGCCGACCTGGCGGTCGCGCTCGCGCTCGCCAGCGCCTCGCGCGGGGTGGCGCTCGGCCCGCCGGGCGCGCCGACGCCGATCGCCGCCTTCGGCGAGCTCGGCCTGACGGGCGAGCTGCGCTGGGTCGCGCACCCCGAGCGGCGCATCGCGGAGGCGCGCAGATTCGGCCTGGACCCGGTGCTCGCGCCGCGCGGCACCGAGGCGACCGAGGTCGCGACGCTGCGCGCCGCGCTCGAGACGGCGTTTGCGTCCCCGCCGCGCGTCGCCCGGGCGGCCGCCGCGTGATGGCGGCGCCCGCCCGCTTCGCGCGAGGCTCACCGGCGTGATCGTCGGCCTCGACCACGTGCAGGTCGGTGCGCCGGAAGGCTGTGAGGCGCAGGCGCGCGCGTTCTACGGCGAGCTGCTCGCCCTGCGCGAGCTGCCCAAGCCGCCGGTGCTCGCCGCGCGCGGCGGGGTGTGGTTCGGACTGCGCGACGGCCAGCAGCTGCACGTCGGCGTGGAGCCGGCCTTTGCCGCCGCACGCAAGGCTCACCCGGCGCTCGCGCTCGACTCGGCGGCCTCGCTGGAGGAGCTCGCGGCGCTCCTGGAGCGCCACGGCCACGCCCCCAGATGGGACGGCGATCTGCCGGGAGCGCAGCGGTTTTACGTCGACGACCCCTTCGGCAACCGCCTCGAACTGCTCGCGCGTGAGCCCACCAAACGCTGATCCTGGCCGCGCCGGACCCCGGCGCGAGTAGAAAAACCCCACCAACAGAGGGCCTTTCCGGCGAATCGCGCTAGAATGCCGAAAGCATGGCAGCGACTCGATCTGACGACGTACACGACATCGAGTCGCGAGGGGAGCCAAAACTGGTTCGGGCGCTCGAGATGGTCGCGCCCGGGACCGCGCTGCGGGAGGGAATCGACAACATCCTGCACGCGGGCACCGGCGGTCTGCTCGTGATCGGCGAGCCGGACGAGCTGGCGTTCCTCTATTCAGGCGGGATCAAGGTCGATATCGACTATTCGCCCGGCGCTTGCTCTACCAGCTTGCGAAGATGGACGGCGCGATCACGCTGAACGCCAACGCGACCCATATCGCGATGGCCAATGTGCAGCTGATGCCCGACCCGACGATTCTCTCGGTCGAGACCGGTACGCGCCACCGAACCGCGGAGCGCGTCGCGAAGCAGACCGACGCCCTTGTGATCGCGATCTCGCAGCGACGCGAGGTGATCTCGCTCTACCTCGACGGCGATCAAATACATCCTCGAGGACATCCCGGTTGTACTCGCCAAGGCCAACCAGGCACTCGCGACGCTCGACAAGTACCGCGCTCGCCTGGACCAGGTTTCCACACGACTCACGGCACTCGAGTTTGAGGGCGGCGGCACGTTGCACGACGTCCTCACCGTTCTCCAACGTGCCGAGCTGGTCACCCGTATGGCGGTCGAGATCGAGCGGCACATCGTTGAGCTAGGCAACGAGGGCCGACTGATCGAAATGCATCTTGAGGAGACGATGGTTGGCAGCGCGGCCGAGAAGGCTGCGCTCGTCCACGACTACATCGCCGCTGGCACCGACGAGCAGTTCGCAGCGGTACTCGAGCAGATCGGCCGTCTCGGCCATCAGGATCTGCTCGACTTCGGGCGGCTGGCGGAGCTTCTCGGCTACGGACGCAAGCTCAACACGCTCGACTATCCGGTCGCGCCGCGCGGCTATCGGATCCTCGGGCGTATCCCGAGGCTGCCGAAGTTGATCGTCACAAACATCGTGCACGCGTTCGGCGGCCTCGACGAGCTGCTATCGGCGAGCGACACCGAGCTGGAAAACGTGGAGGGCGTAGGAGAAATCCGCGCCAAGGACATCCGCGAGGGCCTTCGCCGGTTGCAGGAGATCAACCTGGTCGATCGCTACCTACAAACTTGACCTGTTCAGCCCACGCCTAGTGGGTACACCAATCGAGGAGGACACCATTTCCGGAGCAGCTGCAGCAGATCCAGTCGTAGATTTGCTCGAGGACGAGCTCGACCCGGAACTCGCCAGCGAGGTTGACGTCGATGCCGAAATCGACCTCGACGTTGATGACGATGACGATGATGTCGAAGCTCAAGCCGACGCTGACAGCGATGTCGCGATCGAAGTCGAAGTCGAGTTCATCGAGTTTGAGCTCGGCGACAATGTGGTCTACCCCCACCACGGTGCCGGCAAGGTGCAGGCAAAGGAGATCAAGGAGGTGTTCGGCCAACGGCGCGAGTACCTAACGATCAAGATCCTGCACAACGACATGACGGTGATGGTGCCCACGGAGAACGCGGCGCTGGCCGGACTGCGCCGCGTGATCGACGAGGAAACCGTCCAGAAGGTGCTCGACGTGCTCCGTGACGACGTGTCGGACATGCCGAAGAACTGGAACCGCCGCTTCAAGCACAACCGCGACAAGATCAAGACTGGCGACATCTACGAGCTGTCTGAGGTCGTCCGCAACCTCGCGCTACGCGAGAGCGAAAAGGGCCTCTCGAGTGGCGAAAAGCAAATGTACACCCGAGCCAAGAAGATTCTTGCGTCGGAGTTGATGTACGCGCTCGACAAGAACGAGTCCGAGGCCGAGGCCTACCTCGACGAGTTGCTGTCGCGCTCGAGCGAGGGCGAGACGCTCAGCAGCCGTCGGTAGCGGCCGGAGAATCTGATGGCGGTCGCGCTCGTCGTGGCTGCCGGCCGCGGCGAACGCCTTGGGTCCAGCGGGCCGAAGGCGTTCGCCGCGTTGTGCGGCAAGCCGATGCTCGAGTGGAGCATCGCGGCGCTCCAATCGATCTCGGCGATCAATCAGATCGTTGTCGCGCTGCCCTCAGGTGGCCGTGCGCCCGAGGGCTGCTTGGGTGTGCTTGGTGGCGACACACGCTCAGCGTCGGTGCGCGCCGCGCTGACGGCAGCCAAGGCGGATGGCGACCCTGTGCTGATCCACGACGCGGCGCGGCCGCTCGTGACTTCGGAGCTCATCGCAGCAGTGCTCGCTGCGCTCGATGGTGTCGACGCTGCAATCGCGGCAGCACCTGTGACCGACACGACCAAGGAGTGTGACGACGCGGGGATCGTGCTGCGAACGCTCGAGCGATCGCGCCTGTGGCAGGTGCAGACGCCACAGGTTTTTACGCGCGCCGCGCTCGAGCTCGCGCTTGACGCACCCGATCACGTGCTCGCCGCAGCAACCGACGAGGCGTGGCTCCTCGAACGGGCCGGTGGCGTGGTACGTGTTGTCCCGGCGCCCGCCGAGAACCTCAAGGTGACCACGCCGCTCGACCTGCTGGTGGCCGAGCAGCTGCTTGCTGGTCGAGCTGATTGAATCGCCCTGTGCTGACCGATTACCACGTCCATCTGCGACCGGACGACCTCGATCGCGCGGCCGGCGAGTACTTCACGAGTGCAAACGTCGATCGCTACCGCGCAGCGGCAAGCGAGGCCGGCATTGCCGAGCTCGGCGTCTCCGAGCACGTCTATCGCTTCCAACAGGCGCTGACGATCTGGGATCACGCGTTCTGGCGGCAGTACGCCATCGACGACGTCGACACGTACTGCTCCTTCGTGCGCGAAGAGACCGACCTGCGGCTTGGCCTGGAGGTCGACTTCATCCCGGGGCGCGAGGATCGCACACAGAATCTGATCGATCGCCTGGACCTCGACTATGTCGTCGGCTCTGTCCACTTCCTTGGCGACCTTGCCGTTGACGACGACGACTACGACATCTGGCAGAGCGGGCGCAGCCCAGAAGACGTCTGGCGGCGCTACTTCGAGACGCTCGCCCAGGCCGCTCTCAGCGGTCTTTTCGACATTCTCGCCCACCCGGATCTCGTCAAGGTCTGGGGTGGATCGCGGCCACTCCCGGGTGGCGACCTGCGCCGCTACTACGAGCCGGCGATCGAAGCGATCGCCGAGTCGGCGGTCGCCGTTGAGGTCTCGACGGCGGGGCTCCGCAAGCCGGTTGGCGAGATCTATCCGGCTCCGGCTTTCCTCGCGGCGAGTCTCGAGGCTGGCGCTGTCGTTGCGCTGTCGAGCGACGCGCATCTTCCCGAGCAAGTCGGCTTCGGTTACGACGAGGCGATCGCGCTACTGGGAGGCCTCGGCGTCGGTGAGCTGGCGACCTTCACCCGTCGAACGCGCCACCTGGAGCCGATCGGTCGAGGCGTGTGAGCGTGCGAAGCGGCATCGGATATGACTCACACCGCCTCGTCACAGGGCGCCGGCTCGTGCTCGGGGGGATCGAGCTTTCGTCCGAGCGCGGGCTCGACGGTCATTCAGACGCCGATGCCCTCGCCCATGCGCTGATCGACGCGCTGCTCGGAGCCGCCGGGCTTGGCGACATCGGCCAGCACTTTCCGGACAGCGACGAGCGCTACCGCGCGGCCGATTCGCTGGTGCTCTTGGCCGATGCTGTCGGGCTCGTCCGAGCCGCCGGATTTGAGCCCGTCAACGTTGATGCTACGGTCGTGATGGAGCGGCCCAAGCTTGGTGACGCGCGTTTGGCGATGAGGGCGCGACTCGCCGAGGTGCTCGGTATTGCGCTCGCCGACGTCAACATCAAGGCGAGCACCGGCGAAGGGATCGGCTTCGTTGGGCGTGAGGAGGGCGTCGCCGTAATCGCAATCGCGACGCTGCGAGGTGGACGGGCCGGCGAGGTTGGCTGAGCTTCGCCTGTACGACACGCGCACGCGCGAGGTGCGTGCGTTTGAGCCCCGCGAGGCGGGGCGCGTGGGCATCTACGCCTGTGGGCCGACCGTGTACGCGCGGATTCACGTCGGCAACGCCCGGCCGTTTGTCGTTTTCAGCCTGCTCAAGCGCTTCTTCGAGTACCGCGGCTTTGTCGTGACGCTCGTCGTGAACGTCACAGACGTCAACGACAAGATCTATGCAGCGGCCGCGGCGGCTGGTGTCCCGAGCGTTGCGCTGGCGGCTGAGATGACCGCTGCTTATTTCGAGGACACCGATCGACTAGCCCTCGGCCGGCCGGACCACGAGCCGCTGGCCAGCGAGGCCATCGGGGCGATCATCGAATACATCCACGCGCTGGTCGACCGCGGCCACGCTTACGCGGTGAATGGCGATGTCTACTTTCGCGTGCGCAGCGACTCGCAGTACGGCGCGCTGTCGCGGCGCGATCCCGACAGCATGGACCAAGGCGAAGGCCTTGAAGGCGCCGCGCTCAAGGAAGATCCGCTCGACTTCGCGCTGTGGAAAGCGCATAAGGCCGGCGAGGACAGCGCCTGGGACGCGCCTTGGGGGCGCGGCCGCCCAGGCTGGCACGTCGAGTGCTCGGCGATGGCTGAGAACGTGCTCGGCGACGGTTTCGACATCCACGGCGGCGGCCTCGACCTGCTGTTTCCCCACCACGAGAACGAGGCTGCTCAAACGCGTTGCGCGCGCGGTACGGAGCTTGCCCGCTTCTGGGTGCACAACGGCATGCTCGAGCTTGGGGCGGCAAAAATGGCGAAGTCGGTTGGCAATATCGCGTCGCTCCACGACGTACTCGATCGCTATGGCCGGGACGCGGTGATCTTGTATTTCTGCTCCGCCCACTACCGCCAGCCGATCGACTACGGCGAGGAGCCGCTCGAGCAGGCGCGCAGCGGTGTCGCTCGCTTGCGTGAGCTCACCCGCAAGCTCGTGCCGGGCGAGTCGCCACCCGAGCTCGCGCCGCTGCGCGAACGTTTCTTCGCCTGCCTTGCCGAGGACTTCAACACGCCGAGTGCGCTTGCCTCGATGTGGGAGTGGGTGCGTGAGGCCAACCGCCGCGAACTGGGCGTCGGGGAAGATGACCTGCGCGCAATGCTCGAGGTGCTGGGTCTCGTCAATCTGTTCGATGGGCCGCGTTCCGCGCCGTCGGCCGAGGTTGTCGCGCTCGCCGAAGAGCGGGAACGGGCCCGCGCTGAGGGCGATTTCGCGCGTGCCGACGAGCTACGGGCCGAGATCGCGCAGGCCGGCTGGACGGTGCGCGACAGCGCGTCGGGCTTTGAACTACTGCCCGCCGATGAGTGACCGGCTCCGGCCGGACGTATCGTGATCGTCTACGGCCGCAACGCCGTCCGCGAGGCGCTTCGCGGACGGCGGTCCTCGACCGTGGGCGAGATTCTCGCGACCGACACCCTTGCGCGCGAGCCTTGGCTTGCGGCAACCACGGTTCGCAGAGCCAGTGCAGCCGAGATCGAGCGTGTCGGCGGGTCGGCCGAGCACCAGGGCGTGTGCGCCGAGTTCGGCGGCTTTCCCTACGTCGGCGTCGAGGAGTTGCTGCGCGGCGAGGACTCTTTTGTGGTCGCGCTCGACGAGGTCCAGGATCCGCAGAACCTCGGCGCGATTTGTCGCACGGCGGAGTGCGTTGGTGTCAGCGGCATGGTCATCTGTGAGCGCCGCGCGGCGGAAGTCACGCCCGCCGTCTGTCGTGCGTCGGCCGGTGCGGTTGAGCATTTGCGAATCGCTCGGGCGCGCAACCTCGCCGATTTCCTTGCCGCGGCGAAGGACGGTGGCTGCTGGTGTTACGGCGCGGCGATCGCCGAGGGCGCGGTGCCCTACGACCGCCCCGACTACTCGGGCGGCGTCGTGGTTGTGCTCGGCGCCGAGGGTCGCGGTTTGCGCCCACGCGTCATGGCGAGTTGTGACGTGCTTGTCGAGCTGCCGTTGCGGGGACGCGTTGGCTCGCTCAACGTGAGCGCCGCCGCTGCGGCGCTGCTGTACGCCGTGTTGCAAAAACGCGCCAGCTCTTGACAGCACTCCATAACAACGGCTAATCTCCTCCACAGATCAGCCTTAACCTGAGGTTTAGGTTGATTCATATTCGCAGCTGACGCCAGGGGAGGAGCGCGTCACTGAGCCATCCTGCCTGAGAAGGCATAACAAAGGAACGCTCGTGACTCTGATCTCCCGCCATTCTCATTCTCAGCCGAAGGTTGAGGACGGTTATCTGATCGCTCTGGCAAAGCAGGGCGACCCCACGGCCTACCACCGGATCGTCACGCGCTACTACGGGTTCGTGCGGCTCAAGGCGTCGTCCTACTTCCTTGCCGGCGGCGACGCCGACGACCTGATCCAGGAAGGGATGATCGGCCTCTACAAGGCCGTGCGCGACTACCGCACCGATCGAGAGTCGAGCTTCCGCAACTTCGCTGAGCTGTGCATCACGCGCCAGATCATCACCGCTGTGAAGACCGCGACGCGCAACAAGCACCTGCCGCTCAATCACTACGTCTCATTCACGGCGCCGGTCGGCGGTGGCGCTGACGAGGACGCGCCGACCCTCGACGAGCAGATCGCTGGCCCGTCGGTGAACGATCCGGCAAGTCGGGTGGTCTCGACCGAGGAACTCCGATCGCTCGTCGGCTGCCTCTCAACGGCGCTCTCCGCGCTCGAGTCGAGGGTCCTCTCGCTTTATCTCGATGGCCGCTCCTACGAGGAGATCGGTGGGCGGCTGAGCTGCGACACAAAGACCGTCGACAACGCGTTGCAGCGCGTCAAGCGCAAGGTCGGTGCCCACCTCGACGAGCGGGCGATTCTGATCTAGCTCGCGTGCCCGTGTTTCAGCGGCCGAGCGCCGCGAGCACGCGCACCAGAACGGCGTCGTCGCGCGCGTCGACGCCGAGTGAGATCCACTCGTTGCGCGCCCAGCACTCGAGTGCGAGGTCAAACGCTTCGATCGGTACCGCGGCGGCGCTGGCCAGATCCTGAGCGCGGTGCTCGAGCGTCAAGCGGTCGCCAATGCCGAACACGCGCTTGGCTGCACGACTGACGGGATCGTCCTCACTCAGCAGCAGGCTCGGGGCGCTTAGCGGATAGCGGTCGAGCGCTCCGAGCGTAACTAGCAGGTCATAGCGAGCTCGACGCTGCAATCCCGGTAGAGCGAGGCGCTCAAACACGCGCTCGAATCGCCGCTGCGGTGTCCATGTCGAGTCGGCGGTGAACGCCGCGGCCTGCGATCCGGCGCGTTGCGCCCAGCGGCGGTAGGCGCGGAGTGTGGCATCCCCACGCGCTGGGTCATGGGACGTGCGCGATCCGAGTGCGACCTCGCGAAGCAGCGGTAGGGCCTCGCCGTGCCATGTCGTGCGAACGGCCTGCACCGACGCGAACGGATCGTCGGCGCCGTCGAGCGGTCCGAGGTAGGTGATCAGCAACGCGAGCCAACTCGCCTCCTCCAGATCGGGCTCGTTGCGGACCTCGGCATATAGGCCCGGGGGATCGGTACTGAGCACTCCCAAACGCGCGCTCGCGCGCGCCAGGGCTTCGGCTAAGCGCTCCGCGTCGGGTGTTGAACGCAATCCAGGGGCGAGCGTCGAGCGAAAGCCGTCGTCCTCGGCGCGGCTCTCATGGCGGATTGTGAGGCCGCCACGCGTTCGTGCTGGCGTTCGCTGGCGCCCCGGATTCGAGGCTCGCCGCGAGACGGTTGGCCGTTTGGCCCGCTGTGCGGCCGAGCGCTCCGCGGTCTCGATGTTGACGCGGCAGATCGGACAGGACTCGATGGCCGTCCCGTGTCGGCAGAACCTCGGCACTGCGAGCCAGTCTAGTGGCGCTCGCGCAGCGCCTCGCGCCCAGCGGCGGGGACAAGGCGCTAACGAGCGAGTATGAGCGCTGCCGACCGTTGCTGAGCACTCGCGGCGCTCGGATATGCGCCGTCGACGTGGGCTGGGCAGTGACGGAGGATCGCTCAGGCCGATGTGAAGCTGCGGCGGGCGCTCGGGCCGTCGGCGCTTGTCTCGCTCAATGCCCCGGCCACGCTAGGCGCGTAGCCACGATGTGCTGCGATTGCGGCCTCGAGATCCTGGGCGATGGTGGCCTCGTCCATGCCTTTGCGCAGGTATGTCATGGCGCCGGCGTTCAAGAGATCGATCAGATCGCCCCAGGTCTCGTCGACCGAGAGGATCACGATGGCGGTTTCGGGCGAGCAGTCGCGGATCTTGTGGGTCGCGCGAATCGCGCCACCGCCGGGCATCTTGACGTCGAGAATGACGACGTCGGGGTGCAGGGCCGTGACGAGGGCGATTGCTTCCGTCGCGTCGGCTGCTGCGCCGACGCATTCGTACAGGTCGCGCAGCTGGGCGGCCAGCATCGAGCGCACAATCTCGTCGTCGTCGGCGATGACGAGCCGTGGGCGGCCCGTAGGCTGCTTCTGCTGAATTTCGACTGCGTTGTCGTCCATTGCTCGTGCTGCTCCTTGCGTAGGTGGTGGCATTCAGCGGACAACTACTGCCGCGCAAAAGTGTTGCTTTGCGTTGTGCCTGGCCACCTAATCGGCAGGTGCTCGCGACGTCTGAAGACAGTTGCGCTCAGCCCCAACTCGGGGACCACCTGTCCGATCGGACACCATTCAGGACAGCTATACGCGCCGCTTGGTGGAGTTGCGGCAGCCATCTCGACATTTATTATGACAATCAACGCCTGGCCGTTTGGCTAATGGACTTCTGACCGTTCGAGCAGTCGATTGGCGCAGGAATGCCCGCGTTTTTCCGAAAACGATGGAGTTACCGAAACCACGACACCCCGTGAGAGCAGTCCGTTGCGATCATGAGGAGGCGAGGACATGAGTGCTGGGCCGAGAGACGTGAACACGTTCGCCAGGGCAGAGGAAGCAGCCTCGTTTGTTGGAGGCATCTTTCATCCGGCAGGTGCGTATGCGACTGTGGCTTCGGATGGCCTGATCGACGGACTTCCGGAGGCGCCGGACGCGCGCTGCGAGGTGGTCGACATGGTGGTCGGGGGTGCTCGCTTCCTGGTCAAACCGTGTGAGCGAGAGCAGATTTTCGAGGCCGTTGAGCGCGCCAATGAGTGCTGAAGAAAAGCCTCACGCTTGGGCGGCTCCCGCGACTTCTGATCGCGATCGCCTGCAGGTGGTCAACAACCGGCTGACCGCGAAAATCGCCAAGCTCGAGAAGCTCAACGCCCGCTTAGAGCGGATGCACCACGCTCTGCGTGCTAGCGAGCGCCAGTTTCGCCTGCTGTTCGAGCAAAACCCCCAACCCATGTTGGTCTACGAACAGGCGACGCTGCAGATCGTCGCCGCCAACTACGTGCTGGCCGAGAGCTACGGCTACACGAAGCAGGAGCTGCTCTCAATGAGGATCGTTGACCTCGTGCCTGCCGAGGACGTGGAGTTGCTCACCGCTTTCTTTCTCACGGCGGCTCCGACGGGACCGTGGATCGGTGGGAGTGATGGCTTTGCCGACCGCACTCGACGCCACCAGCACAAGGACGGGACGGTGATCGACGTCGAGGTCGCCGGCGACAGCCTGACGGTCGCCGGCGTGTCGTGCCGGGTTTGGGCCGTGACCGACATCACCGAGCGAAACCGGGCTGAGGCCGAGCGGATGGCGCTGGCAGAGCAACTGGCCGTCGAGCTGATGGGCCAAAATGAGCGGCTTCGCGCGATTGACGAGCTAAAGGATCAGTTCGTGTCGGTGGTTTCGCACGAGCTGCGTACACCGCTGACAGCGATTCGCGGATACCTCGAGATCGTGCTCGGAGGAGAGCCCGGACCTGTCACCGCGGAGCAGCAGCGTTGCCTCGAGATTGTCGACGCGAGTTGTAAGCAACTGCTGCGCGTGGTGAGTGACCTGCTGCTGATCGGTAAGTCCGAGGCGGGGCAGCTCGCCCTCGAGATCGCCGAGGTCGATCTCAGTGCTCTCTTGGCCGAGTGCATCGCCGCCGCAAAGCCCTCGGCGGACGCAAAGCTGATTGACCTCAGGCTGGCCGGCGAACGCGCGGTTGGGCCGATAGCGGGCGACTACGGACGCCTGAGCCAGGCTGTCGCCAACATCATCTCCAACGCGATCAAGTTCACCGAAGTCGGTCACGTCGACGTCCGGCTGCATGCCGAGCTCGAGTGGGCCGTTGTGGAGATTGCTGATACCGGTGTGGGCGTGCCGGCGGGTGAGGTGGACCACCTCTTCATGCCGTTCTTCCGTGCCAGTACTGCCACGCGCGAGGCGATTCCCGGCGTGGGCCTCGGACTCAGCATCGCCAAGGAGATCATCGACGCCCACGGCGGAAGGATCTCGCTCAAGACAGAGGAAGGCTCGGGAACATCGATTCGCGTTGCGCTGCCGGTGGCAGTGGCCGGATGAACACGCGGCGAACCTGATGGAGGCCGTTGCGGGGGACCAGGGCCTGCTAGTGCTCGCGGCGGACGATGACGAGATCGTGCTCGGCTTGGTCGTCTACCGCCTCGAACATTCCGGGTACCGCGTCATTGCAGCGCACGACGGCGAAGAGGCTTTGACGCTTGCCCTCGCGCGGCGTCCCGCGCTCGCGGTGCTCGACGTGATGATGCCCGGGCTAAATGGATACGAGGTCACGCGGCTACTACGCAGTTACGACGCGACGCGGGCCTTGCCGATCATCCTGTTAACAGCTCGCGCCGAAGACGCAGACAGTGAGCGGGCTCTTGACGCGGGAGCGGACGAATACCTGGCGAAGCCTTTCAGCCCCGAGCAGCTGCGCTCGCGGGTCGAAGCACTACTAGCCCGGGCTGCGTAGACGTCGTCGATTAGCGCTGGCGAGGATGAACCGGGACATCCATCCTCTAGCCAGCGGTGCGCCGGGGCGGGCGGCCCTTGCTCTCAGACCAGCTCGTCTTGAAGCGCCCGCTGGGTTTCAGCGGCTACCGCCGCCAAGCGAGTGATCTGGCTCTCTGCAACGACCGGATCGTTTTCGCTGTTTGCGTGTTCAAGCGTCCGGCACATCTCGCTCAAGCGGCTGGCGCCGAGAGTCGCGCTCGTGCCGCGCAGCAGATGCGCCGCGTGTCGAAGCGCTTCCCGATCGCCGCTACGTATCGCGTTCTCGATCGCCGTCAGGCGGCCCGGCAGCACCGTCGCAAAGCCGCTGCTGAGATGCTCGCGCATGTCATCGCTCAGCGTTTTCCGCAGCTGAGCGATCATCGTTGGACTGAGCAGCGTCACCGCGGCCGCACCGGCGTCGCCGTCGCCTAGAGGAGGCGCTACCTCGCGGTGCGCGGGTCCGGCGCGCCGTGCCTGTCGCGGCGACACTGGTTCAACACTGGAGTTGTTGTTGGGGATCGCCAGCTCGCGCATGGATCGAGCGCTTCAACATGTCGGCGAGGACCTCCGGTGAGACACCTTTGCGGCAGTACGCGCTCGCGCCGGCCAACAGCAGCGAGCGAACCTCGGCTTCGAGCTCGTCGTTTGAAGGCAGGACGATGGCGGTCGCGGTTGCCACCTCGAGGATTCCTTGGGCTGCGCTTAACCCACCGCTGGGCATGTCAACGTCGAGCAGCGCAACATCGGGCTGTGTCACCGGCGCTAGCTCCACTGCTTGCTCGCCGTCTTCCGCCACGCCGACCACCTCGAAGCCGGCGGCCATTGCGAACATGCTCATCGTGGAGCGGACCAGCGAGTCGTCGTCCGCAATCAGCAGTCGGTGGCGACGGGCGTCGGAAAATGCCGGCATGGCGTCAACGATCCAGGTTCGTCTCGGCGAGGATGTCTTTCGCCATCACTTTCGTATCGGCAAACGGCCGCCGCTATGTGAGGGAGAGCAACCACCAAGCCCCGGATGGTCGGAGCATGGCTCCGGGTCTTCCTGCCGCTTATGTGATGAGCCCCAGCCGCAGTGCCTGGGCCACCGCCGCTGGCCGGTCGTGCACTCCAAGTTTTTCGTAGATCCGGTGCAGCGCGGCCTTGATGCTGGACGGGCTGAGGGCTAGCTGTACCGCGATTTCCTGGGTGCCTAACCCGTCGGCGCTATATCTGAGGATGAGCTGCTCGCGCCTTGTAAGCAAGATCGACGTTGTGGTTCCCTCGTGTCTGGCCAGAGCGGCAATCTCCTCTTGGATCGCAGGGTCGAGAAAGGTCCCGTCGCGGAGTGTCTGGCGGATGGCGAAGACGAACTGGTCGGCCGGGGCGGTCCGGCTGATGAGCCCGACGACGCCAGCGTGCAGCGCCCGCCACGCCTGATGCGGATCGATCTGGTCATAGATGAGGATGACGCGGGTTAGAACTGCGACCGTTCGGACCAGGCCGAGCGCGGTCTCGGGGTCCGCGGTCTGCCAGATGTTGAAGCCGACTAGCGTAACCGCCGGTTCTTGCAGCGTGATCTCGTTGGCGAGCGCGCCGAGATCGGTCACGCCGTGAACCACCATCAGGTCAGTCTCGGAAGCGATACGCGCTTGAATTCCCTCGATCACAACTGGATGTACGTCGGCGACCATCACGCGCACCTGGCGGTTGGCCTTCTCTCGGAGCAGCGGGGTGCGCCCGCCAGTTGTACGTCCCGAAGTGGCGCTAGCCCCGTTACCGCGCTCGGTGTCTGCGTTCGTCACTGGCTCAGCCGATCGTCGGACGACGCAAATCCGCGAAAGGCACGGATCGAGCACGGGCTCGGAGCGACGGCACGGCCCGGAGTTGCCTCTCCAGCACTATGTGTCGCGCTGGCAGCGGCCAATGCGACACGCCTGTTGCCTTGAGCCGGCCACCCCGGGAACCGGTGCGACGCGACCCTTCGGTCTTGAGGAGACGATGCCACGTATCCCACACTTGGTTAAGGTTGTATTAGGTCTACCCAAACATAGGTAGCCGCCGGGCTTATGTAAATAGCCCTGTCGTACTTATTTGCGTGGTCGATATGCCAGTGTTGGGCGGTCCGTTCGGACTAAGAACAGTCCAACTGAACCAAATGCGCCGCGGCGGTTTGCCTGGGTCAACGTCGTCAAGTGGTAGGTTTCTACCTACAACGATTTTCGTTAGCGCTACGGGAGGTTTGCGGCCTCGGCTTTAGTTAGACGGGGTCAAAGAGCAACGGCGACCGATGTGCCCACAACATTACGCAGTCGCCGACAACCAGGAGGCTGTTACGGTCGCTCTTGTCGACGACGAGGAACTTATCCGTCGCGCGGTCACGCAGGCCCTCGCCGCGAGCGGCGTCGTGTGTGTCGGCGAGGCGACGAACGCCAGGGCTGGTGTCGACCTAGTGGTTGGCACGCGTCCCGACGTTGTGCTCATCGACCTCAAACTCCCCGATAGCACTGGCGTTAAGGCGATCGAGCAACTCGCGCACCTCGCGCCAGCCACGCGCATCCTCATCCTCACTCGTAGCGAACACAACCAGGTCGTCGAAGCGATCCTCGCCGGCGCGAGCGGCTACATTCTCAAAAGCGCCACCGCCGAGCAGATCGTGGCCGCAGTCAAAGCGACCGCCGCCGGCGAAACCGCAATTTCGCCGCCGATCGCCACGAGGCTCCTCCAACGCGTCCGCGAACGCGACATTCCCATCACCAGCGGCAGCGACAACGCTGCGAACGCGATCCGGGCCGTACTCACACGCCGCGAGCTCGAGATCTTTACGCACCTGGCGAGCGGCAAGAACAACCAGCAGATCGGTGAGGAGCTGGAGCTCAGCACCAACACGGTCCGCAACCACATCGCGAGCATTCTCGCCAAGCTTCACCTCGACAACCGCATACAGGCGGCGGTCCAGGCGGTCCGCAGCGGCATCTCCTGAGACGCACAGCTCGCGCGCCGACGACGGTCGAGCAACTGGCGAAACGACGTCGCGAGCGGAGGGTAACTTCGACGTCGAGCCTCGGGAGGGCGCTGCGCTGGTTATCGTTCTGCAGCATGTGCCGGCTCTTCGGAATGTCCGGGGCACCGCACCGGGTGCGGGCGACGTTCTGGCTGTTGGAGGCGGAAGACAGCCTGCTGGCGCAAAGCCATCGTGAACCCGATGGCACAGGCCTCGGCTATTTCGGCACAGATGGGACGCCGCGGGTTGACAAGCGGCCGATCGCTGCCTTTGATGACCGCGCATTTGCGCGCGAGGGGCGAGCGGTCCACTCGAAGACCTTCGTTGCGCACATCCGCTATGCCACGACCGGCGGGCTCACGCCCGAGAACACGCACCCGTTCGAGCAGGAGGGTCGCCTCCTGGCCCACAACGGCGTGATACAGAACCTCCCCAAGCTCGAGGCGCGGCTCGCGAGCGACCGCGGTCTCGTGCATGGCGACACCGACTCGGAGCGCTTCTTTGCGCTCGTCACAAAGGAGACAGACTCCCATGGTGGCGACGTGAGCGCGGGCCTGGTCGCCGCTGCCCGCTGGGTTGCCGAGGAGTTGCCGGTGTTCGCGCTGAACGTGATTCTCACCACGAGCAACGAGCTTTGGGCGCTTCGCTATCCGCAGACGCACCCGCTGTATGTGCTCGAACGCCAGCCTGCTGGCACGCTTGAGCAGCGCAGCGCCAGCGGCACGATGCACGTCCACAGTGCGGACCTCGACGATAGGCGAGCCGTCGTTCTAGCCAGCGAGCAGATGGACGAGGATCCAGGCTGGCGCCCACTCGCATCCGGGGAGTTGCTACACGTTGACGGGGAACTGCGCGTTTCATCGACGATCGCGATCGAACATCCGCCGCGCTACCCGCTCGAGCTTGCCGATCTCGCCCCGCATGCCGCCGCATCGCAGGCGGCGCCGGCGGCGGGGTCGCAGACTGCCTAGATGCACGCGAGCAAGGCTGTCGTGAAACGTGAACACCTGAACAATCCGGTCCGTCCGGGTGCACATCAAACGATCGGAGGCGAAATGGCGAACGTGCTGTACACCGCCGAAGCTACGGTTACCGGCGGGCGGGCCGGAGGCCACGGCCGCACGACCGACGGCGAGCTTGACGTCGAACTGCGCAGCCCGGTGCAGATGGGGGGCGAGGGCGGTGGCACCAACCCCGAGCAGCTCTTTGCGGTCGGCTACGCGGCCTGTTTCGAGAGCGCGATTGGCGCCGCCGGACGTCGTGAACATGCGGAGGTTGGCGACGTGTCGATCGTTGCCCGCGTCAGTCTGCTGCCCGGCGAAGAACGCACGTACAAACTCGCCGTGGTGCTCGATGTGAGCCTGCCGCAGGTCGAGGATCGCGAGCAGGCCGTTCGCATCGTCGCCGCGGCGCACCAGGTGTGCCCCTATTCCAACTCGGTCCGCGGCAACGTCGACGTCGGGCTGACGGCCAACGGGCACGCGGTGACCTAGAGCGGCGGCTCGGTCCCGCGCCAACGCCGCGGTGTCTATGGATCTCGCGGGCCGGCGCGCGGCGCGTCAGTGGTGGCCGGATACACCCCTTGGCGGTGATGTAGAACCACGCACGAAGGGGTTCGAGTGACCTAGACGTCCGGAGGAGGCCGCCGCTTACATGTTGTTAATCGACGCAGTCGGATATACCTACGGTGTGGCCCAGGACTCTGAGACTGTGGGGGTCGTCGAGACTCGGCTGGCCGAGAGCCTTCCGCACGCTGGTGCAAGTGTGTCGGGCGCGCTTGCGCACGCTTGCGAGCATCTGCGCTCGCTCCAGGACCGGCGCGGTTGGTGGAAGGGGGAGTTGGAGACGAACGTGACGATGGACGCCGAGGATTTGCTGCTGCGCGAGTTCCTTGGCATCCGCGGCGCTGCAGCGACGGAGCGTTCGGCGGCTTGGATCCGCTCCCAGCAACGCGAGGACGGTTCCTGGAGCAACTTCTTTGGCGGCCCGGGCGATCTCTCAACGACGATCGAGGCCTATGTCGCGTTACGCCTTGCCGGCGACGCCATCGACGCTCCGCACATGAGCACAGCAGCCGCGTTCGTTCGCGACGCCGGCGGTATCGAACGGGCGCGCGTGTTTACCCACATCTGGCTCGCCATGTTCAGCGCTTGGCCCTGGGAGCAGGTTCCGGCCCTGCCGCCCGAGCTGATGCTCGCGCCCGTGCGCGGGCCACTCTCGATCTACGACTTCGCGTGCTGGGCTCGCCAGACCGTCGTAGCACTCACGATCGTGCTTGCCGAACGCCCCTGTGGAGCGTTGCCGTTCACGCTCGACGAACTGCACGGCAAGCTCCGCTGGCGCGCCCCGCGCCCGACGTCGGCGCTGGGTTGGGGCCTGTGGCTCGCTGGCCACGCGCTGCGGCTTTACGAGCGGCGCCCGGTGGGTTTCGTTCGGCGCGCCGCGCTCGCCCGCTCCGAGCGCTGGATCGTCGAACGCCAGGAAGCGGATGGGTCGTGGGGCGGCATTCAGCCGCCGTGGGTCTACTCCTTGATCGCCTTGCACCTTCGGGGCTACGCACTCGACCATCCGGTGATGCGCGCCGGCCTCGACGGCCTCGAGCGCTTCACGATCGACGATGGAGTGCGGCGCCTCGAGGCGTGCCAGTCGCCGGTGTGGGATACGGCGCTGGCGATCGTCGCGCTGAGCGATGCCGGCGTCGCCGACGATGACCCAGCGCTCGTTGCCGCGGCGGACTGGCTGCTCGACGAGCAAGTGCTCGTAGGCGGCGACTGGGCCGTGCGCCGAGAGGGACTCGAGCCCGGTGGCTGGGCGTTCGAGTTCGCCAACGACTACTACCCCGACGTCGATGACACAGCTGAGGTCGTGCTGGCGCTCTTGCGCGTAGCGCACCCCGATCGCGAGCGCATGGAGCGGGCGATCGAACTCGCGATCCAATGGGTGGAGGGCATGCAGGACACAAGCGGTGGCTGGGGGGCATTCGACGCCGCGAATACCAAGCGCATCCTGCGAAAGCTGCCGTTCTGCGACTTCGGGGAGGTCATTGACCCGCCGAGCGCCGACGTCACCGCTCACGCTGTCGAGATGCTTGCGACGGCGGGGCGCGGTGAGCGGACGAGCGCGCGTCGCGGGCTGGAATGGCTTCGCACGGCGCAGGAGGCCGACGGTTCGTGGTTCGGTCGGTGGGGGATCAACCACGTCTATGGCACTGGTGCCGCTTTGCCCGCGCTCGTCGCCGCCGGCGCCGAGCCTGACGAGCCGGCGTTGCGTGAGGCGGTGCGCTGGCTCGAGGATCACCAGAACCCTGATGGCGGATGGGGTGAGGATGCGCGCTCCTACCGTGACCCAAAGTGGATCGGTCGCGGTGCGAGCACCGCGTCGCAGACCGCCTGGGCTTTGCTTGCACTTGACGCGGCCGGTGAGCGCTCGCTCGCTGTGCGCCGTGGCGTGCGCTACTTGGTTGAGTCCCAGCGAGACGACGGCAGTTGGGACGAGCCGTACTACACGGGGACGGGCTTCCCCGGCGACTTCTACATCAACTACCACCTCTATAGACTCTTGTTCCCGATCATGGCGCTCGCCCGGTGCGCCCGATGAGTGATCTACGGGTACTCGCGCCGATGCGGATCGAAGCGCGTGCCGCCCGCGCCGGTGCTCCGTGGGCTCACGTTGAGCGCATTGGCATTGGCCCGCGCCGCGCCCGCCGGGTAGCGTGCACCAGCGCGCGCCCCGCGTTGCTCGTCGGATTCTGTGGTGCGCTCGACACAGGTATCGAACCGGGCGACGTCGTTCTGGCGAGCGAATTGCGTGGTGCGGCGCAAACGCTTCCCTGTCCGGATCCGACGATTCTGGCCGGTGTGCTTCGCCGTGGCGGGCTGCGGGTCCACGTCGGTCCGCTCGTCTCGAGCGAGCGGATCGTTGCGGGCAAGGGACGCCAGGAGCTCGCCCAGGCGGGCGCCCTCGCTGTGGACATGGAGTCGGCGTGGCTGGCCGAGACAGCCGTGGCAAGCCCGCTCGTGATCCTGCGCGTCGCACTCGACACGCCCCACCACGAGGTTCACCGTCCACTTCGCCTTGCACAGGCCTCGCTTCGCGCCTACCGGTCGCTCCGAGCGGCCTGCGGGTTGATCGACGACTGGGCGCAGACGCTGATGTCGCGTGAAGTCATCCTCGCCGCGCCGCGGGCCTCGTGCGCCGGCGTACTGCGCGCGATCGAGATCGTTGAGCGAGCACTCGAGCAGTACGGCGCGCCGATTTTCGTACGCAAGCAGATCGTCCACAACGCGGTCGTGGTCAAGCGCCTGGAGGCTGACGGCGCGGTTTTTGTCGATGAACTCGACGAGGTGCCAGCGGGAGCGACGGTCGTCTTCTCAGCTCACGGCGTGTCGCCTGCGGTCCGTGCCGCTGCCGCTGAACGCCAGCTCGCGGTTATCGACGCCACGTGCCCGCTGGTTGCAAAGGTTCACGCCGAGGCGCGGCGCTATGCCGCAGAGGGCTTCGAGATCGTGCTCGTCGGACACGACGGTCACGAAGAAGTCGAGGGCACCGTCGGCGAGGCGCCGGAACGCACGCGCGTCATTGCCAGCATCGAAGAGGCTCGCATGATCGCTGTGGAGGATCCGGCTCGCGTCGCTGTGCTGACCCAGACCACGCTTGCGGTTGACGAGACCGGGGCGGTCGTCGATACCCTGCGCGAGCGTTTTCCCGATCTGCGCGTCCCGCCCTCGGCGGACATCTGCTACGCGACGCAAAACCGCCAGGACGCGGTTCGAGCGCTCGCTGCTGACTGCGAGTTGGTGCTGGTCATCGGCTCGCAGAACTCGTCGAACTCACGGCGCCTGGTTGAGGTCGCGCGGCGCGCTGGTGTACGAGCCGAGCTCATCGAGCGCGGAGAGGAAATCGATCCGGCGATGCTGATCGGCGTTAATAGCGTCGGCATCACGGCGGGGGCTTCCGCTCCCGAGTCGCTCGTCCAGGACGCGATTCGCGCGCTGGCCGGCCTCGGTGCCATCCGCGTGAGCGAGCGCGTGGTCGCCGAAGAGGAAGTTCAGTTCAAGCTCCCCAAGCCACTGCGAGTAGGCTGCTAGTCAAATGCCGGTCCCAGTCCGCCAAAGCTACCGCGTCGGTAGCTACATCCTCCGTCAGCGCCTCGCTCGCCGCCAGCGTTTTCCGTTGATCGTCGAGCTCGAGCCCCTGTTCCAGTGCAATCTGGAATGTGCCGGTTGCGGCAAGATCCAACATCCCGAGGCCCTACTTCGGCAGCGCATGTCCGTCGAGCGAGCGATCGGCGCGGTCGAGGAGAGCGGTGCGCCGATGGTCTCGATTGCCGGCGGCGAGCCATTGATCCATCCCGAAATCGACCGTATGGCTGCCGAGTTCATCCGGCGCCGCAAGTTCGTCTATTTGTGCACCAACGCGATCTTGATGGAGAAGAAGCTCGACCTGTTCAAGCCGTCCCCCTACTTCGCGTGGACTGTCCACATCGACGGACTACGCGAACGCCACGACGAGTCTGTCTGCCGCGACGGTGTCTTCGAGAAGGCAATTGCAGCGATCGCCGAGGCCAAGCGGCGCGGCTTCCGCGTGACCACGAACACGACGTTCTTCACGCAGGACTCCCCCGAGACGGTGCGCAGCGTGCTCGACTACCTCAACGACGAGCTCAAGGTAGACGCGATGATGATCTCGCCGGCCTACGCGTACGAGAAGGCGCCCGACCAGGAGCACTTCCTCGGAGTCACGCAGACCCGAGAGCTCTTCCGCGAGGCGTTTGCCGACGGACGTAGACGACGCTGGCGACTCAACCACACGCCACTGTTCCTGGACTTTCTCGAGGGCAAGGCGGACTTCAGTTGCACCGCTTGGGCGATTCCCAGCTACTCACTACTCGGTTGGCAACGCCCCTGCTACCTGATGTCTGACGGCTACCTCAAGACGTACCGTGAGCTGGTCGAGCAGACCGATTGGGAGGCTTACGGTCGCGGACGCGACCCGCGCTGCGAGAACTGCATGGCGCACTGCGGCTACGAGCCCTCGGCGGTCTTCGCGACTAGCCGTTCCCCGCGCCAGGCTGTGCGGGCGATGCGCGAAGCCGCCTGACGGTCGCGTCAGCGCCGCAGGGCGCCGCAACTTCGCGGCTGATCCGCGACACGCGACCCTGTTTGCACGGAACAGCAACCCCGGCGTGGTTTAGTTCCACAGTGTGACTCGTAATGCTCCTGCCGTTGATCGCAACTGGGAAAGCGCCGACCTGCGCTCGCACATACGGGCGATCCCGAACTTTCCGAAACCCGGCATCACCTACCGTGACATCACTCCCGTCCTGCTCGACCCGCTCGCGCTCTGTGCGGCGGTCGACGGGCTAGCGGCGTACGCTGCGTCACTCGAAGTCGACTGCGTCTTGGCGGCCGAGGCCCGCGGGTTCATTCTCGGTGCAGCGCTGGCGCGAGCGCTCGGAGTCGGGTTCGTGCCCGCGCGCAAACCCGGCAAGCTGCCGCACGCGACGGTCAGCGCGCGCTACGCGCTCGAATACGGCCACGATGAGCTCCAGATACATAGCGACGCGATTGGCGAAGCCGCCCGCGTGCTCGTCCATGACGACCTGCTCGCGACGGGCGGGACCGCGCGCGCACTGTGTGATCTCGTCAGCGGCCGCGGCGGGGTGGTGGCGGGCTGTGCATTCTTAGTCGAGCTCAGCTACCTGGGCGGACGCGCGGCGCTCGTGCCCCATCCGGTCCATGCGCTGGTCGACTTTGCATCGGAGTGAGGCTGCCTCACAGGTTCGTGTCTCGGTGAAGACGCCCGGGCGGGAGTCGAACCCGCGTGAGCGGCTTTGCAGGCCGCCGGCTCGCCAGTCGGCCACCGGGCGCTGATGGTGTCCCCCGGCGCGCTGCCCGGGGGACACTCGTTGGCTCAGGATCAGTGGGCGATCGGTCGTCCGATCGGGTATTCGGGGCCGTTGCTCGCGCGTGATGCGATCGCGAGGAACACGTAGCTGGCTGCGGCGCCGATGACGAGCACTACGACTCCGGCGATCTTGCCCGCGGTTACGGATGGTCCGAGCGTGTTGATGAGCAGCAGCACGAGCGCGCCGGCGAACGCGACGAACAGGATTGTGAACGCGGCAGGGAGTCGCACGCTCGCGAGCGATAGGACTACGAACGCGGCGAGCCAGCTGATCTGGAACAGTGCGACCGTGTGCTGGATGTCACTCGGCGCGACACCGAACCAGCTGTGCGTGAGGCCGAGGACCAGTGTCGCGTAGCTGAGGAAGAACGCCGCAAGGATGCCGAGGACGGTTGTTGGCAGTGAGCTACCTGCGGCCCATGGGCTCGAGGCTGGGATGCTATGGAGGGTTGCGGCCCACGCGGTGCTTAGCAGCAGTCCGAGTCCGCTGGCGGCGATCAAGATTGCAAGCGGGGTGCCGTTCGAGGTGACGCTGACGTAGCCAACGAGCTGCAGCCCGAGCGCAAACGCGCCGACTGCGATGAGTGGCAAGCCGAGGACGAGCGGATCGCCGGACGGCTCTCGTCGTGGCGCTAGGGCAACGTCGATGACCGGATGGTCGTGGGTTTCGTTGTGGGTTGCTGTAGCCATGGAGGTTTCTCGTCTTTCGTGAGTGATGGTTACCTGTGCGGCGACGCCGCGGGCCGCCCGGAGGAGGGAGGAGAGAGGAAGACCCCGGGCGACCCACCACGTCAATGCGGAGCGGTTGTGAGCTGCGACCGACGCAATGGCGTCAGCCGATCTCGGACCCAGGCGCTCCGACCTAGGAGGAGTGGACGGCTTCCATCGGCCGCCGCTGAGCACAACATCGTGCGTACACTCGCCCGCGCGTGATCGCAGCCGAGCCGGCACGGGCCGAATCGACCGATGGTGAGACCCGCTTACGAGCAGAGACCGTCACGATCCGGCCACCGTATCACCGAGATGTCATATTGACAAGTATGTCGATCAACAAAAACTAGATTGCGGCGTCGAGGGTCGGAGGAGGGTCCAAACCAAGGCTCTCCGTGCTCGTTACTGAAGTCCGTTGCGGACGGAGGTGATTCGCTGCGTGTTGAAGCCGAGCCAGTGCATTCGGCCGAGGTAGCGGGCATGCTCGACCTTGAGGCAGCGGTCCATGACGACTTGGAGGCCGCCTTCCTCGGCGATGCGCGCACCCTCCTCGTTGATCACCCCGAACTGGCACCAGAGGGCGCCGGCGTGGATTGCGACGGCCTCTCGGGCGATCGCCGGCAGGGCGTCGGGAGCGCGGAAGACGTTGACGATGTCCACCGGCACGGGCACGTCCGACAGGCTCGGGTAGCTCACCTCTCCGAGGATCTCGGTCTCCCTGGGATTGACCGGGATCACCCGGTAGCCGTGGCGTTTGAGGTAGAGGCCGACGAAGTTGCTGGCGCGCAGTTCGTTTGGGGACAGGCCGACGATCGCGATCGTGTGCGCACTGCGGAGCAAGCGCTGGATCGTCAGCGGGTCCTGATACCGCTCGAGATCGGTCATCGCAGGCGCGCGAGCCCTTGCTCGAGATCCCAGATCAGGTCGTCGACGGACTCGGTTCCCACCGACAAGCGGATCGTTCCCGGTCGGACGCCCGACGCCTCCAGCTCCGCATCGCTCAGCTGACGGTGCGTCGTGCTGGCGGGATGGATGACCAGGCTCTTCGCGTCGCCGACGTTCGCGAGGTGAGACCAGAGCGTCAGACCGCGGATCAGCTCTTGGCCGCCTTCTCGGCCACCGGCGCAGTCGAACGAGAACACCGCGCCCGCGCCGCGCGGCAGGTACTTGGCGACGAGCGGCTCGTATCTGCTACCTGGTAGGCCGGGGTAGGTGACATTCGAGGCCAGCTCGTACGATTCGAGGAAGGCTGCGACCGCCTGCGCGTTGGCGACGTGGCGCTCCATGCGCAACGACAGCGTCTCGAGGCCCTGCAGGAACAGGAACGCGTTGAACGGCGACAGCGTGGCCCCGAGATCGCGCAGCGTCTCCGCCCGGAGCTTCATCAGGTAGCCGTAGGTTCCGAACGTCTCGTGAAACTGGAGACCATGGTAGGCGGGCGAAGGGTCCGCGATCACCGGGAACCGCCCGTTCGACCAGTCGAACGCGCCGGACTCGACGACGACGCCACCGATGCTGGTCCCGTGTCCGCCGATGAACTTGGTCGCCGAGTGGATCACGATGTCGGCCCCCCACTCGATCGGGCGGCAGAGATACGGCGTCGCGAACGTGTTGTCGACGACCAGCGGCAGTTCGTGGTCGTGGGCGACCGACGCCAGAGCCTCGATGTCAAGGACGTTGCCGGCCGGGTTGCCGATCGTCTCGCCGAAGAACGCCTTGGTGTTCGGCTGCACCGCACCCCGCCATGCGGCCTGGTCGTCGGGATCGACCCACGTCAGCTCGATGTTCATCTTGCGCAGGAGGTGCTTGAACTGGTTGACCGTCCCGCCGTAAAGCGCGGAAGACGAGACGACGTGGTCGCCTGGCTCAAGCAGCGTGAACAGCGCCGCCGCCTGCGCGGCGAGCCCGCTGGCGAACGCCACCGCTCCGGCTCCGCCCTCGAGGTTCGCCACTCGCTCCTCGAAGACGGCGACGGTCGGGTTCATGATCCGGGAGTACGTGTTCCCGTACTCCTGCAGATTGAAGTAGGCGGCAGCCGACTCGGGGTCTTCGAACACGTAGCTGGCCGTCTGGAAGATCGGCGTCGCGCGGGCGCCCGTGTTGGGATCCGGCCGCTGCCCGGCATGGAGCTGGCGGGTCTCGAATCCAAACGCGCGCGCCTCCTCGGGTCGGTTGCGCTCGTCCGTCATGCGAGCTCCCCGAGGAAGCGGCGGATGATCGGCGTCTGCTGTGCCTCCTCGAGCAGGAAGCAGTCGTGGCCATAAGGCGCATCGATCACGTGGAGCTCGCCGGGCTTGCCGAGCCCGCGAAGCGCCTGCTCGATGTCGCGCGCCCCGGACGGCGGGTAGAGCCAGTCGGAGCTGAACGAGATCAGCAGCGTTCGTGCCCTAACGCCTTCGAGCGCGCGCGCGAGCGAGCCGCGGCCATGCTCCCGCGCGAGGTCGAAATAGGTCAATGCTCGCGACGTGTAAAGGTAGGTGTTAGCGTCGAAACGGCTGACGAACGAGTCCGCCTGGTGTCGGAGATAGCTCTCGACCGCGAACTCGGGCTCGGTGATCGTATAGCGAACGTCCTGCGCGAACTGGAGTCGCCGGCCGAATTTCTCGTCGAGCGACGCGGCCGAGAGGTAGGTGATGTGGCCGATCATCCGCGCCACGCCCAAACCGGCGGTCGGCGCGTCCGCCGTGCCGTAATAGCGGCCCCCCTGCCACGCCGGGTCGCGCATGATCGCCTCGCGGGCGATCGCGTTCCACGCCACGCCCTGCGGGCTCAGCGCGTGCGTGCTGGCGACCGCCACGACGGCGTCGACCTGGTCGGGGAACATGATCGCCCACGCAAAAGCCTGCATCCCGCCGAGCGAGCCGCCGGCCACAGCCGCGAGCCGCTCGATACCGAGCTCGTCCAGCAACGCACGCTCGGTCCTTACCATGTCCGCGACGGTGATCACCGGGAAGTCCGGGCCGTAGGGCCGTCCCGTCGCCGGATCGGGTGACTCCGGTCCCGTCGTCCCACGACAGCCGCCGAGGAGGTTCGTGGAGATGACGAAATAGCAGTCCGTGTCGAAGGCCTTGCCTGGACCGATCATCCCGTCCCACCAGCCGAGTCCCTTGCCTACCTCGCCGTCACGGTCGTCGGCAGCGAACCCGTCACGAGTGCTCCGCTGTGCCGCCTCGGTCGAGAAGCCCGCGGCATGGGCGTCGCCGCTGAGCGCGTGGCAGACCAGGATCGCGTTGTCGCGCTGGGGGGAGAGCACGCCGTAGGTCTCGTAGGCGACACGGATCGGGTGCAGCTCGCGTCCGCAGTCGAGCGCTACTGCGTGCGGTAGGTCGAGATAGCGCGTCTCGACGACTCCGACCGAGCCGGCGGCGGGCGCGGCGGTCACAGTAATTTTTCCATCGTGGGCGTCACCGATGTATTCTCCCGATTTCCGACTGAGAAACTAGCTTATGACCCAGAGAGGAGCATGACGACCGATGGCCACCACGATCGATAACGGAGTCAACGTCCAGGCGCTGCTTGACGCGCGCGAAGTCCTCGCCGGCGCGCCGGAGGCCGCCCAGTTCACCTGGCGGGCGTCCTCGAAGTGGCAAAACGGCGTGTACAGCACGACGACGATCCAGAAGTATTTCGGCCTCGGCGAGGAGCAGAGCCACAAGACGGAGACCGTGTTCAATGCCGATCACCCGGAGGTCTTCGCCGCCGAGGATAGGGGGATCACCCCGATCGAGTACATCCTCGTGGCGCTGGCGAGCTGCCTGACCGCGGGCGTTGCGGCGGTCGCACAGAACCGCGGTATACAGCTGCGTTCAGTCGAGTCGACGGTCGAGGGAAACCATGACATCCGCGGGATTCTCGGTGATACCGACGTTCGCAACGGCTACAACGACATCAATGTGACCTTCAACATCGACGCTGACGCCTCCGAGGAGGAGATCGAAGCGCTGGTCGCCCAGTCGCAGAAGCGCTCGGCCGTCTTCGACGCGCTCACGAACCCGACCGAGGTCACGGTCTCCGTGGCCTGAGAACAGCACGATCGAGCGCTTCACTACTGTAGTCATCGGCGCCGGGCACGCCGGTCTGGCCGCCAGCCACTTCCTCAGCGAGCGGTCGATCGACCACGTCGTGCTCGAGCGCGGCGAGTTGGCGAACTCCTGGCGGCGCGAGCGCTGGGACTCCCTGCGGCTGCTGACCCCCAACTGGCAAAGCGGGCTGCCGGGCCTTCCCTATGAAGGCGACGATTCCGACGGCTACATGACCGCGGCTGAAGTCGCGGAGCTCATCGGGCGGTTCGCGGCGAGCGTGCGTGCTCCGGTGCGCACGGCGACGAACGTGACCTCGGTGCGCCGTGTCGACGACGGCTATCGACTAACGACCAGCGAGGGTGAGTTCCGTGGACGCGCGGTGCTGATCGCAAGCGGAGCCTGCAATCTGCCGACGGTGCCGGCCTTTGCGGCCGCGGTGCCTGCGGAGGTCGAGCAACTGACGCCGTTCGACTACCGCAATCCCGATCAGCTGCCGGACGGCGGCGTGCTCGTCGTGGGGGCGTCGGCGACCGGTGTGCAGCTCGCGGCCGAGCTGAGACAGTCGGGTCGTCCGGTCACAATGTCAGTCGGCGAGCACGTGCGGCTGCCGCGCACGTATCGCGGCCGTGACGTGCTGTGGTGGATGGACGCTTCCGGCGTGTGGGACCAGCGTTATGACGAGGTCGAGGACCTCACGCGAGCACGGCGCCTGCCGTCGCCGCAGCTCGTCGGGACCGCCAAGCGGAAGACGCTCGACCTAAACGTGCTCACGGCGATGGGTGTCGAGCTGGTCGGTCGCTGGGCGTCAGTCCGCGATGGCCGCGCGCTGTTCTCCGGTGGTTTACGCAATGTCTTCTCGCTTGCGGACCTGAAGATGGACCGGCTGCTCAGCGGGTTCGATGAATGGGCTCGAACCAACGGGTTGGATGCGGAGCTCGACCGTCCCGCGCGCTTTGCCCCGACCGTGGCGCCCCGGTCGCCGCGGTGGCAGCTCGACCTGCGTGGCGGCGAGATCCGGACGATCGTCTGGGCGACCGGCTTTCGGCCCGACTACCGCTGGCTCGACGTGCCGGTCATCGATGCGAGGGGCCAGCTTCGCCACGACGGCGGCACCGTCGATAGCCCCGGCCTCTACGCCTTGGGCCTGCCCGTGCTTCGGCGGCGCAAGTCGACGTTCATCCACGGCATCGAGGACGACGCACGCGACGTGGTCGATCAACTCAACAGTTACCTGGCGGGGGGCTCTCGGTCCTCGGCACGCGCCAACGCGCGCGGTCGCAGCAGGTCGCTCGCACGCGGCTGAAAGGGGTCCTCATCGAACCGGTCGTCGAACAGGGCCGAGTTCTCTGTCTCCATGAGTTGAAAGCACCTGTCCAGGCGACGCTCATCGACCCAGCTATCGAGATACGCGAGGCCGAGTGGGAGCATGCGGCCGCGCTCGGCAGCTCGCGCGTAAACACTCTGCGCACCATGCTTGTATGTCTCGATGACCATGAAGAGCATGCCGGGGACGACACTATCGACGAGAGCGTCCAGACGACCGAACCGGGGACGGGCCAGCATTCTCGGACCGCGCTTGGCGCGATCGCTCCGCGACAAAGCGAGCGTCAAGGCCGACGCGC
>PKYB01000022.1 GCA_003133565.1 Solirubrobacterales bacterium
GCCGGAGTAGCTCAGTCGGTTAGAGCAGCGGAATCATAATCCGCGTGTCGGGGGTTCGAGTCCCTCCTCCGGCATGAGAGAAGCCCTGCTCGCGGGCTACTTCTCGTCTCCGCGAGATGACACCGAGGCCCAAATGTGGCCCCAAACCTTCACCGCAGGCGGGCGCTGACCGTCCCGCGCTGGGCACTCATCCGGTGTCGACCAGGCGTGCCTAACGCGCTGTCGCTTGCGATCGGAGGAGGAGCGTATGGCTGTTGCTGGCTAGGCGTTGTTGACCGGAGCGGCTGGAATATCGCGCGACGAGCTTCGGACCGCCGTGAGCGGCTTTGACCGCTCCCGGCGCGAGTCCCGCGCGCGCGAGGCCGTGTCGCACGTCGTGCGAGCAGGCGTCTAAGTGGCGAGTGGTCGGGACGAAGCGGGTTCGCTGCGGTAGGTGCCGTGACCTTCGATGACGAGCTGGCCGTCGAACTTCAGGACTTCGTTGACGAGGCCGCCGTTCTGATTTCGATAGTTGATCACGAGGCTGTTGATGCCCAGGTAGATGTCGATCACCTCGAAGTGCAGGTCCGGGATGCGTCGCAGCCCTTCGCTCCAATAGTCACGCAGCGCGGCTTTGCCGCGGACAACGCCGTCGCTTCCATCGATCAGTCGGACCGCGACCGGCGAGCTAAAGACGACGCCCTCGGCGAAGTGGTCGAGGATGCCTTCGAGATCGTGGTTGTTCCACGCCTCCAACCAGCTCCCGACGAACTCATCCGCGGCATCCCGATCCACAACCGCATTATCGAGGCGCCCCGCCGCTACTGCTCCGTCGGGCGAGGCGACGGTCTGGACCGCGGGATGGCGCGGCACGCGCAACAGTCCCGCTGCTACACCGCGACCGGAGTAGTCGTCATCGCTGAGAACGACACCGAAAGGTCGAGCCCATAATCCCGACCGCGACCGACCACACGCGCGCTCGTCGCGCAACGGGGCAGCGGGCTGCGGGCCGGGGTTGGCGCCTCGTTCGAGATTTTGCGACCGTCACGCTGGGCGGAGCGTCGTCGGGGTGGGCCTGGTCTCGTCGGCGTCTATGGGTTGGTGGTGCCGCGTACGGCGTCTGCGAATTTGTTGAGTAGTTCGGGGTGGGTCTGGTTTGAGCGCGTGAGGGTTTCGTCGAGTGTCTGTTGGATTGTCATGTTTGAGAGCGCGGTGTTGGCGGCTTCGTCGGCTGCCTCGTAGAGGTCCGCAAGGACGGGCCTGATGCTGAGACCGATCGGACAGTTCGGCGAGGGCGGAGAGCTGTGCAGCGCGTAGGCCGGTCCATCGTTGAGGGCGTTCTTGACGTCCAGGAACGTGATTTGGGCCGCTGGTCGGGCGAGTGTCCAGCCCGCGGGTGTGCCCCGATGAGAGACGACAAGTCCATTGTCACGCAGCTGCCCGAGCAGTTTGCGGATCACGACCGGGTTGGTTTTTACGCTGGCGGCGATGCGTGCAGAGGTGGCTGGTCCGCCGCCTAGGCGGGCGTGAAGTTCGATCCACTCGAGTGCGTGGATGGCCATGGTGAGTCTGCTGTTCGCGCTCATCGGTTCAGGCCCCTGTGGGCGTCATGGCGTGCCCTTGATCAGTTTTGCGGCACCCCATAGTGAGCCGGGGTTCGCTCGACGCGGGTGTAGCCCCAGCATCGTCTCGTAGAGCTCGAGAGGTGTCGTCGTGGTGCGTTCGGCGTCGTTGAAGTCGGTGAGGTATTGGATCGACTCGGTGATGTTTCTCGGGTCATCGTCGCGGTCGGGGTCCTTGTGTCCGGCGATCACATGAGCGGGTTCGAGGGCCTCGAGCGTTCGCAGCGCGCTGATCCACTCGGTGCGGGTTTCCCTGGTGGTTTCGGCTAGGTACATGTGCGTGTTGTTGTAGACGACGTCCCCGCTGACGAGCAAGCGAATGGCGGGAACCGAAAGCGCTGTCGTGCCTTGCGTGTCGGTGTGCCCTGCCTCCACGACCCGGAGATCGTGTCCCTCCAAGCTGAAGTGGTGACCGTCAAGGAGTTCGGGGAGGACAGGGTCGGGGATCTGACCGGGGAACAGCCGGCCCCAGAAGCCGACGCGGTAGTCGTCCTCTGTCTGCAGGCTCGCCTCGGCCAAGGTTCCCGCCGTGGCAAGGGCGCGAGCGTCGGGGAACGCCTCGAGCAGCTGCCCGATCCCGTAGACATGGTCGCCGTGCCCATGCGTCAGGTAGATGTGGGTGAGACGCCGGTCATGGTCTTTCACCCACGCGATCAGGCGCTCGTTCTGCTCGATCGTGGTGAATGTGTCGACCAGCACTGCGTCCTGGTCGCCGAAGATCAGCGTGGACGAGTTCGTCACCCAGCGCAGATCTTCGTTGTCACCGGGCGGCAGGTCCCGGGTCAGGCCTTCACGGCGTACGAGAAGCGTGTCGTAGTGGAGGTCGGGCATCGGCGTCTCCTTTCGAGGTGGTGATGTAATCATAATAATTACATCAACATCCGTCAACCCTCCGGTTCGAGTCCCGTCTCCGGCGTCTCCCCCACTCGTGCGACGCGAGACGTGAACGGTTGGGTAGGCTCAAACGCCTTGTGAACGGCCGTGCTAAGCGACGGTGGTCGGGGCGGAGCGATGCTCGCCTTACAAGGGATGCCTGGCATTGGGGGGCGACGTTCTCGCTCGCGACAGTCGTCCTCGTCGCGCTACTTCTCGCCGTAGCGGCAGGCAGCGGCCGTGGGGTGGCGTCGGCGATCGCGAAGCAGTCGACTGCGGGCGCTGCGACAGGCTGTGGCGCGCGCGGGCTTGTTGGCACGCTCACGACGACGGTCGCCGGTTACCGCCGCACTGCGATCGTGCACTTGCCGACTGGCTACACGGGCTCGACGAAGCTGGCGCTCGTGCTCAACATGCACGGCAGCGGGAGCACGGCAGCCCAGCAGGAGATCCTCACCGGCATGGACGCCACCGCCGACACGGACAACTTCATCGCCGCCTACCCCCAAGGCCTGATCCCCGACGGCACCGGCTACGTCTGGAATGTGCCGGGCGAGCCACTGGTCGGCGATAAGGCGGTTCCAGCGCATGCAGCCAACGATGTGGAGTTCCTGACCAAACTCGTGGGCCTCCTCGAGCAGCGCTACTGCATCAACCCGGCGCGCGTCTACGCCACCGGCTTCTCCGGTGGCGCCCGGATGGCCAGCCAGTTGGCGTGCCAATCGTCGAACGTGTTCGCCGCCGTGGCCGTGGTCAGCGGCCTCCGCCGTCCGACTCCGTGTCCGACCAGCCGGCCAGTGGCGATCCTCGCGTTCCATGGAACGGCTGACCCGGTCGACCCCTACGCCGGCCACGGGCAGGCCTACTGGACCTACTCGGTACCGCAGGCCGCGGCGTACTGGGCGGAGCAGGACGGCTGCTCCAAAACGCCGGCAACATCGAAGCCAGACCACGGCGTGACGTTGAGCGACTACAGCCACTGCGACGCGCGCGTCGCGGTCGAGCTCTACACCATCGCCGGCGAAGGCCACGAGTGGCCTGGCGGACCATCACTACCGCCCGCCTTGACCCACCTCCTCGGCCCCCAAACGACCGCGATCAACGCCAACTCCGTCATGTGGGCGTTCTTCGAGGCCCACCCGCTGCCCTGACCGTCCGCGGCGACTGGTCCCGAACCCGAGACGCCCGCCGCAGGTAGCCAGTCGCTGCTTCCCGCGTCCTTGCGCCAGCGACCTGACAGCCAGCCGCCGTCCAGCGGGCTGCAGGCAATAACAGCCATCCCGTGGCGCGCGCACGTCGTATCCGAACGCCGCCGCTACTTTGCTGAAGGCGTGCGCGATTGTTTCCTAACAAGATCCCTAACGCACGCTAACAGTCCGGTTGCAAAGCCCGCCTACGATGGCTTCGGCGAAAGCTATCGTCATGGATGCCCCGCGGAAGATGGAGCGCGCCGAGCCCGAGAGCGAGCCGGGGCCTGTCCAGACGGTCACGGTCCTCTATCTCGCCGGCATGCCACGCACTGGCAGCACGATCCTTGGAGAACTGCTTGACCGGGTTCCCGACGTGATCCATGCCGGCGAGTTGGTGGCCTTCTGGCGTCGCTACACGCAGCGAGAGCTGTGCAGCTGCGGCAAGCCGCTGCCCGATTGCGAGTTCTGGTCGAGTGTCGTGAGCGAAGCATTCGGGGAGCTGCCGCCCGGTCGCGCAGAGCTCTTCGCCGAGCAGGAGCGACGGTTCGTAGGGCCCAAGGCGCTCAGACTTCTCTACTCGACCCGCCGGGCAGCTGGCTCCGCTGCGGCACGCGAGCTATTCCGCGAGCGAAACCGGCTCTATGCCGCAGTGAGCAGGGTGTCGGGGTCGAGTTGGATCGTCGACGCGAGCACGGACCCGGAGTTCGCGGCGTGTGCCGCAGCTCTCGGCACCGCCGCGATCGACATCGTCCACATAGTCCGCGACCCCCGCGGCGTCGCGTTTTCCTGGGGGAAGCAGGTCTCGTCAGACTCCGAGCCGCGCGATTTACCGCGGCTGCGGGCAGACGCCACTGCGGTGCAATGGATGATGAGAAACCTCTTCGTAGCGACGGTGGTGAGGCGACTCGCGAATCGCTACGTCCGGGTGCGCTACGAGGACCTCGTCGCCGCACCTGAGCTCAGTCTGCGCCGGGTCGCCGTGGCAGCTGGCCTTCCTGTACCCGATCCTCGAGCAGCCGTCGAGGACCTCGCGCGCGAACCTGAAGGGCACCACCGAATCTCCGGAAATCCGGGCGTTCGTCGACGCGGAAACGCGGTGCGCTTCGCGCTCGACGAGGAGTGGAAAGTCGGATTGTCCGCCCGCGATCGGCTGACGGTGACGGCGCTCTGCGCCCCGCTAATGACCCGCTACGGCTACCGGCTGCGAACGGTGCGTGAGCGCAAGACCCGCTGAAGCTCCTGAAGGAATCCCACAACTTCTGGCGCGTCTGCGGTGTCGCGACAGTCCGCCAGATCCTCGCGTCAGGCCGCGAGCGGCGCGTCGATGAGGGGTGCCATGGTCGGCACCTTCGCACCGCCGACGCGCTCGGCGGTGACGAGCACAGCTGACGCGCCGTTGAGATCTCCGGGAACGTCGACGGCCGCTGCTCCCGAGCTCGTCGGCTCAAAGAGGACGTTCGTCGCATGGGCCACGCCGTCGCGCTCGATCCACAGCTCGTAGACCTTGCCCGCCGGAGCGGCGGGCAGACGCGTGACGATCAGCTGCCCGCGATTGCCGTAGCGCTCGAGCTCCGCGACCGGCTCAGCCGTCGCGTGCCACGCGGCGGCGCTGGCGACTGTGGCTCGAATCACGGTGCTGGGACCGCGGCCCGCGGCGAGTAGCAGCGCGCCGATCAAGATCCCTGCCGCGAGTGCGAACGCACCGCTCAGTCCTGCCTGCGCGAAACGCGGCCATGAACGTAGAGCGCGCATCCGCGTGCGCTGACCGTCGCGGGCATCGCTTGCTGCTTCCTTCAGCACGCGTCGCCTCAGCGAGGTTGGTGCACTCAGCTGGGTAACCGCGAGCGGCAATACCGCCACAGCGCTCGACAACCGCGCAACCTCCGCAGCGCAGATCGGGCACGAGCGGACGTGCGCGCCGAATTCAGCCGCCTCGGCGCCGTCCAGCGCACCGAGGACGTAGGCCGCAGCGTCGTCGCTGCGGGCAGTGTGCTCCGGGTGTCCGCTCATCGAGCCGTGACCATGCCTGAACCTTCGAGTGCCCCGCGTAGTTTCTCGAGCCCGAGACGCATCCGGCCTTTGATCGTTCCGACCGGCGCATTGAGCATCTCCGCGATCTCGGTGTGGGTGAAGCCGCCGTAGTAAGCGAGCTCGATCACGCGACTTTGCTCTTCGGGGAGAGCTTGGAGCGCAACCCGGATCTCGCGGGCCTCGTCGCGCTGAGCCACTTCCGCGTCTGTGCGCTCGGGCGCCTCGAGGCGCTCGGCAATGCCGTCGTCGCTGGCACGACGACGATCGTGAACAACGTTGCGGCGCAGTGCGTCGATCGCCCGGTTGTGCACGATCCCGAGCACCCACGTACGCACGCTCCCCCGCGTGCGGTCATAACGTGCGCCGCTTCGCCAGAGCGCAAGAAACGCCTCCTGCACAACGTCCTCGGCGCTCGAGCGCGTGCCGCAGATCCGATAGGCGAGTGAGAAGGCGACTCGACTGTGACGATCGTAGATAACCTCGAAAGCGGCCATTTCACCCTCGCGCACCAGGCCCATCAACTCCTCATCGGCGAGCTCGCGCACACCCGCACGCGACGGACCCTCGCGATGAGTGGGAAGGAGCGTCATCGGCCCCCACTTATACGCGCAAATCGCGCCAGCGGATCACCGCCGCTCACAGCGCGCTGCGCCCGGCGATCTCCCCCAGCGTGCCATCGGCGAGCCGTGCTCGCAGTGCTTTCTTGTCGAACTTTCCGACGCTCGTCTTGGGCAACGCGTCGACGAACATGAATCGCTCTGGCAGCCACCATTTGGCCACGCGCGAGCACAGGTACTCGCGCAGGTCCTCGCCACTCACCTTTCCCCCGTCGGCGAGCACGACGCAGGCCAGCGGGCGCTCGCCCCACCGCTCGTCGGGGACCGCGATCACGGCGGCTTCGCGAACCGCCTCATGCCCCATCAACTCGTTCTCCAGCGCCACCGAGGAGATCCACTCGCCGCCCGACTTGATGAGGTCCTTGGAGCGATCAGTGATCTGGACGTAGCCGAGCTGGTCGACGTTTGCGATATCGCCGGTGCGCAGCCAGCCATCGTCGAAGTTGTCGCTGCTGTCTGCTTCCTTGTAGTAGCCACTGGCGACCCAGGGGCCGCGAACTTCTACCTCGCCGCTTGTGGAACCGTCCCAAGGCACTTCCTTACCGTCCTCACCAACCAAACGTAGGTCGACAAGCGGAGCCGGGCGCCCCTGCTTGGCGCGCAGCTGCCAGCGCGTTTCGTCGTCGAGCTCGGTCGATGGCGAGGACATGGCGAGAACCGGGCTCGTCTCAGTCATGCCCCAGCCGTGCACGAGGTTCACGCCATGTCGCTCCTCGAAAGCGCGGGCCAGCGAGATCGGCATTGCCGCCCCGCCACAGACCGCCATCTTCAGCGTCGAGAGCGGCGGCTTATGCTCGTCGGCGTAGCGCAGGAGGTCCATATAGATCGTCGGCACCGCGGCCATCACCGTGCAGCGCTCAGACTCGATCAGCCGTGCCAACGGCTCGGCCTGGATGAACCGCCCCGGCAGCACGAGCGTCGCGGAGGTCAACGCCGCGCCGAACGGCAGTCCCCACGCATTGACGTGAAACATCGGAACGACGATGAGGGCGCGGTCGGCTGAGCGCAAGCCGACCAAGTCGGCACCGAGGATCGCCAACGCGTGCAAGGTCGTCGAGCGATGCGAGTAGAGCACCCCTTTGGGGTCGCCGGTCGTGCCCGAGGTGTAACAGAGCGATGCCGCCTCACGCTCATCGAGCAGCGGATATTCGTACGGACCGTCGTGCGCGGCTTCGAGGAGGTCCTCGTAGCGCAGCGCGTTTGGCAATCCGTCGGTCGGGCCGTCACCCATCACGATGAAATGCTCGACGTGGCTCAGATCGGGCGCGATCTGCGCCAGCAGCGGCACCAGGGAGTCATCAACGAAGACGAGGCGGTCCTCGGCGTGATTCAGCACGTAGGCGATCTGCTCGGAGAAAAGCCGGATGTTGACCGTGTGCAGCACCGCGCCGACGCAGGGGATCGCGAGGTAGCACTCGAAGTGGCGCTGCGAGTTCCAAGCGAACGTCGCGACGCGCTCGCCGCGCTGCACGCCGAGCGTCGCGAGCACGCGAGCGAGACGATCGACCCGCGCCGCTACCTCGACGAAGCTTGCGCGCTCGGGACCGTCTTCGGTGAGCGTGACGATGCCGCCGGCCTCGGGGAAGGTTCGCGCACGGCGGAGGACCTGCGCCAGCGTCAGCTGGAAGTCGTCCTGCATCAGACCCGTAAGCGCCACCGACGACCATTGTGACGCACTCCGGGCCGCCCGGAGCATGCGAAGCACGCTTCACCGGCAGATCGCGCGTAGGGTAGCTTTGAGGCGTGGAGTTTCGTGCTTTAGGCCGGACGGGCGTCTCGGTAAGCCCGCTATGCCTCGGGGCGATGATGTTCGGGTCGTGGGGTAACACTGACCACGACGCATCGATCGAGATCATCCACCGCGCGCTCGACGCCGGTATCAACTTCATCGACACCGCCGACGTCTACTCGCAGGGCGAGTCCGAGGAGATCGTGGGCAAAGCGCTTGCCGACGGACGCCGCGAGAGTGTGGTGCTCGCGACCAAGTTCCACGCCCCGATGGGCGAGGACCCCAACGAGCGCGGCAACTCGCGGCGCTGGATCATCCGTGAGGTCGAGAACTCGCTACGGCGGTTGCAGACCGACTGGATCGATCTCTACCAGGTGCACAGGCCGGATGTCGGCACAGATATCGAGGAGACGCTTTCCGCGCTAACCGATCTTGTCCGTGCCGGAAAGATCCGCTACTTCGGCTCTTCGACGTTCCCCGCCGGGCAGATCGTGGAGGCCCAGTGGGTGGCGAGGGAACGCCACCTCGAGCGCTTCAAGACCGAGCAGCCGCCGTATTCGATGCTCGTGCGCGGGATCGAGGCTGACGTCCTGGGAAGCTGTCAGCGCTACGGCATCGCCGTGATCCCCTGGAGCCCACTCGCCGGCGGCTGGCTGTCGGGGCAGTACCGGACGAGCGGCGAGATACCGCGCTCGCGCCGCGCCGAGCGACTACCCGCACGCTATGACGCCTCGCTAGCGACCAATCGCGTCAAGCTGGAAGCCGCCGAGGCCCTCGCGCTAGTGGCCGAGGAGGCGGGGTTGTCACTGATCGAGCTCGCTATCGCGTGGGTCATCAACCATCCCGCAGTGACGTCGGCGATCATCGGCCCGCGCACGCTCGAGCACCTGGAATCCCAGCTCCCAGCCGCAGACATCAAGCTAGACGCGGCGATCCTCGACCGGATCGACGAGATCGTGCCGCCCGGCGTGACGCTCAACCCGGCCGACCAGGGGTACGAGAACCCGGCGCTGGCACCGGCAGCGCGTCGGCGCTAGGTGGCCGCGGCAGCACCGCGTCTCGCCGCACTGCGCACCACCACACCGGACGCGGGAGTGCCAGATCGAGCTGGGCGCCGATCGACTTCATGATCGAATCACCCTGAGCTGCCGATAGCTCTCTTAGTGCACGCGTCCGCGTGCCCAGCTAGGAGACGGCGTGGCCGGATATGCAGTCCGTAGCGCAAGCCCGGACCCCGGTTCGAGCGCCGGCGGCCGCCGCCGCGAGGAGAGCGCAGCCGCGCACCAGCCAGCACTGGGATCTCGCTTGTCGGGTCGGCTACGCCAGCGGGCGCGCCACCCCTTTGCCGTCTGGGTCGCAGTTGCCGCCTTACTGATCGCGGTCGGAACGATCTCGGCCGTACTCGGTGCGCGCGCAGTTTCGTCCAACAACGCGGAGCGCGAGCGCGTCGCGTTCGCGTCATCCTCGGCAACGATTGCATCTGCGATCAAGCTTGGCCTCGCCAACGAGCAGGATCTCGAGCTGGCCGCGGGCGCCTTCGTCGCCGACCACACAGAGGTGACGGAGCCGGGCTTCCTCGAATGGGCGCACGCGATGCAGGCTGCCGCGCGCTACCCCGAACTGGTCCTCGCGGGCTACGTCGTTATCGTCCCCGCAACGCAGCTTGCGAGCTTTGCTGCGCACGCGACAGCCGATCCGGCCGGACCGCTGAGTCACGGCAAGTTCGTTGTCGACCCGGCCGGCAAGCGTCCCTACTACTGCTTCGCCGAGGCGCTGTTTGCAACTAGCGCGCTCTTCGCCCCGGCGGCGGGGTACGACTACTGCGCCGGTAGCGCGAAAGGTGCCGGTGAAATCCCGCGAGCGCCGAGTGTGACCGCGACGACCTTGTTGCCCGGCTTGCCGCTCCTCGTGGTCGACACCCCGGTCTATCGCGGCGGCACGGTCCCGACCACCGCGAGTGCCCGCGCTGGCTCTTTCCTGGGCTATACAGCCGTCGCCGTGTTGCCGACCCTGCTGCTCCAGACGGCACTCCAGGGTCATCCCCACACCGCCTTGGCCTTGGAGCTCAAATCGCCTAGCTCGCATCTTGTCTTCGCGGCCGGCCGCGCCCCGCACCACGCGCAGAGGACAACGATCGATCTGCATGATGGTGCGCTGGTGCGGATCTCCGGCGCGCCGCTCATCGTCGGCCTTTTCTCCGACGGGGACGCGCTGCGTGTGCTGGTCGGTGGGATCACGCTGAGCGTGTTGCTCGGCCTGCTCATGTTCGTCCTGGCTACTAGTCGCGAGCGGGCGCGGCGGCAGGTGCGCGAGCAGACCCGTCAGCTCTCCGCCGAGGTCGCGCTGACCGCGAGCGCCCGCGACGAGGCGGTCGAGGCATCGAATGCGAAATCCGTATTCGTGGCGACGGTCAGCCATGAGCTCCGCACGCCACTCTCCGGGGTGATCGGCACCGCAGAGCTGTTGCTCGAAACTGAGCTCGAGCCGGAGCAGCGCGAGTACGCCGAGATCGTGCGCTCCTCCAGTGAGGGCCTACTGGTCGTGATCAACGACATCCTCGACTACTCGAAGATCGAGGCCGGCAAGCTCGACCTCGACCCCAGCGGCTTCGCCGTTTCCGAGATGATCGCCGAGAGCTGTGCGTTGTTGCTGCTAGTCGCCCGCGAGAAGGGGATCCGCCTCGAGGTCGACGCTGACCCCGATTTGCCGGGCTGGCTCTACGGCGACGCGCCACGTCTGCGCCAAGTGCTGATCAACCTGCTCGCCAACGCCGTCAAGTTCACCGCCGAAGGCCAGGTCACCGTGCATGTCAGCGCCACACCCGAGGCCGACTCCTCCCGTCTACGGGTCGAAGTGAGCGACACCGGTATTGGGATCGACGCCGCGGCGCTGGCCCGCCTCTTCGAGCCCTTCACCCAGGCCGAGAGCTCGACCGCGCGGCGATATGGCGGTACCGGGCTTGGCCTGACAATCTCCGCGCGACTGATCGATCTGATGGGCGGGACGATCGGCGCCACCAGCACGCCCGGAGTGGGCAGCTCGTTCTGGTTTGAGGTCACGCTCCCGCCGGCCGAGCCCACCGATCAGCCGGCCCCGCCGCAGGAGCGCTTCAGTGCGCTGGGTGAGCGCAGCGCAGACGGAGTCCTGACCGACGCCGCGCCACTCGTCCTCGTCGCCGAGGACAACCCGGTCAACCAGATGCTCGCGGTTCGCCAGCTCGACAGGTGCGGTTATCGCGCCGACGTCGTCTCCAACGGCCATGAGGCGCTCGAGGCGACCGCGCAGACAAGCTATGCGGCCGTGCTGATGGACTGCCAGATGCCNNGATGCCCGAGATGGACGGCTATGACGCATCACGGCTGATCCGTGAGCGCGAACGCGAAAACGGGCACGAGCACCTGCCAATCGTCGCGACAACCGCCCATTCGATGAGCGGCGACCGGGAAAAATGCCTTGCGGCCGGCATGGATGAGTACATCAGCAAACCGATCCGCACGATCGAGCTGAGCAGCACGCTCGCGCGCGCGATCGCATCTGCGGCAAACGTCGCCTAGCTGTATACGCGCCTGGGGCGCGGCCGGCGTGACCGCGCCCGCCTCACCGCAGTCCTACTCGTCCGACGATGCGCCGCTGTCACTGTCGTCGCTGGCGCCGTTGCCCGCCAGTCGTGTCTGCAGTTCCTTGATGTGATCGACACCGGCGCTGAGCGCGCCGTGGGCGATGTCGCCGCTATCGGCGAGGCCGAACGCCGTCTTCCCGAGGTCGGTGTAGGCCTGGTTCAGCTCGCGCTTAGCCTGAACCTCCTGCGCCGTCTCGCGCGCCTTGTTCGCGGTCTGCTCGGCCCCTGCCTTTAGCTTGTCTACAAAACCCATCGGTATGCCTCCGTCGTGGTCGGTGTGTACCTCGTTAGAGAGTTTAGGGTCAGCCGAGCGCGGGCGTAAAACGGCGAGCTCTTCCCAGCATCCGCGCACCGACGTGCTGACGCGCCGATGGCAACATCGCATCTCCGGCCGTCGACGGCATGGTTGCGGTCCAGCTGATGTGCGACTCTGCCTGCGGCAAATGAACACCGGGCAGCCTCAGGAGATCAGCCAACGCAGCATACGAAGCGCCACCGGAGCGTGCTCTTGAGTGAGCCTGCGCCCCCACGCTTCGACACGCCGCCGAACGTCCACATGGTCGCCGATCCGGCGCGGATCATGGCGCGCGCGACCAGCGAGAACTTCCCCGTTGCTGCGCGCTGGCTGCCACAGCCCATGCGCGGCCATCTGCTTGCTATCTACGGCTTCGCCCGACTCGCCGACCAGCTCGGCGACGCGGTCCCTGGCGATCGTATTGCCGCTTTGGACTGGCTCGCAGAACAGGTCGATCATGCATTCGCCGGCGATCCCGGCCACCCGTTGATGCGTCCACTGGCCGACACGATCGCCGAGTGCGGACTCAGCCGCGAGCCGTTCAGCCGCCTGATCGAAGCCAACCGGACAGACCAACAGGTCTTTTACTACAACCGCTTCGAGGATCTTCTCGGCTACTGCGACCTCTCCGCCAACCCCGTCGGCGAGCTCGTGCTGGAGGTCTTCGGCGTCGCGACGCCCGAGCGGATCGCACTGTCCAACGCCGTCTGCACGGCGCTACAGCTGGTCGAGCACTGGCAGGACGTGCGTGAAGACCTGACGCTCGGGCGCGTTTACATACCGCTCGAGGACCTCGCGCGCTTTGGCTGCTCACTCGAGGATCTGCAGGCTCCGCGCGTGGAGAACTCGCTGCGGGCGGTGCTTGCCCTCGAAGCAACTCGGACCTCGGCGCTGCTCGACCAGGGACGTCCGCTTGTGATGAGCCTCCGTGGCTGGCCACGGCTCGCCGTCGCGGGCTACGTCGGCGGCGGCCGGTCCGCGCTCAACGCCCTCGCGCGCGCGGACTACGAGGTCCTCGCCGACGCGCCGCGCCCGACACGACGTCGCATGATCGGCTCTATTCTGCGCACGCTGAACGGGACCCGACTGTGAGCGCCACGCGAGCGCAAGAGGCGCGAGCACACTGCGCGCAGATCACGCGCGAGCAGGCGGCGAACTTCTACTACGGGATTCGCCTGCTGCCGGAGCCCAAGCGCGACGCCCTCTGTGCGATTTACGCCTTCGCGCGGGCCGTCGACGATATCGGCGACGGGGATATGGACGACGGGGCAAAGCTCGCTGCCCTCGCAGAGGCCGAGGTGGCGATCTCGCACCTGGATCCGGCGGCGGATGATCTCGTCATCGCCGCGCTGGCTAGCGTCGAGGAGCGCTTCCCTCTGCCGCGCGACGCCTTCCTGGCCCTGACCGCGGGCGTGAGGATGGATGTCCTTGGCACGCGCTATGAGCGCTTCGACGATCTCGTCGTCTACTGCCGCGCGGTCGCCGGCTCGATCGGACGGCTGTGTCTGGCGGTTTTCGGCAGCGAGCATCCCGACGCCGCGGGGCTCGCCGATGATCTCGGCGTCGCGATGCAGCTGACCAACATCCTGCGCGACGTCCGTGAAGACGCGCTCAACGGTCGGGTGTATCTACCGCTGGAGGACCTACGTCGCTTCGCCTGGCCCGGTGAGGACCACGTCGACGCCGAGGCCATCGCGGCGGTATCCGCGTCTGCGCCCGGATCGCTCGCCGCGCTGGTGCAGTTCGAGGCGGCGCGCAATCGTGAGTGGTTCGAGCACAGCAGCCGGCTGGTGTCTCTGATCGACCGGCGCAGCGCCGCGTGCGTTCTCGCGATGAGCCGTATCTACGGCAACCTGCTCGAGCGCATCGAGGCACGCCCGGAACGGATCCTCGAGGGTCGCGTAAGCCTGCCTGTCGCGGTCAAGGCTCGCGTCGCGCTCGCCAGCCTGCTCTGGCACGCCGCGTGAGTCCGGCGCGCGTTCTCGTCATCGGCGGCGGGGTTGCGGGTATCACCGCGGCGCTCGATTGCGCCGATCGCGGCGCTGAAGTTACTCTGGTCGAGGTGCGCCCACGCCTGGGTGGGGCTGCCTACTCGATCGACCGGGACGGCTGGGCACTCGACAACGGTCAGCACGTCTTTCTGCGCTGCTGTACCGCATACCGCGCGCTGCTCGAGCGGATTGGCGGTAGCGGGGGTGTCGAGCTGCAGCCACGGCTCGAGATAGTGGTTCTGCGACCCGGTCATCGTGACGCCGTGCTGCGACGCGGCTTCCTCCCGGCGCCGGCACATCTCGCCGGAGCGCTGCTGCGCTACCGCCACCTCACACCGGCCGAGCGGATCGCCGCGGGGCGTGCCGCGCTCGCGATCAAGAACGTTGATCCGCAGCGCGACGACGGGACATTCGGGGACTGGCTGGTCGCGCACGGTCAAAGTCCCAGGGCGATCGCCAACCTCTGGGACCTAATCGCGCTGCCAACGCTCAACCTCCCGGCCGCGGAAGCCTCGCTCGGCCTCAGCGCGTTCGTTTTTCAGGAGGGCCTACTGGACAGCGCTTCGGCTGGCGATATCGGGCTGCACCGCGCGCCGCTGAGCGCGATCATCGGCGAACCAGCCGCGCGCGAGCTCAAAACCGCCGGGGTCACGCTAAACCTGCGCTGGCGCGCGCAGTCGGTCGAGCGTGCTGACGAAGGCTTCGAGGTGCACGGCGAGCAAGACACGCTTCGCGCCGATAGCGTGATCCTTGCCGTTCCGCACGAGCGCGCGGCCGCCCTGCTGCCTGACGAATTACGCTCCGATGCGCCGTGGGCTGAGGGCCTTCGGAGCTCACCGATCGTCAACCTGCACATCGTTTACAGCCGGCCGGTGCTCGAGCATCGCTTCGCCGCGGCCGTCGACTCGCCTCTGCAGTACGTCTTCGATCGCACGCCCCCGGATTGGGCCGCCGGCACCCGTCAGTATGTGGCCGTGTCACTGTCGGGCGCGCGCAAGGAGATCGCGATGCGCCCGGAGGAGCTCCAAGAACGCTACCTACCGGCCCTGCGGGAACTTCTTCCGCGCACCGCGGAGGCGGAGGTCGAGCGTTTCGCCGTCACGCGCGAGCACGCGGCTACCTTCCTTGCAGTGCCCGGCGTTCGCGCGTTGCGTCCCGCCGCGGCGACCGCGCTTCCCGGGTTCGCGATGGCCGGCGCCTGGACGGCGACCGACTGGCCAGCGACGCTTGAGGGAGCAGCGCGTAGTGGCCACGCCGCGGCCGCCGTGGTGCTTGGCGGCTAGCGCACGCCGGTTGACGACTCAGTTCCCTGCTCGGCGACACCCAACGTCTCGATCAGGCTGCCGTATTCGATTCCCGTCACCCGCAGGAGCTTTACGCGGGCTTGCTTGCCGGCGACGACCGTGACACGCGTCGGCGCGACGCCGGCTCGCCGCGCGATCATCCGGCACAACGCGCGGTTCGCCTCGCCGTCGACCGGGGGCGCACACACGCGCGCGACAAGGACGCCATCGCGAATGCCGACAAGCTCGTCGCGGCGGGCGCGCGGCTGCAGGCGCACCTCGAGCTGGGTGTCGCTCATGAGCGACACCCGACCGACCTAGACCCAAGCGCCACCCGATGGCACGCGCGCGGCGCGCGAGCGATCAGCAGAGATGCTCTTTCAAACACGATTCCCTCCTTGTGATCGTCGAAAGCTTCGGAGCCGAGCGTTTGGCGTGGCTAGGGGTGGGCGGCGGATCGCAGTCACTCGCGCGAGTGCCGCGCCAGCAACACACGACCAGCCATCGCAGCACACCCTATTCATCCCAGCCGACGTAAGATCACCTGATGGCTGTCGCCTCGGCGCCGAGCAGCGACAGTGCCGTGTAGCTCGACGCCTGAGCGGACCCGGTGGTGCGCGGAATAACCCCAAAGCCCGCAACGATTGTTCTGCGCGACCGTCGTGTCGTGCTGATCGCGCCGCTCGTGCCCGCCGACCAGGTCGAAGTCACGCGTCTGCTGGCTGAAGCAGCGGACCCGCGGGCGTCGTTTTATGCGCGGCTTGTCGAGCAGCGCGCCGACCGAGCACAGGAGCCGGCGCGGCGCGGCGAGTTCGTCGCGCGCGCGGCCGAGACCGGAGCACTCGTCGGATATGCCGCCTACCTTGGCGGCGAGGACGGCAGCGGCGAGCTGGCTGGCGTCGTCGATCCTCGCTTCGCCGGTGTCGGCCTCGGCACGCTACTGCTCCGCCGCGCGGCCGACGACGCGCGGCGCGCCGGACTCAAAGCACTGCGCATAGAGCTGCATCCTGGATCCGACGCGACCGCGGCAATGTTGCGCGACACCGGCTTGACAAGCCACTGGGATCTCGACTTCCCCGTGGCGCACGTCGATCTAGCGCTCGGCAGCAGTCGGCCAGGCTGGTCGACGCCCGACCTCGTGCCGATCGAGGAACCCTCAGCGTAGTAGCGTCCGCGGGCGCGCCGCCCGCCTCGGACTCGGGCGCGGCCTTCTCGCCCGCAAAACTACATGTCCTCGGTCGGTGCAGCGGGTATCGCCGTCCACGCGGTGTCGGCGTCCACGCCGCTAGCGCGCAGCAGGTCGACGGCCGTCGCGCGGATCTGCCCGATGATCATCGTCGTGCGGAGATCGTGGTGGCTCGCGAGGAGCGCGGTCGCCTGATGGCTCGCCTCGATTGCGCGATGGCGCGTCTGCTCGGCATCGCCGGAACCGAGGAGCTGGGCGGCGAGCGCGTCGACACCTTCGGCGAGGGTGGACAGCGCACCGACGAGCTCCGGCGCGACCGCGACACGGGTTCGAAGCGCTGCGACGATCGCCCGCACGAGTACACGCGCGTTGCGGATCGCGTAGTCAACCTGACGCGCTGCGTCGTCATAGGGCGCGAGCTGGCCCCGAGCCCGGCGGCGCATCGGCGAAAGCGAGGCCGCCTCCTGGGCTGATTCCAGCGCCTCGAAGAGCATCGCTATCTGCCCATCCAGCGAACGCAGGCGGCGAAGCGCATCGTTCGCACGCTCCAGGCTGTCGCTCGCAAGCGCCCGCGCAGCCTCGCGTAACGCGGCGGCTAACTCGCTGAGCGTCGGCCGCACGACGCCGACCATGATGTTCGTCGGACTGCGCGCGAACAGCAGCTGGCTGGTCACGAGCGCGACCGCGCCGCCGATCAGTGCGTCAAAGAAGCGGTCGGGTGCCGCGCCCTGACCAGCTGTCGGGAGCGTCATCACGAGCACGGAAGAAATCGCTGCCTGGTTGATTAGCACCATGCCCGCGCCGACCATCAGCGCGACGACGATCGTCACCGCTACGACTGCGCCGATCTGGACTGGTCCGACGCCAATTAGTCGGCGCACCAGGTCAGCGATGCCGATTCCGATCGCAACGCCGATCGCGAGCTCGACCGCGCGACGTCGTGGCTGGCCGCGCGCCAGACCGAGCGAGATAACCGCCGCGGCCGGCGCGAAGAACGGAGCCGGCGTGCCAACGATCACGCGTGCCAGCGACCACGCGACGCCGCCGGCAACCGCCGTTTGCAGGATTGCCCGCCAGGCATTGCGCACGCGCGCGAGCCGCAGCCGCAGCGATCCGTGCGCCCGATCGGCCGCCGGCGCCAGCCGCGCCAGCCCCTGAGCTGGCTCGGGCCCTGCGCTGCTCACCGACGGCACCGATCAGCTCTCATTGCGAGCGTAGTGTCGAGGATTGCCGCATTCACCGGCCACGAGCGCGCAATGTGTTCGCGGCTCAGCTTCGCGCGAGGTACCCCTGGCAGGCCGTCACCGGCAGCGGCGGGTAGCGCGCGAAGAGGTCGGGCTCGGTTTTCGAGCGCTCACACAGCGAGAAGACCGAGCCGCGCGTATTGCCGACGAGTCGCTGGTGGACGCAGTCGTCGCACAAACCAGCGCGCGGACGGTGGGATTCGCCGTCGGGCGCTCGGCTCACGGACAAAACTATACTTTGTGAAGTGCGTACGTTCGGAAGGCTGCTTGGTTTTCTGCGGCCCTACCGCAGGGCCGTGATCGCTTCTGCAACGCTCGCCGGGCTCGCGATGGTCGCGACTGTGGCGATCCCCTATCTCAGCGGACTCGCAGTAACTGCGATCGGTGGCCACGATCGCCATGAGCTGGTCATCTACGGAGGCCTCGTTGCCGCCGCCGGGCTGATCCGCCTCGGACTTTCAGCAACTCGGCGCGTGGTTGCCGGGCGGGTCTCGCTGGGCGTCGAGTACGACCTGCGCAACCGCCTGTTTGCTCAGCTCCAGTCACTCGAGTTGGCGTTCTTCGACCGCCAGCAAACGGGCCAGCTGATGTCGCGTGTCACCGTGGATCTGCAGTCTGTGCGCTTCTTCCTCGGTTACGGACTGGTGTTCGTGATGCAGTCCAGCCTGACAATCCTGCTCGCGGCAATCGCGATGTTTGTGATCCAGCCGGAGCTCGCGGCGATCTCGCTAATCGCCGTCCCCTTCGTCGTCTTCTCGACCTACCGCTACAGCCGCTTGGCGCGTCCGGCACTGCAGGAGGTCCAGCAGCGAATCGGCGAGCTGACCGCCGACGCCCAGGAGAACATCGTCGGCGTGCGGGTTGTTAAGGCTTTCGCACGCGAAGCACACCAGCGCGCACGCTTCGAGCGCAGCGTGGCTCGCGTTTTCGATCAGGCGATGATCGAGGCGCGTCTACAGGCCCGCTACAACCCGCTGATCGGCTTCTTGCCGCAGCTGGGCCTGGCGGCGATCCTGCTCGTCGGTGGTCGTGACGTGATCCACCACGAGCTGAGCATCGGCGACTTCACCGCGTTCTACATCTATCTGCTCATGCTCTTGAGCCCGATGCGAACGCTCGGTGTCTCGCTGACGATGGCCCAAAGCGCGACAGCTTCTGGTGCGCGCATCTTCGAGCTGCTCGATCGTGCGCCAACGCTGACCTCGCCCGCCGGCGCGCCGCCGCTGCCCGTCGGCAATGGGCACGTTCGCTTCGAGGGTGTGTCGATGCGCTACGCCGCCGGGAGCGCGGCTGCGCTGCACGACGTCGACCTCGAGATCGCGGGCGGCCAGTCGGTCGCCCTCGTCGGCGCCACTGGCTCGGGCAAGACGACGCTTGCAGCGCTGATCGCGCGGCTCTACGACCCAACGGAGGGGCGCGTGCTGATCGACGGCGCCGACGTGCGCAAAATCGACGTCGGATCGGTGCGACGGGCGGTCGCGATCACCGGTGATGACCCGTTCCTGTTCTCGACCACCGTGCACGACAACATCGCCTATGCGCGGGCCGATGCAACGCGCGCTGAGGTCGAGACCGCGGCGCGAGCGGCGCAGGCCGATGAGTTCATCAGACGCCTGCCAGCGGGCTATGACACCCGCATCGGTGAACGTGGCCTCTCGCTCTCCGGCGGCCAGCGCCAGCGTCTGGCGATCGCGCGCGCGATCCTCGCCGACCCGCGAATCTTGATTCTCGACGACGCCACCTCTTCGGTGGATGCAACCACCGAGCGCGAGATCAAGCTGGCGCTCGCCGCGGTGATGGCGGGACGCACCACCGTGATCATCGCCCACCGGCTTTCAACGATCGCGCTCGCTGACGAGATCGTCGTGCTCGAACACGGTGCGATCACGGCCCACGGCAGCCACGAAGAGCTACTCGAGGTCTCCGAGCTCTACCGCGAGACCGTCGCACAGGGCCGCGCCGACGGCGCGGTAGTCCCGCGGCGGCGCAGCGCACAGCGGAGCGGCGGGCGATGAGCGCCTCGTCGAAGGCCAGCGAAGTCATGCGGCGACTGCGCGGCACTAGCGGGCGCGGACGGCGCTTGCGCGGCCTCGCTGCGCTGCTCGCGCCTTATCGCGTGCGCACGGCGGCGATGATCCTCACGCTAATCGCTGGAACCGCCGCCTCCCTGGCGCCGGCGCCGCTTGCCCGTTACGCGATCGACGACGGAATCGAGGCGCATAACATCGGCCGGCTCGAGCTGGTCGTCGCCTTCTTTGTGCTGGCCGCGATCATCGTCTGGATCGCGACCGCGGCGCAGACCTACCTCGTCGAGTGGGTCGGCCAACGCGCGCTCGCCGACCTGCGCCTGGCGATCTTCGCTCACCTGCAGCGGCTGCCGGTCAGCTTCTACGAGAACCGCCCCGCTGGCGTGCTGATCTCTCGCATGACGAACGACGTCGAAGCGCTCGACAGCCTCGTCACCGACAGCGTCGTCACGCTGTTCCAGGGCGGGCTCACGCTGATCGGCACTCTGGTGATCCTGCTCACCTTCGATCTTCGCCTCGCGCTGATCACCTTCATCATGCTGCCGCTGATCGGGCTCGCTTCGCTTGTCTTCCGCATCACCTCGACCGACGCCTACCGCCGCACGCGCGAGACGATCGGCTCGATCACCGGTTACCTGCAGGAGTCGCTGTCAGGAGTGCGGGTCGTGCGGAGCTTCGCTCAGGAAAAGCGCCACGAACGCGAGTTCGCCGTGCTCAACGAGCGCAACCGCACCGCGAACATGACGACGGTCCACCTCAACGCCGCGTATTTCCCGGCGATCGAGTTCGTCTCCGCTGTCGCGACCGTCCTCGTGCTGGTCTACGGCGGCGACCAGGTGCTCGACGGCGCGATCAAGATCGGCGTGCTGGTGGGCTTCCTCGTCGCGCTGAACAACTTCTTTGACCCGATCACCCAACTGTCTCAGCTCTACACGACCTACCAGGCTGGCATGGCGGCGCTCGACAAGATCTTCGAGCTGCTCGACGAGCAGCCGAGCATGATCGAGCGCGCAGACCCGCTGGTCCTGAGCAGACTGCGCGGCGAGCTGCGCTTTGACCATGTCAGTTTCGCCTATCAGAGGGCTCGAACCGACGACGGCGCAACCGACGACAGCGACAGCGACAGCGACGGCGACAGCGACGGCGACAGCGACGGCGAGCTACGGCCAGTACTGGCGCTAGACGACATCGATCTGGCTATCGCACCGGGTGAGACGGTTGCGCTCGTCGGCGCTACGGGCGCCGGTAAATCGACCTTTGCCAAGCTGGTCGCGCGGTTCTATGACCCAACGCTCGGGCGCGTGCTGATCGATGGCCACGATCTGCGCGACGTCAGCTATCAGTCGCTGCGCTCACAACTGGGGGTCGTGCCGCAGGAGGCCTTCCTCTTCTCGGGCACGATCCGGTCAAACATCGCGTTCGGGCGACCCGAGTCGAGCGACCAGGAGATCGTCGCCGCAGCCCGCGCCGCCGGTGCCGACGAGTTCGTCCGCGAGCTTTCAGATGGCTATGGCACCGAAGTCGGCGAGCGTGGTGTGCAGCTTTCGGCGGGCCAGCGCCAGCTCGTCGCGTTTGCCCGCGCACTGATTGCCGACCCGCGCATCCTCGTGCTCGACGAGGCGACCTCTAACGTCGACCTGCGCACGGAGGCGAAGATCGAACAGGGGCTGCGGCGGCTGCTCGCGGGGCGCACAGCGATCGTCATCGCCCACCGCCTCTCGACGATCCGCAACTCGAGTCGGATCATCGTACTCGAGCGCGGCCACGTGGCCGAGCAGGGCACACACGAGGAGCTGCTGGCTGCGCGGGGTGCCTACTGGAGCCTCTATCAAGACTGGTCTGGCAGCGCAGAAGCCGCCTGAGCGCGGGCCGTCAGCGACTAAATATCATCGCGCCCGTGAGCGCGATCGAGGTCAACGACCTGCGCAAGTCCTATGGGCAGTTCGAGGCGGTTCGCGGCATCAGCTTCAGCGTCGAGCTCGGCGAAGTGTTCTGTGTGCTGGGGCCGAACGGCGCCGGTAAGACGACAACCACGGAGATCCTCGAGGGCTACCGCACCCGCGACAGCGGACAGGTCAGCGTGCTCGGCTTCGACCCGGCTGGCGGTCCGCGAGGTCTGCGCGAGCGCGTCGGCATCGTGCTGCAGTCCTGTGGCGTGCAGGCTGATCTCAGCGTCGCCGAGCTGATCGATATGTACGGCCGCTACTACCACGAGCGACGGAGTGCCGAGGAGCTGATCAAGATCGTCGAGCTCGACGCTAAGCGCGAAACACGGGCCCGCCAGCTGTCCGGCGGGCAGCGCCGCCGGCTCGACCTCGCGTTGGCTCTGGTCGGCGACCCGGACCTGATCTTCCTCGACGAACCGACGACCGGCTTTGACCCGCACGCGCGGCGCCAGGCGTGGTCGACAATCCGCTCGCTCTGCGAGCTCGGCAAGACGATCTTCTTGACGACCCACTTCATGGATGAGGCCCAGACGCTCGCCGACCGCGTGGCGGTGATGCGCGCCGGGACGATCGTCGCCGAGGGCCGTCCCGACGAGCTCGGCGGGCGCGAGCTACGGCCAAGCGAGATCCGCTTCACGCTCCCCGACGGGCACGTGGCGGCGGAGCTCCCAAGCATGCCGGGCGCCGAGGTCACGCGCGAGGGTGATCGAGTTTTGGTCGCGACGCACGCGGTCGTACCGACGACGGCGCTGATCACCGGCTGGGCAGTCGAGCAGACCATCGAGCTGGCGAACTTCTCCGTCACACGACCGACGCTCGAGGACATCTACCTAGAGCTGACTGGCGAGGCCTCGCAGTGAGCCCGAAGGGTCTGCGCCGCGATCTCAGCCTGCTCGGCTGGCAGGTGCTCTATGAGCAGCGCGCTTTCTGGCGCAACCGTGCCCGCGCGTTCTTCGCCTTCCTATTCCCGATCCTCTTCCTCTTGATCTTCTCTTCGATCTTCCACGGCACCACGATCGCCCTCGGCCGCGGCCGCACGATCACCTACGTCACCTACTTTGTCCCCGGGATCCTCGCCTACGGCGTGATCGCGACGACGTTTCTCAACATGGCGATCAGCACCGCCGTGCTACGCGACGACGGCGTGCTCAAGCGGATGGCCGGGACGCCGCTACCGGGCTGGGCCTACGTGGGCGCGCGGATCATCTCGACGCTGATCGTGACCGCGGCGCTGACGGTGGTGACGCTCGGCGTCGGGCACTTCGTCTACAACGCAAACGTGCGCGGTTCGACCCTGCCAGGGCTGATCGCGACACTCGCGCTCGGCGCCGGCGCCTTCACCGCGCTCGGGGTGGGACTCGTCCGCTACATCTCCAACGCCGAAGCGGCACCCGCAGTCGTCAATGCCGCGATCCTGCCGCTCACCTTCATCTCCGGCATCTGGTTCCACTTCCACCTCTCGAGCACGCTCAGCGACATCGCCAAGGTCTTCCCCGTGCGGGCGCTGGCGGACGGACTCCAGCATGCGTTCAACCCATTCACGACCGGGAGCGGCTTCGAGGGCTCGGACCTGCTCACGCTCGCGATCTGGCTGGTGGTCGGCTGCGTGCTGATGGTCCGCTTTCTGCGAAACCCAGAGCGCGCGTAGCGGCGGCTCATTCTGGGCTCACCCGGCGCCGATCTATAATCGGGCCGGTCCTCGGCGAGGTCTCCACGGCCGCCGACGAAGCCTTGCGGGATGGTGTAATCGGCAACACGTCTGCCTCTGGAGCAGAAATTTGGGGTTCGAGTCCCTGTCCCGCAGCTTGGATGAAAGGACCGTTTTGCGGGCCTTTTTTGTTACCTGCGGTGGGCGCGGCCCAGAGTGCTGCAACTCGTTCTGCGCGGGCAGTCGGCCCCCCTACTCGGGCGCTCGCATCTGAGGGCGGAAGCGGCAGCACAGCGCATGACGCCCGCGAGCCATCGCGGGCTTGCTCATGTTTCTAGAGGGTTGTGCCGACAGGACAATGGGCGGTCGTTGATCGAGCAGACGTTGTCGCTTGGCGCTGACCCTTTTGCCTCCCGTCCGCTGTATCGCGCTGGCGTGCGCGTCGCGGTTCCTGCAGTGGACTATCGCGGACTGCATCCGGTGTGACTCGGATATGCCGGTTACAGAAATGGGTGAGCCATGCGCTCGCGTATACGCAGGTCCGCGGTGGGAATCGGAGTCCCCGCTGCCGTAATCATCGCTGCGCTCACGCTGACGCTTGCAGTCGGCGCGCGCGCGAGTTCCTCGCCGACACCGCTGCTCGGAACAGCGGCGAACTTTTCCGTGCTCGCGGGATCGGCGGTCACGAACACCGGTCCGACGGTGCTCGCCAGCGAGCTGGGTGTTAGTCCCGGCACGGCGATCACCGGCTTTCCGCCGGGAATCGCGCACGGCGCGACGCACAGTGCCGACGCTGGCGCATCCGGGGCCCAGAACAACCTAACGATCGCCTACAACGACGCGGCTGCCGATAAGACAACGTCGACCGTCCCCGACGTCGGAAACATCGGCGGCGAGACCCTCACCGCGGGCGTGTACGCCTCGGCGAGCTCGATGCTTGTCGATGGCACGCTTACGCTGAACGGCGCCGGCAACCCCAACGCCGTATTCGTCTTCAAGACCGGGTCCACAGTCGTGACCGGTAGCGCAAGCAAAGTGGTCCTGGAGAACGGCGCCCAGGCCTGCAACGTGTACTGGCAAGTCGGCTCGAGCGCGACGCTCGGGACCGATTCGACATTCGTCGGCACGGTGATGGCGTTGACGTCGATCACCGCGACGACCGATGTCACCGTCGACGGAGGCCTGCTCGCCCGAAACGGCGCGGTCACGCTTGACTCCGACACGATCACCCCGACGTCCTGCACGACGACGGTCTCAGCGAAGCCGGTGGTCGCACCGCCGACGACCTCGACGACGACCCGAACCTCAGGCGGGAGCGGTAGCAGTAGCGGCGGCAAGCCCCATGGTGCCACAAAGCCCGGCGCCGGTACGACCACCACGACCACGACGACGACGACGACGTCGAGGTCCTCGACGAGCGAGCGGATCCATCTCCCGGGCGGGGACTGCGGTTGCGCGCTCGGGACGAAGTACGTCAAGCTCGCCACCTCGAACTATGCGCACGTCACGGTGAACCAGTCCACCGGCGTGGCACGGTTCAGAGTCGCCGCCGGCCATTACGGCGTCTTCACCTGCGACCTGCAGCACGGCGACAAAGTGATCGTGGTCCACTTCACGGTCAAGCCGACGAAGTCCTCGACAGTGCCATGCGTCGCCTGACCGGCTGAGCTTCACACCCGACCAGCCGGCCGTGGGGGTCAGCTGGTCGGGCTGTGGCCGGGGCGCAGATCGAGCAGCTGCGTCGCTTCCCGTCGCTGCCACATTCGTCCGTGTTTCTTTACCGTCGGCGGTTGCGGTGGTACATACGGGGCCGCACCTTGCCCTAGACACGGGTGGGTGAGCTCGGTCCGGCTGTAACGAATTCAGCCGGCAGTGCGCGGATCAACGTCCGGGAGCATCAGACGCTCGCGTCCGGAAACCATCCGGCGCTCGCCGAAGCTGGCGGCCCTTGCGGCACAACTCCTCGTCGCTAATCGTCTCGTGCGGACTTTCCGCCGTGGCGTCGCAGATTCCGAATTTCTGCCGACCAGGAAAGGAGTGCCAGGATGACCACCGAGAGAGCTACCCCGACGCCAACCAGTGTCGGTATGCGCCGTGCGATCGTCCGCCGCTCGCGGCACATCATCCCGCATATGGTTACGCGCACCGAACCCAGCTGGGGCTTCCTGACCAACCACGCCCAGGTGCTGGTCTGCCTCGCCCAGGACCCAGGCTTGCGCCTTCGCGACATCGCGGAACGCGTCCACATCACCGAGCGCGCCGTGCACCGCATCGTCACCGAGCTCGACGCTGCGGGGTGCATTACGCGCGAGCGGATGGGACGCCGAAACCACTACACGATCAACACCCAATTTCCGATCCCCGACCCGATCGCGGGCGAGCAGAACGTCCGGGCGCTGCTCACGATCCGGGAGGACGAGCGCACGAGTGGTCCACAAGCGCGCTGAAGCAGTTCGATCAGCTCTCACCCTCAGTGCGATTTCGACGACGTGCTCGGAGCAAACCTCACGCAGCGAACGCGACGATGACTCGAGACATCAATGCCCCCGGAGGCCTTCGCACAGTCCGGGCGCTTATCGCGCAAAGGGCATTGGTCCTTGGCAGCAACCACTGAGACATGTCCGCGACGCTCTCCAGGCCCCACGTCGCTCCAAGCAGACTCGGACTCTGCGTGAGCCATGCCGCGTTCACGAAGACCACCGTAGGACATCCCCCTCCGCGACATAAGGAGTGTGTGCGGTGACCTACGCCTGGCGAGTCTGACAGGCCGGCGCTTCGGCCTTCGTACATCCGCCGAACTGGCTACTGACAACGGGCCTCGCGGTGCAACGCTAACTCTTGCTAGGAGACACAGCATGAGCGCGACGCCCGTCATCCCCGTTAGCGACGAAGACATCGCCATGATCCGCAAACGCGTGATCGGGTTCCTGTTCGACATTCCATTCGACCAAGACCTCGGAACCGACCCAGAGCTCTTTGAGACCACGCGCGCGCGACTTAACAAGTGGGCGTCCGTGCAGGCGCGGCTCAACGACGGCGTGCTTCTAATCGAGCCGTTCGTACTCGATGCGGTGCGCGGCGTCGTCGCGAGCGCCATCGTCGAGAAGCGCATGATGATGACGAGAGACTATGACCGGGAGTGCGCCGGAGACGAGCTCGAGCGATGGGCGCCACTACTCGAACGGATAGAGACGGCCCTGGTCAGCGTGACGGCGTGAGCTCCTGCGTACCGCCGCGGTTTCATCGAGTGCGCGCATAGATGGCAAAGCAAGACCGGCCCCGCCGCGCGCTCGCCCGCACGGCGCGGCGGCGACCTTACCCCTCGGCGTTCGTCAGAGCTAGCGCATCACGGATGGCTGAAGGGCTTGCGGTGATCGGGAATCGCCACCCGTACATTCGTCCGTGTTTCTTTACTGTCGGCGGTTGCGGT
>PKYB01000059.1 GCA_003133565.1 Solirubrobacterales bacterium
TACGAGGAGTCGATTCGCGGCGCTGACGTGTTCATCGTGCAGTCCACCTGCGGCAACCCGGAGACCGGGCTGACCGCCAACGACGCGCTGCTCGAGCTGCTGGTGATGATCGATGCCGCCGTCGGCGCTTCAGCCCACCGCGTGATCGCTGTGATGCCCTGGTACGGCTACTCGCGCCAGGACAAGAAGTCCGCACCGCGCGAGCCGATCAGCGCGCGCCTTGTCGCCCGCATGCTCGAGGCCGCCGGCGCCGACCGGGTTCTGACGATGGACCTCCACGCCGGACAGGTCCAGGGCTTCTTCAGCACGCCGGTCGATCACATGACCGCCCGCTTCATCCTCGCTCAGCACTTCCTCGACCTTCGCCTCGACAACCTCGTCGTCGTCGCGCCGGACGTCGGTCGCGCCAAGCTCGCTCAGCGCTTCGCCGAGAACGTCGGCGCCGACCTCGCCGTGCTGACCAAGGAGCGCCCCGCGCAGCAGGTCGCCGAGATCGGCTACGTGATCGGTCATGTCCGCGGCAAGAACGCGATCATCCTTGACGACATCATCGATACCGCCGGCACGCTGCGCGCGGCGACGAACACGCTGCTCGAGCAGGGCGCCCTGCGGGTCTTTGCCGCGGCCACGCACGGCGTGTTCTCCGGACCGGCGTTCGAGAACATCGAGAACACGCCACTGGAGCGGATCGTCGTTACCGATACCGTTCCGCTGCGACCGGATCCGCCGGAGAAGATCGTCCAACTCCCGTGCGCCGACCTGCTGACGGACTCGATCCGCCGGATCTTCACTGACGGCTCCGTCAGCGAAGTGTTCGGCGGCGAGAACCAGCTTTTTTGAGCAGCGCGCTCGAGGAGTTGGTCGGCCGGCTCGGGCTGAGCGACGACGAGGCGCTCGCGATCTTCCGCCTCGAGGCGCTCGAGGCGATCAGCGGCGAGCACCTCCATCGACCGGAGGTGGAGATCCTCGATGCGCTGACGCGCGAGGCCGACGAGCGCGTTGGCGCCCTCGCCCTCGGGCGCTGGCTCCGGGGCACCACGAGCACACCGACCCCGCTCGAGCTGCTTCAGCGCGCCGACTGGGGAGCCTTCGAGCACGCGCTCGCTGACTGGCTGCGCGACAGCGGCGTCGACGTCGCGGGCTGAGAACTGGCCGGTCCGATGGTCTAAGCTCCGTGCCCGCATGGCGACGAGCGTTCCCACCAGGCTGAATGTCAGCGCACGCGTGCCCGGCGGCTCGCGCTCCGTTCGCCGGCTGCGCCGCGACGGACTGGTCCCCGGCGTGCTCTACGGCGGTGGCGGCGAGGCCGTGAGCTTTGCCGTCGATGAACGCGTCCTGCGTCACGCGCTGGCCGCCCGGGGCGCCGTGCTCGAGGTCGCGATCGACGGTGCCCGAGCGACGCCGGCGGTATTGAAGGACCAGCAGCGCGACGTCGTCCGCGGCCAGACCGTTCATATCGATCTCGTCCGCGTGCGCCTCGACGAGGCGATCCACGCAAACGTCCTGGTCGAGCTCGTCGGCGCTGACACGGCACCAGGGGTCCGCGAAGGTGGCGTGCTCGAGCAGATCACGCACGAGCTTGCGGTCGAGGCGTTGCCGACGGCAATCCCCGAGTCGATCACCTTCGATGTCTCGGAGATGTCGATCGGCGACACGTTGCTGCTCGAATCGATCGCGCCGCCGCCCGGGGTGACACTGCTCGGCGACCCATCCGAGATCGTGATCGCCACGCTGACGCCGCCGCGCCTGCGAACGGAAGACGAAGTGGAGCTGGAACTCGAGACGGAGCTTGTCGGTGAGGGTGAAGAGGGTGCAGCTGCGCCGGCTGGCGAGGCTGACGACGCCGCCGAAGGCGGCGGCGGCGGGACGACCGAGTAGCTCGCTGCGATTCGCGCGAGGCGGCTCGGTCGTTGATTGGCTCGTGGTCGGGCTCGGCAACCCGGGCCGCGAGTACCAAGGCACGCGCCACAACGTCGGCTTCGCGGTGATCGAACGCCTCGCTGCGCGCTGGGGTTTGGAGCGCGAGCGCAAACGCTTCCACGGCCTTTTGCGCGAAGGACGCGCCGGCGATGGCGGTCCGCGGATCGCCCTGCTCGAGCCGCTCACCTATATGAACGACGCCGGTCGCTCGGTCGGCCCGGCGCGCGGCTCCTACCACCTGGCGCTCGAGCGCGTGCTGGTGGTACACGACGAAATCGACCTACCGTTCGGGGAGGTGCGCTCGCGGCTCGGCGGCGGGCTGGCCGGTCACAACGGGCTGAAGTCGTTGCGCGCAGAGCTCGGCGACGGCGGCTTCACGCGCGTGCGGGTCGGCGTCGGACGCCCCGAATCGACTGACCCGGAGGTCGTTGCGGCCTATGTCCTCGCCCGCTTTCGCGAGCCGGCGGCGGAGGTCGACGCGCTCGTCGAGCGCGCCAGCGACGCTGTCGCCGCCGTAGTGCTGGACCACTGAGCATGCTCGCGCCGCTGCTCGATCACCTCGCCGAGAGCGAGGATGCGCTTACGCTCGCGCGCGACGGCGGCGATGCGTTCTGCTCCTCGGTGCTGCGGCCCTACCTGGTTGCGGCGTTGCTGGCGCGCTCGCCCGCGCGCGCCGCGATCGTCGTCGCCCCGGATGACCGCACGGCGCACGAGCTCGCCGCCGACGTCGCGAGGTGGCTGGCGCCGCGACCGGTTCGCTTCTATCCCTCGCGCGGCGTCACCTACGAGTCCCATCTGACACCGCCGCCGCATCTTGTCGGCCTGCGGATCGCGGCACTCGACGCGATCCTCGGCCATGGCGCTACGCCCGCGGGGCAGCCGGACGCGCCGGTTCTCGTCGTATCGGCGCCGGCGCTAGCCGAGAAGGTGCCCGATCCGGCGCTCCGCCCGCACTCCTTCACGCTGCGGTTGGGCGAACTGCTCGACCTCGATGAGTGCGCCCAGATGCTTGTCGAGATGGGCTACGAGCACGTCGCGCAGGTCGAAGATCGAGGCCAGTTCGCGGTGCGCGGTGGGCTGCTTGACATCTTCGGTGCGACCGCTGAGCGCGCGACGCGGGTCGAGCTGTTCGACATCGAGATCGAATCGCTGCGGAGCTTCTCGACCTTCACCCAGCGCTCGCTCGAAAGCGTCGAAGCGGTCGAGATCGCGCCGGCTGCGGAGCTCGCGCTGGAGCACCGCCCGGTGCTGCTCGACGAATCGGCGCGCGCTGGCGATGGGCGTCCCGACATCGCCGAGCTACTGCCGGTCGAGCGCTTCCAGCCGTTGCTCGAGCTGGTCGGCCCGGAGGTCGAGCTGATCGTCTGCGCGACGGAGGAGATCGGCCCGGCGCTCCACGACCAGTGGGCCGACGTCTGCGCCGCCTTCCACGACGCCGACGCACACCACCTCTACGTCGCGCCCGAGCAGATCGAACGCGCGCTCGCCGAGCGTGCCTACGTGCGTCTATCTTCGCTCGCCGGCGGCGCCGCGCTTGAGCTGCACGCCCAGGCGACGATCCCGACTGCCCGCACGCTCGCCGACGCCGAGGCCGGGCTCGAGCGCCAACTTCGCTCCGGCTACCGCACGGTCGTGACCTGGACGCGGCGCGGCGACGGCGAACGTGCGGCGCACAACCTCACGCGGCTTCGCGCCGACTGGATCGAGCAGGATCCGCCGCGGGACCGGCTCACGTTCGCAGCGGCGACCCTGCGCGAGGGCTTTGTCGCGCCGTCGCTGCGGCTCGCTGTGATCCCTGATCATCGGCTCTATCACCGTCGCCGACCCGCCAGCAGCCCGGCCAGCGGACGGCGCGGCGCGCTGCGCTCCTTTGCCGATCTGCGCGGCGGCGAGTTCGTCGTCCATGAGGATCACGGCGTCGCGCGCTTTGCCGGATTTGAGACGCGCACAGTCGCCGGGGTCACGCGCGATTACCTGCTGCTCGAGTACCAGGGCGACGACCGCGTCTACGCCCCAACCGACCAGTTCGCGAAGATCTCACGCTACGTCGGCGCCGGTGGCGAGTCGCCGACACTGTCAAAGCTCGGAGGCACGCGCTGGGACACGCTCAAGGCGCGAGCGCGTCACGCCGCCCAGGAGCTGGCGGGCGAACTGCTCGCGCTCTACGTCGAGCGGCGCCGTCGCGAGGGTCATGCGTTCGCGCCGGACGGCGACTGGCAGCGCGAGTTCGAGCAGCGCTTTCCCTACCGCGAGACGCCCGACCAGAGCGAGGCGATCGATCTCGTCAAAGCCGACATGGAGGCGCCGCGTCCGATGGATCGCCTGATCTGCGGCGATGTCGGCTACGGCAAGACAGAGGTGGCGCTACGCGCCGCGTTCAAGGCCGTAGCCGACGGCAAGCAGGTGCTCATGTTGGTGCCCACAACAATCCTCGCCCAGCAGCATTTCGGCACCTTTCGCGAGCGGCTAGCCGACTACCCGATCACCGTCGAGCACGTGTCGCGATTTCGTAGTGCCGCCGAGCAGCGCGAGGCCCTGCAACGCTTCGCCGACGGCCGTGCGGACATCCTGATTGGCACCCACCGCGCGCTGTCGCGCGATGTCCGAGCCAAGGATCTTGGGTTGTTGATCCTCGACGAGGAGCAGCGCTTTGGCGTCAAGCAGAAGGAGTTGCTGCGCCAAATGCGCCTGCGCGTCGATGTGATCGCAATGTCAGCCACACCGATTCCGCGCACACTGCAGATGTCGCTCGCCGGGCTGCGCGACATCTCGGTGATCGAAACGCCGCCGGAGGGCCGGCGGCCGGTGCGCACCTACGTCGGCGAATACGACGAGCAGTTGGTCCGTCAGGCGCTCGAGCGCGAAGGCGAGCGTGGCGGCCAGGCCTTCTATCTGCACAATCGCATCGAGACGATCGACGAGGTGGCCGCCGGCTTGCGCGGTCTCTGTCCGACCCTGCGTTTCGAGGTCGCCCACGGAGCGCTCGACGAGCACGAGCTCGAAGCGCGAATGATCTCGTTCCTGCGCGGCGAGGCGGATGTGCTGGTGTGCACCTCGATCATCGAGTCGGGAATCGACATTCCGCAGGCCAACACGCTGATCGTCGAGCGATCCGACCATTTCGGTCTCTCGCAGCTCTACCAGATCCGCGGCCGTGTCGGGCGCAGCCGCGAGCGCGCCTATGCCTACCTGCTCTACGACTCGGCGGCGGCGCTCACGGCCCAGGCGGCGCAGCGGCTGGCTGCGCTGTCGGACTTCACCGAGCTCGGCGCCGGCTTTCAGATCGCGATGCGCGACCTCGAGCTGCGCGGTGCCGGCAACCTGCTCGGCGATGAGCAATCCGGACATGTTGCCGCGCTCGGATTCGAGCTCTACATGCAGATGCTCGACGAGGCGTTGCGCGAAGCTGAGGGCGAGGACGGCGCGGGCGGCGACTGGGAGCCGGTACGGCTCGATGTCGACGTCGACGCCTACGTCCCGGCCGAGTACGTTGGCTACGAGCAAGCGAAGATCGATCTGCACCGGCGCATTGCCGGGGCTCGCGATGTCGCCGATCTCGAGCAGTTGCGCGGCGAGATCGAGGACCGCTTCGGTCCGCCGCCGGAGCCGGTGGAGCACTTGCTCGACCTCCAGCGCGCGCGGGTCAAGCTCGGGCTCGCCGGCGCGCGCGCCGTGACCTTTCGCGGCGGGCGTCTGGCGATCACGCCGATCGAACTGGACTCGGCGGGCGTCCGCGATCTGCGCGATCGGCTCCCGGGCGCGATCTATGAGTCGGGCCGCTCGCAGGTCCTCGTGCGCGTGCCCGACGAGGCAGGCGAGCGCTTCCCCGCGGTGCTCGCCGCAGCTGACGCGGTGCTTGCAGCGAGCGGTGCGCGAGCGTGAGCGGCGTTCGCTCGCTTGCTGATCCGCTACGATCGGCGACCTCGTGACACGAAGGATCAGGACAGCCGTGGCGTGTTGCGCCGCGATCGTCACCGCTGTCGCCGTTGGCGCCTGCGGCAGCAGCGTGCCTTCGAACGCGGTAGCCACGGTCGGCAACGCGAAGGTGCTGCAGGCCGCGTTCGACCACTGGCTGACGATCGCGAACAACTCGAACTACGTTGGCACCGGTACGACGCCGCCGCCGATTCCGCTGCCGCCCGACTACACGGCCTGTGTCGCAGCCAGCCGCGCGAGCGCGATCGTGGCCAAAGGCAAGCCGACCACGGCCGCGCTCAAGACCGCCTGCGCCGCGAGCTTCAGCGAGCTGATGCCGACGGTCATCGAGTTTCTCGTCCAGGACTACTGGGTCCAGGGCGAGGCCATCGACCGCGGCGTGCATGTGAGCAATGCGAGCGTGCTCAAGACCTACAACACCGAGGTCAAGCAGGAGTTCCCGACGAAGGCCAAGTTCACCACCTTCCTCGCCGAGTCCGGCGAGACCGTGGCCGACCTCAAGTGGCGTGCGCTCGAATATCTGCTCGAAGCGCAGATCGTCGACAAGGTCAAAGCCGATGCCGCCAAGGTCACGACGGCGCAGATCGCGACCTTCTACAAGGATCACGCCTCTGAGTTCAGCGAGCCGGCACGGCGCAACATCGAGTTCGTGCTCGTTGCGAAGGCTGGCACCGCGGCAACGGTCAAGTCGCTGCTCGCTGGCGGCGCGAGCTACGCCACGGTCGCAAAGAAATACTCGATCGATCCAACGACGAAGAACACCGGTGGCGTGACCAACGGCGTGGTGGCGGGCGAAGAAACGCCACTCTTCAGCACGGCGATCTTCAAGGCGTCGACCGGTGTTCTCAGCGGTCCTGTGAAAACGGCGTTCGGCTACTACGTCTTCACCGTGACCAAGGCGATCCCCGCCAGCGTCGTGAGCCTCGCCGCCGCAAGCGCCGGTATCAAGAGCGAGCTGGTGTCGGCCCACCAGCAGACCGCGCTGAGCTCACTGGAAACGAACTTCACGAAAAAGTGGCGGGCCCGCACGCGCTGCGCGTCGGGCTATCTCGTCTCGTTGGTCTGCACGAACGCCCCTGCGGCGGCGTCGACCGGCTCCAGCGGCGCGACGTCGGCAACCTCGGGCGCGACGTAATGACCCCGGCAGAAGTGACACCGACCTCAGCTACGTCTGAAGGAGAGCTTGCGTGAGCGCAATCGAGTCCGTCCACGCGCGGCAGGTCTTCGACAGCCGCGGCAACCCGACCGTTGAGGTCGAGCTAACGTTGCGCGGCGGCGCGCGCGGTCGCGCCGCGGTGCCCTCCGGTGCGTCGACTGGAGAGTTCGAGGCAGTCGAGCTGCGTGATGGCGGCGAGGCCTATGGCGGCAAGGGCGTCTCGAAGGCTGTCGCGAACGTCAACGGCGAGATCGCTGCGCAGATCGTCGGTAGCGACGGTGGCGACCAGGAGGCGCTCGATCGCGTCTTGATCGAGCTCGATGGCACGCCGAACAAGTCGCGCCTCGGTGCGAACGCGCTGCTCGGGGTGTCGCTCGCCGCGGCCCACGCCAGCGCGCGCGAGCGCGATCTGCCGCTGTGGCGCCACCTTGGCGGCGAGGAGGCCGTGTTGCTGCCGGTGCCGTTGATGAACGTGCTCAACGGTGGTGCTCACGCCGACAACAAGGTCGACTTCCAGGAGTTCATGGTCGTGCCGTATGGCGCGGCGAGCTTCGCCGAGGCTCTGCGGATCGGCACCGAGGTCTACCACGCCCTCAAGGCGGCGTTGCACGCCCGCGGCCTGGCGACGGCGGTCGGCGACGAGGGCGGCTTCGCGCCCGACCTGCCGTCCAACGAGGCCGCGCTCGAGTTGCTGCTGGAGGCGATCGAGAAGGCTGGTTGGCGCGCCGGTGAGGATGTCGCGATCGCGCTCGACCCGGCGGCGAGCGAGTTCTACCGCGACGATGCCTACGTGCTCGCCAGCGAGGGCCGCACGCTTGGCGGCGCTGCGCTTGTCGACTACTGGGCGACGCTGGCGGGGCGCTACCCGATCATCTCGCTCGAGGACGGCATGGACGAGGAGGATTGGGACGGCTGGCGGACCTTGACGGAGCGCCTCGGTAGCGAGATTCAGCTGGTTGGCGATGACATATTCGTCACCAACACCGAGCGCTTGCAACGGGGCATCTCGAGCGGCGTGGCCAACTCGATCCTGATCAAGGTCAACCAGATCGGCACCCTCAGCGAGACGCTGGCCGCGATCGCCCTCGCGCGCGAGGCGGGCTATACCGCCGTGATGTCCCACCGCTCCGGTGAGACCGAGGACGTGACGATCGCCGATCTGGCGGTCGCGACCGGCGTTGGACAGATCAAGACCGGCGCACCATCGCGAAGCGAGCGCGTCGCCAAGTACAACCAGCTGCTGCGGATCGAGGAAGCGCTCGGCGAGCGCGCCAGCTACGCCGGTCGGGCAGCATTTCGAAGCTGAGCTAGCCTGTCGGCAGGCAGGAGCCTGGCAGTGGGGAGCGAATGCGTGATCGATGGCCGCAGCCGACTATGCGCGTGCGCGACGCGCAGCCCAGCGCCGTGAGGCGCTCCCCCGACGAACCGCTCGCCCCCGACGATCGACACGGATGCGTTGGGACCGCGTCAGCCGCGCGGCAATGCTGTTCGTCATCGGCGTCCTTTTGTACCTGTATATCAGCCCTGTTCGTGGCCTCATCGGCGACTTGCACGAGGAAGCCGCTCGCCATGCCCAGGTCGTCGCGCTCGAGCGCACGGGCGTTGCGCTGCGTCTGCAGGAGAGGGCGCTGTTGCGCCCGAGCACCGTCGAGGCGCGCGGCGTCGGCCTCGTACGTCCGGGCGAGCGCGAGTACGTCGTCAGCGGCCTGCCACACAACTGAGTACGGCCTCGGCGGGCGCTGAGGATGCTCGAGACCGCCCTGCATCAGTGGCAGGACGGCGAGCGCCGCCTCGCGCAGACGCCGGTCGCCCAACGCCGCGCCGTCGAGCGGGTGATCGAGCGGATCGTCGCTGAGTTGCGCTGGCGCCTTGGCAACTCCTTCGCCGTTGCCGATCTCGTCGAGCTCTACGACGGCTCGCCGGCTTGGTCGATGGGACTCGCGTTGCAGGCCGCGCCAGCGGAACCGCTGGCCTGGGAGCAGTGGGTCAGCGACGCCGCGTTTTACCGGCACCTGCGCCGGGCGCGCGACTGGCCACCGCGACGCTGAGCTCGGTGGCCGCTCAGCTACTCGCTGCGCCGAATGACGATCTGGTCCTCTTCGATCGTGACCGAGACCGGCCGGTGTCCGGCCCAATGCTCAGCGTAGATCGGGTTGTCGGTGATCGCCGGATCGAGCCACAGACCGTAACCCTCTTCGCCGTGCTCGAAGGTTCCCTCGAGCGGACCGCTCGCCGCCTTGGCGCGGCCACGTGCGGTGCCGCGGCTGCGACGTTTGGGTGTCGCCGGCGTCGCCGCGGCCTGAGCCGCTTCCTCGGCAGCATGTGCGATGCGCTCCGCTTCCTCGGCTTCCAACCGGGCCTGCTCGGCCGCTTCGAGCTCGGCCGCGATTAGCGCATCGTCCTCGGCACGCAGGTCGATCTCGTCGTCAAAAGCCGCGCTCGGCGCGCCCTCGTGGCCCTGCTCGTCCTCGAGCAGCCCGTTTTCGCGCTTGAAGCTCTGGATCTGTTGAACCGTCACCTCGAGTTGGTGTGCGACCCACGCATCGGTGCGGCCCTGTCGGGTCCAGGTGCGGATCTGGTTGAGGTGGGGGCGGAGAGACTTGCGCGCCATCGGCGGGGGGACACTAGCGCAAAGGGCCGAGCGTTCCCCGCCCGCTTGCAATCGGGTCCGAGAACGGAGTTAATGGGATCCTGCGATAGGAGAGCGAGGGGTCACATGCTGGTGCTTACGAGAAAGCCAGACCAGAGCATCATGATCGGCGACGAGATCGAAGTCTCGGTGCTGTCGGTCGCCGGCGAGAAGGTGCGCATCGGGATCCAGGCTCCACGTGCGGTACCGGTCTACCGTCGTGAGGTCTACGTCGAGATTCAGCGTGAGCAGGCGGCATCGCCGGGTAGTGCCGCGCCGATCGTCGAGTCGCCGTCGAGCTAGCGGTCGCTATTCGAGCAGCACGTACAACAGGCGGAACATCAGGATGCTGACGACGACCGCTGTTGTGGCGAGCGTGATCGAGAGCAGGATGAAGCGCGCCTGACCGTCGCGGGTGTGACGCTCAATCGCCCGCTTGCGGGCGCGACGTTCGGCCGCTCGCCTCAGCGCCTCGCGGCGATCGCGGTCGATCTCTGTCTCCGCTTCGAGCGCGCGCTCGAAGTGGCTGAGGCTTTGACGCATCTTCATCGGCTGGAGAGGCTAGCGATTGCGCCGCGGGTTTGTGCCGTAGGAGCGAACATCTTCGCGCGGCTGCCTAGAATCATCGAAGGATGTCGCCAGCCGATCTGTTTGTCGTCTGCAAGAACCCTGACTGCGGAGCGGAGGTCAGCCCCTACGTCACCGAATGCCCCTACTGTGGCACGCGACTGCGCAAGCGCGCACCAAAGCTCGACAAGGGGCTGCAGCGCGTCGCGCGTTCGCGACGGGTCCCGACGCCTTCGCTCGGGCGGCTGCGCGCCGGCGAGATTCCGGGGATTCGCGCCGATCGCGGTCCCTATGCAACAGGACTGATCATCCTCGGCACGTGCGGCGTCTGGATCGCGACCCGCGCGAACTACCTCTCGCCGACGAACCTCGTCGCGACGGCGGCCAAAGGGCAGCTCGGCCACGATTGGTGGCACGTGCTGACGACGCCGTTCACCTACTACGACTACTTCGCTCCCAGCTTCTCGAGCTTCGGCAGCGGCGTCTACCAGTTCACAACGCTCTTCGCTGTGGCGCTGTTCGGCTGGCTGATCGAACGTCGGCACGGTCCGCTTGTGGTGCTCTTGCTGTTCTTGCTTGGCGCCTCCGGAGGGGTTTACCTCGCGCTCGTGGCGCGCACCACGACACTCGCTGTCGGCGGCAACGGCGGCGCGCTCGCGCTGCTCTGCGCCTGGGCGGTTCCGGATCTGCTGGCGCGGCGGCGTCACGAAGGCTACGACGGCGATCTGCTTGGAGCCGGGGTGATCGCCCTCGCGCTGCTCGCGATGCCGATCGTCCGCCCCGGAGCCAGCGCGCTCGCCGGTGGCTTTGGCGTGCTCAGCGGCTACATCGGCGGTCTCGCGCTAGCCCGCCGCAGCTCGTCCTAGCCGCGGGCGCAGCCAGGCCGATCGCGCCGGCGGGTACTCGGCGCGCCGGCTCGCTGTACGTATGATGAGCGCAATGGCCGCTGCCGAACAGGCATCCTGAGCGCGAGCGTGTCCGCGCGCACCTACACCGCAAGCGAGGTCGACGCCGCCGTGGCCCGGCTCTCGGATCCGGAGCGCTTGGGCCACGCCTCGGACATCGTCACGCACGCCGCGCCGAGCCTTGCGGGTGTGCTCGACCGCGCGCTCGCCGAGGGCGGCTGGTACGGCGCGGCACACGAGGAGCTGCTGCACCGGGCGAGCGGCGAGAGCGACCCGGCCGAGCGCTTGGCGTCGGTCCGTGCGCTGGTTGACGAGCAGACCCGCGTGGGCATGCTCGTCGGCGTCGCGGTCGGCTTTGAGCTCGCCAATGAGCTCGCGCACGCTCAAGAAACCGCTAACGAGGAGGGTTGATCTCAATGGATATTCGCTACCTTGGCCACGCCGCGTTCGAGTTCACTCATGGCGCGACGTCGGTGTTGATCGATCCGTTTCTGAGCGGCAATCCGACGGCTGCGGCAACCGCCGCTGAGCTGCATCCGAATGTGATCCTGCTGACCCACGGTCACGGCGATCACTATGGCGACATCGTGCCGATCGCCAAGCGGACCGGTGCGACGGTTGTCGCGATCACGGAGATTGCTGGTGAGCTCGAGGGTGAGGGGATTGCCGATGTTCGCAACGCGAATCTCGGTGGCACGGTCGCTTTTGACTGGGGCTCGGTCAAGCTCGTGCCTGCGTGGCATACCTCGACGACGCCGAATGGGACGGTGAGCACCCCGGCGGGCATGATCATCGAGATTGGGGGCAAGACGGTCTACCACCTCGGCGACACGGCGCTCTTCGGTGACCTCGAGCTGATCGGTAGGCGCCACGCGATCGATGTCGCGTTGGTGTGTATCGGTGGCTACTTCACGATGGATCGCCACGATGCGGTCGAGGCTGTGCGCCTGATCGGGCCGCGTCAGGTGATCCCCTGTCACTACGACACGTTTCCGCCGATCCAAACCGACGTTGGTGCGTTCAAGGCCGATGTCGAGGGCTCGACCGCGTCCGAGGTCATCGTGCTGGCACCGGGTGAGCACCACAGCGCATGACACACGCCATCGTGCTGATCGAGGCTGAGCGCGGCGCAATGACCAAGCTCGGCGGCCTGATCGCCGACGTCGATGGCGTTGCCGAGTGCTATTCGGTGACCGGGGCGTGGGACTTGGTCGCGATCGTTCGCGTCCGCACTCACGAGCAGCTTGCCGATGTCATCACGAAAGCGATCTGCGGGCTCCCCGGGGTTGTACGGACGCAGACGATGGTCGCCTTCGAGGTCTTCTCACAACATGACCTCGACGCGATGTTCGCCATTGGTGAGTGAGCGTGCATCCACGAGCGGGCTCGCGCTGATGCTTGGGGCGCGCGTCAAGCCCGAGTACGGCCCGAGCCTGCCGGAGTTGCTCGAGTCGCGCGCCGTACGCCCGGGCCCACGCCTGCGCGGCCTTCTCGCGCTCGTAGCGATCGTTGTTGTCGTGATCGTCGGTGTCTCGCTCGCGAGGGGCGGAGCTTCGTTGATCAGCCGCAGCGTCCCCGGCATGTCCTTCAGCTTCTCCTACGCCTCGATGCAGCGCGAGGCGACGCCTCCCGGCCAGTACGCGTTGGTCGAAAAGCGCCGCGGATCAGAGCTCGTTGCGCGCCTCGCTGTCGCGCCACTGCCACTACCGACCTACGCGGGCGACATCAGCGGCCTCGCGCCCGTGGTGCTGGGCAACTACGTCCGCGCCCTGGCGGCGCGGACTCCCGGCTTCGTTCTGCAGAGCGAGGGCCCCACAAGCGTTAACGGGATCGCCGGCTATAACTTCACCTACACCCAAGGCATCGGCGGAACGACCTACTACGGCCGCGTGATCATGGTCACGCAGAGCCAGTCCGGGGAGCGCCGTGGGCTGCTGATCTCGCTGCTCGCACAGCCTGTCCTCGCCGGAATCATCGGTTCCGGCCGGAGCGCGCTCGCCGGGGCGCTCTACGAGCCGGGGCAGGGTGGCGTCGGCGTGCTCTTCCAGCCCGCCGGGCTACTCGCACTGCCGCTCGCGACGCTTCGGCTCGGTTCCTAGAAGTTCCCGGTCGCGCCGCTTGCACCGCTTGCGCCGGTGGTCGTGCCGCTCGTCCCCGTCGTCCCGCTCGTGGCGGTCGTGCCGCTCGCGCCGGTTGCGCCGGCGGTCGTGCCGCTCGCGCCGGTCGTGGCGGTGGATCCGCTGGTGCCCGTCACGCCGCCAACGGTCACACCACTGGGCCCGGTAGCCGTGGAGCCGGGGAAGACCGTTGTCGTTGTGACTTCCTCAGTCGTCGGGGTGGCCGGGGCCGTGGCGGGCACAGTGGCCGGCACAGTCGCGGCCACGAGCGGGGTCGCATTTGGCGCGACGGTTGGCATCGTCATCGTGGCGGGTGCGGCGATGCTCGCGACCGCGACCTTCGGCATGTGGGCCAGTCGGCGAGCGTGCAGCGATCCCGAACGCGAGACGGTCGCGTGTGCTGGCGCCGCTGCGGCTGCCTGCGGCCTCGCGAGGCTCACTGGATGCGAGTGGTCAGACGCGACGGCACCGACCGTCAAGAGAGCAGCGGCCGCGATCCCGGCGATCGCCTTTGTCGCGACGGCGGTCGCCGTGAATGCGCCTGCGGTTCCAGCGCCGGCGATGCTCGCGGTACCTCCGGCCGTCGCGGCTGCGACAGCGCCACCGCCGGCGGTGGCGCCGGCGCCACCAGCGCCAGCGCCCGCTCCGAGCTTGGTCACCAGGAGCTTCTTCAGCAATAGCAGCGGCCCAAACGGTGCGAGTGCCGCCAGCGCGCGATTGTTGGCGCGCAAGTGCGTGCGGAAATCGCGGCAACGCTCGCAATCCTTGAGGTGGTGACGTACAGGCTGGGTTAGCGAAGCGATGCCCTCGGCGACCGCGCCGAGCTCTACACGCACGTCGACGCAGCTCAGCTTTCGGGCCTCAGCGGCCTCTGCAAGGCCGATCCGGGCTCGCACGAGCAGCGACTTCACGCCGGGGACGGTCGTTTCCATCGCATGCGCAACCTGTTCGTATGACAGACCGTCCATCTCGCGCAGGAGGAGCGCGGTGCGCTGCGTTTCCGGTAGTCGCCCGATGTCCTCGACCAGCGTGCGGAACTCCTCGCGCTTGAAGACCTTCTCGCCAGTCGAGATGCCCATGTCGGCAAAATGGATGTCCATCGAGTCGACACCGATCGCGCTACGGCGACGCATGTGGTTCAAACACCGGTTGCGCGCGATGCGGTAGAGCCACGGCCGCACGTTGATCTCGCGCTCATCGGCCAGAAGCGCGTTGAACGCGGCGGCGAACACGTCCTGGAGGATGTCCTCGGCATCCTCGCGCGATCTGAGGATGTGACGGCAGAACGTCAACAGCCGTGCCTGGTAGCGGGCAACGAGTACCTCAAAGGCCGCCTGATCGCCGCGACGCGTGAGCGTGACAAGTCGCTCGTCGGTGGCGAGTCGCAGCAGGCGCGACGGCCCGCGTTTGGCGGCAAGCGGCCGCTGGGTGAGTGTGTAGCCCTCCACGTGTGATCCCGAGATCCAGTTCTCTAGACACAGTATCGGCGTCTGAGTTGCGCTTGCGCACCTTCTTCACCTCCGCTCAACACTCGCGATTCGCGGCTACGATGGCTCTCCAGCCCGGGTTGGCGAAGCGGTACAGCCGGCGGTCTTAAAAACTGCTGCCCATTGCGGGCGTGCGGGTTCGAATCCCGCCCCGGGCACTGCCGCAAAGCGGCGTTTCGCCGACGGGTCTGGAGTTTGGCTCGCGTCGCTGACGATCATCAGACTGATCCGATGTCCCGGCGCGATGTGCACGAGTAGTGCTGAGCGGATCGTCGAACCCTCATGAGCGTGTGAGGCACGGAGGGCAATCCCGGTACGATGGCCGCGAGTCAGAGGAGGACTGCATGGCGGTGGAACGAGGGCGCGGCCGTGTGACGGCTTCACTCGAATCGGCGATGGTGGCGCGCCGTTTCTACCTGGCGAACAAGCAGAAGAACGAGATCGCCGAAGAACTCGGCATCTCGCGATTCAAGGTTGCACGGCTACTCGACGAGGCACGCGAGAGCGGCATCGTTCGGATACAGATCGACGTACCCACTGAGATAGATCTGGACCTCGGCGAAAAGGTCGCACAGCGGTTTCACGTCCGGCGTGTTCTCGCTGCTCGTACCTTGGACGAAGACCCCGAGTCTTTGTCGGCTGTGGTCGGCGCGGCGGCAGCGCAGCACCTTTCGAACATCCTGGGGGCTACTGACATGCTGGGGATCTCGTGGGGGCGAGCTCTAACCAGCACTGTCGATGCCTTCTCGACGCGTTCTGCGACATCGGTCGTCCAACTGGCGGGCGGCATCAATGCGCGGGATTCGGACATTGGCGGCGTGGAGCTGGTTCGCCGAATGGCGGCGAAGACCGGCGGCAAGCCGTACCCGCTGCATGCTCCATTCCTCGTGGGTTCTGCTGAGATGGCCCGAGAGCTTCGAGGGGATCCGAGCCTCGCGGACACAGTCAGCGTGTTCGGATCGCTCACGGTGGCTGCGGTCGGTGTCGGTGCGTGGGATCCACCGTCCTCCGCGGTCTTCAACGAGCTCACGGCTTCCGAGCGGTCGGATCTCGCAAGTCTTCGAACTACCGCGGACATATGCGGCATCGTCTTCGATGACGAGGGTCAAGTCGTCACGTCGCCCCTCACGGAGCGAGTCGTCGGGATCACGCTCGACGAATTGAGGCGCGTCCCGGAGATCATCGCAATCGCGGGCGGACGGGACAAGGTGGCGGCCATTGCTGCAGGCCTGCGCAGCGGCCTTGTATCGACGCTGGTCACAGACACTGACACGGCGCGACACCTCCTACGCGTGTAGGAGATCGCTTCGGTATGCACGCCGTCGGGGTCGCAGATCATCGAATCATCCGTCTGCTAGTCTCACATACGAGCGCTAGGTGCTCATATGTGATTGGTGGAGAGGGGGTGGCGCGGAGTGGAGCCCATTTACATTGGCATCGACCTCGGCACCTCTAGCGTGAAAGCCGTCGGCCTCAGCCCAGCTGGCGTGGTCGTCGCGTCAGCGCAGGTGAGATACCCGTTGCTACGGCCCCGTCCTGGATGGGCGGAGCAGGACGCGTCCGCGTGGTGGCGAGCCACCCAAGAGGCTGTCGGCGAGGTGCTCGCAGCCGGCAGGTTCGACGTTCGGGCCGTCGCCCTGTCGGGTCAGATGCACGGGCTTGTTGCGGTGGGGAAAGACGCGCGCCCGGTTCGTCCTGCGATCATCTGGTCGGATATGCGCAGCGCGGAGCAGGTCGCCGCGTGGCGCGCGCTTCTGGATCCCTCCCGTGTTGAGTTCATCACGGGAATGCCGATCGCGGTTGGCATGCTTGGCGTCAGCCTATCGTGGGTCAAGGAGCATGAGCCAGACGTCTATGACGAGATCTCCGCCGTCATGCTGCCGAAGGACTACATCCGGCTGCTGCTTACGGGCGTCGTCGCGATCGAACCGACGGACGCCGGTGGCTCGTTGCTCTTCGACATACGGCACGGCGTCGCCTCCGCGGACATCATGGACGCGGTGGGACATCCAGTCCGGCTCCTGCCCGACGCTGGTCCCACCCTCGGTCTGGCGGGGCGGATCACCCGAGAGGCATCCCGACATACGGGAATCCCGGCAGACGTCCCGGTGGCGTATGGTGGCGGCGATCAGGCGATGGCCGCGTTGGCGCTCGGATTGACCGACCGCTCTCGCGCCGCCGTGGCGATCAGTTCGGGTGGCACGATCTTCAAGTGCACCTCAGCACCTTTGGGACCGGAGCATGGCCTGCACGTGATGCCGTACGTGCGGCCACGTGAGTGGATGGCGATGGGTGTCGTTCTCGCGGGAGGCTTCGCAATCGACTGGCTTGCCGACCGTCTCCTCGGCAAGGAGCCGACTTCGAAGCGGATCTCCGCGCTGATGTCCGAGGCGAACGCGGTCCCCAAGGGAGCTGAGGGCCTCGTCGCCTCGCCGCACCTCGGCGGAACCCGCACGCCGGTCGTAGACGAAGGTGCTCGCGCGCATCTTTGGGGGTTGGGGTTTCAGCACGGTCAGGCGCACATCGCCCGAGCGCTCGTCGAAGGCGTGTGTGTGGCGCTCAGCTCCTGTCTGACGAGCATGCAGTTCGCGGGAGACCCCGCGCAGGAGTTGGTCGTGTCCGGCGGGGGCGCGCGCTTCCCGCTCTGGCGTCAAACTCTCGCTGACGTCACCGGTCTGCCTGTGCACGTCTCGTCCGACCTCGAGCATCCGGCATTGGGTGCCGCTCTGGCCGGCGCTGCGGCGGTAAGCGAGCCGGTGGCGTTCACGCCGGCTACCCGCATCGCGATGACGATCGATCCGGATCCCGCCGCGGGTGGCCTCTACGCCGACATAGCCAAGCGGCTGACCCGCATCGAGGCCGCTGCGCGACAGGTGGACGGCTCATGACACCCCTCACCCGCGACGTGCCCGTCGGCTGGCACATCACGTCGGCCCATCACCCGATACACGAGTTGGGGTAGCAATGGCGTCAGAGGTACGGGTTCCGACCACCGGCAACGCTGGGGAACCGGTCGTTTTGCTGAAGTGGAATGTTCAGGTCGGTGCTTCGGTCGAGGCCGGAGAGGTGCTGGTGAGCGTGGAGACAGCCAAAGCAGTCGTCGAGATCGAGGCGCCTGCTGCGGGGACGGTGCTCGACATTCGCTTCGCTGAAGGGGACCAAGCAGCAGAACACGAGATCCTCGCGCTCATCGGAGATCCGGCAGAGTTCGTCCCTGCGGCGGGATCTCGACCGGACCCAGCGACCGGCTCGGAACCGGCTGCGCAGACATCGCCGGCACCGATGCCGAAGGCGACGCCCGCGGAGCCACCGCTCGGGAGCGGGCGGATGAGGGTCTCGCCGCGGGCACGCCGCCTTGCCACGGAACGGGGTCTGGACATTACTTCTCTGACGGGTAGCGGCCCGCTCGGTCGCGTCCTGATCGCTGACGTCGTCGCAGCCCCCGTGAGCGCAGCGTCGACGTCGAGCACGACGCCCGACACGGCGGCCGGTGCAGCAGCTCCGACTGCAACCACCGTCCCCGTCCGGGGTGCACGGAAGGTCACCGCGCAGCGCATGCACGCCTCGCTACAGGAGACGGCGCAGGTGACGCTGACCCGCTATGCCGACGCTGACGTGCTGCTGTCGTACGCGCGCCGGCTGCGCGCCACCGCCGACCTCGACGGCGATGTCCGGATCGGCATCAACGATCTGGTCCTGTTCGCCACGTCTCGCGCCGTCGCGAAACACCCGGAGGCGAATTCCTGGTTCTCTTGGGACGGCATCAAACGGTTCGACGACGTCAACCTGGGATTCGCCGTTGACACCGGGCAGGCGCTGCTCGTGCCCGTTATTCGCTCTGCCAACACCCTCGCGCTCGCGGCACTCGCCTCACAGGCCCGCGCATTGATCGAGCGAGCTCGTTCGGGCAAGATCACCGACGAGGAGATGAACGGAGGGACCTTCACCGTGTCCAACCTCGGCGGGCTGGGGATCCACTGGTTCACACCGGTCCTCAATCCGCCGCAGACGTGCATTCTTGGAGTGGGCGCCGCTCACCAGACCCACCCTGAAGTACCCGCGCAAGTCCCGCTGTCGCTCACCTTCGACCACCGCGCCCTAGACGGCGCGTCCGCCGCGACACTGCTGGGCAGCATCGCGACGGCGATCGAACGCGTCGACACCCTCAGTGCCTAGCGACCCGCGATCGGGAGAAACCCATGGCCAAGGAACTACTAATCGATCCTCTCGAGACCCGTCGCCCCGATCAGATCGAGATCAAACCGATCGCCGTCAACCAGTACAAACCCGACCTGAAGGCAGAACTCGCTGACCACGACGCAGATTCGCTTCGTCGCATCGGGCGGGACATGGTCCTCGTCCGGGAGTTCGAGCTGATGCTGAACGCGATCAAGAGGGAGGGCTCCTACCTCGGGGTTAGCTACGTGCACGCCGGCCCCGCGCATCTGTCCATTGGCCAAGAAGCCGCAGCGGTTGGGCAGGCGTTCACGCTGGGCGCGGTCGACAAGGTCTTCGGCAGCCATCGAAGCCACGGTGAGGTGATCGCGAAAGGCCTCTCCGCGATCGCGAAATCGGACGCGGGCACCCTCAACCCCGAACTGCAGGACTGGTCAGACGGCGCGATTTGGAATGTCGTGCAGGACCGGCTCGCCGACGTGGACTTCGAGCAGCAGGCCATCAACTATCTCGTGTACGGGATGACGGCCGAGACGTTCGGCCGCCGCACGGGCTTTAACCGCGGGCTCGGCGGCAGCATGCACGCGTTCTTCCCGCCGCTGGGCATCTACCCCAACAACGCGATCGTCGGAGGCTCGGCCCCACTCGCTACCGGTGCGGCGCTGTACAACCGTCTTCGCCGTGCGCCGGGGATCGTGGTCGCAAGCATTGGTGATGCCTCCACCGGAGCCGGCCCCGTGTGGGAATCGTTCAACTTCGCTGGCATGGCACAGCTGAGCGGCCTAATGGGCGAGATGCATCGCGGCGGGTTGCCGGTGGTGTTCTTCATCGTCAACAACTTCTACGGCATGGGGGGCCAGACGTACGGAGAGACGATGGCTTTCGAACGCCTGTCCCGCATCGGCGCCGGAGTGAACCGGCACAACATGCACTCCCAGA
>PKYB01000103.1 GCA_003133565.1 Solirubrobacterales bacterium
GTCCGAGCATCGTCGTCGGCGATTCGCACAGCGGCTGGACGCCGGTATTCAACGTCATATACTGGCCGCTGCGGGCTTTCTCGCGTGGGCTGATGGATGAAGTGCCGGTCGATCCCGAGGGCGTCGCCGACATCGTTTCGGTTGACTATGTGGCGAGTGCCCTCATCGCCCTGCTCGAGCTCGATGACGTCGGCGGCAACGTGCACCTCGTCGCAGGGGCGGACGCGATCTCCAACTCGGAGCTGATCGAGATGGCCTGCCGGCAGTTCGGCCGCCCTCCGCCGCGACTGGTCGCCCACGGTTCCGGGACGCTCGACGAGGCCAGCGTCTACCTCCCGTACTTCGGAATCGAAGCGACCCTTGACAACGATCGCGCCCGGGCACTGCTTGGGCCGCTCGGCATTGGCGCGCTGCCACTACGCGATTACTTCACTCGGATCATCGACTACGCCGAACGCTCGCGTTGGGGCAAGCGCGGGTTGACGCGCCAAGCGGCAGCAGCCGCTGCACTCACCGGCTGAGAGCAGGCAGCACCGGCGGGGNNGGGGGAGGAGAGGTACTACTTCTACCGGCGAGATATGAGGCCGGCAGGCTGGCCCGCGGTGCGACCTCTGGGCGCGCCTCTGCGGGCATAAGCTTGCAGCGCGACGACAGCTTGTATGTAAGTATACAGCTGTGCTCGACGTGCGTATTCGCCACTCGCAGCGCCTGGCCTCAGGTTCGGCGAGCCGCCATGTCTATGCAGCGCTGCGCGAGGCGATCATCGCTGCCGAGCTCGAACCCGGTCAGCGTATCTCCGAAAACGAGCTCGCAGCGCGGCTTGGCGTCAGCCGCACCCCGATCCGCGAGGCGTTGGCACGCCTACGCGACGAGCGCTTCGTCCAGATCGTTCCGCAGCTCGGCACCTTCGTCACGCGCATCAGCACGGCCGCCGTCGAGGATGCCCAGTTCGTGCGTGAGGCGCTCGAGTGTGCCGCGGTGAGGATCGCCGCGGTTCGTGCCGACCGTGATGACCTCGATGCCCTCTCGGGGCTCGTCCTCCGTCAGGGGGAGGTAGTAGCCCAATCGGACTTCGAGCGCTTCGCGGTACTCGATGACGAGTTTCACGCGGCGATCTGCGAGCTGAGCGGGCGCGGATTCGCCTGGGAGGTCGCGCAGCGGGCCAAGGGGCACCTCAGCCGCGTTCGTCGATTGAGCCTGCCGCAGCCGGAGTACCTGGCAGAGATGGTGGCCGAGCACCACGTCGTGCTCGAGGCACTGGGTCGTAACGCGCCCGACGACGCGGAAGCTGCGCTGCGCCATCATCTGCGGATGGTGCTCTCGGCGGTGCCCGCGATCCGCGAGCAGCACCCCGACTACTTCGAGGAGGACCAGGCCTGATGGCGATTTCCAACGCGAAGCTGCGGGAGCTCTACGAGCAGATGCTGCTGATCCGCGTCTTTGAGACGGCCGCTGAGCGCGAGTACAAGGCGGCGCGGATCGGCGGCTATTGCCACCTCTCCTCCGGCCAGGAAGCGGCGACGGTCGGTGCGACGTATGCGCTGGACGCCGAGGATCTGCTCGTCACCGGCTACCGCTGCCACGGTTTCGCGCTGGCTCGCGGCGTTCCGCCGGAGGCGGTGATGGCCGAACTGTTTGGACGCTCGGGCGGTTGCGCGCACGGTCGTGGCGGCTCGATGCACCTTCTTGACGTGGCCGTCGGCTATTACGGTGGCTGGGGGATCGTCGCGGGCCAGCTGCCGATTGCGACCGGTCTCGCGCTCGGCCTCGTCCGTCAGAAGCGCCAGCAGTGCGTCTTGTGCGAGCTTGGCGACGGTGCCGTCAATATGGGTGCCTGGCACGAGTCGCTCAACCTTGCCGCGGTGTGGCGGCTGCCCGTGGTCTTCCTCGTGATGAACAACGAATACGGGATGGGAACCAGTGTCGAGCGGGCCTCGGCGGTGACCGACCTGCATCGCCGCGCGGCGGCCTTCGGTCTGCCCGCCGAACGCGTCGACGGTGATGACCTCCTCGCAGTTATCGAGGCCGCGTCGACTCTGCTGTCAGGGGCGCGCAACGACCGCCAGGCCGCCGTGCTCGAGCTCGTCACCTACCGCTACCGCGGGCATTCGGTGGCTGACCCCGGGCTGGCTTATCGCACGAGCGAAGAGATCGCTGAGCATGTCAAGCACGACCCGCTCAACCGCGTGCGTGCGCTGCTGAGCGAAACGGGGGTTGGCGACGATGAGCTCGATGCCATCGCGCTCGAGGTCGATCAGAGCGTTGCTACAGCCATTGCCGCGTCGCTCGCGAGCCCGCCGCCTCCCGTCAGCGAGCTGGCGCGGGGCATGTACGCGCCGGGCAGCGCGGCGCAGTTTGCACGGATGCTCGCGGGTGCCCCGTTCGGTGAGCGCGAATTGGTGTTCGCGGGGGGACTCGGCGAATGAGCAGGACCGACACCGTCGTTCGCGAGGAAACGGCGGATGCGCTCGCAAGCGCCTCGGAGGTCATGACCTACCGCGACGCGCTGCGGCTCGCCCTGCGCGAGGAGCTTCAACGCGATGAGCACGTCTTCATCATGGGGGAGGAGGTTGGCGTCTTCGACGGCGCCTACAAGGTGACCGCTGGTCTGCTCGAGGAGTTCGGCCCCGAGCGGGTGCGCGACACGCCGATCTCTGAGGAAGGGTTCGTCGGCGCCGGGGTCGGCGCGGCGATGCTGGGTGAGCGTCCGGTGGTCGAGATCATGACGATCAACTTCCTCCTCGTGGCGATGGACCAGGTGGTCAATCACGCCGCAAAGATCGGCGCGATGTTTGGCGGCGAGGTCCGCTGTCCGCTCGTGATCCGCACGCCCAACGGCGCTGGCAATCAGCTCACAGCGCAGCACTCTCAATCCTTCGAAGTTTGGTTCGCTGGAACGCCCGGACTCAAGGTGCTCGCACCCGCCTCACCCGCCGACGCCAAGGGCCTGCTGAAGTCGGCGATCCGTGACGATGACCCCGTGTTGCTCGTCGAGAACCTGGCGATTTACAAGGAGCGCGGTGCGGTGCCGCTGGACCCCGAGTTCTTGACGCCGATCGGTCTCGCCAACGTCGCTCGCACCGGCAGCGATATCACGCTGGTCGCGCACTCCTACGCGACTGTTCGTGCACTTCACGTCGCCGAAGCGTTGGCTCGTGATCACGGTGTGGACGCTGAGGTTGTCGATCTGCGCTCGCTGCGCCCGCTCGATGTCGACACCGTCGTAGCTTCGGTAGCGAAGACCAACCGCGCGGTTTGTATCGAGGAGGGTTGGCCCACCTACGGCGTGACCGCGGAGCTCGCAGCGCGGATTCAAAAGGCGTGCTTCGATGAGCTCGATGCTCCGGTCGAGCGCGTTGGGATGGCTGAGGTGCCGCTTCCCTACGCCAAGGAGCTCGAGACGGCCGCGCTCCCCGGCGCCGATCGAATCGAGGCTGCGGTGCTCGCGACGCTAGGCTTGCGCGCGTGAGCGAAATCGTAATGCCCCGCCTCTCCGACTCGATGGAGGAGGGCACGATCATCAAGTGGCTCAAGAAGTCCGGCGACGAGGTGCGTGTCGGTGAGCCGCTCGCGGACATCGAGACCGACAAGGCCACGGTGACCTACGAGGCCGACGCCGACGGCTTTCTGCAGATCGTTGCGGCCGAAGGCGACACGCGCGCTATCGGCTCAACGATCGCCCATCTGCTGAGCGACGCCAAGACGGCGCTTGAGCCAGCGCCGGCTGCCGAGCCAGCGCTTGCCGCGCAGCCGAGCCCTGTCGCCAACGGTAGCCGTGAGGCCGACGAGCCGGATACCCCCGCGGGCGCACCGACTGGCGCCCTGGCGGTCAGCGAGTCCGGTCGCATCAAAGCCTCGCCCGTCGCGCGACGATTCGCCCGCGAACGCGGCCTCGATCTCGCGACAATCAGCGGCAGCGGACCCGACGGGCGCATCGTCAAGGCCGACGTCGTCGGCGCGAGCGCCGGCGTGCCGGGTGCGCCGCCGCCAGTGGCCGTGCCCAGCGAGGGCGCCGGTCCGCTTGGTGCGAAGGGCGAGGTCACGATCGCCGAGCCGACGCGAACGCAGCAGCTGATAGCTCGTCGCATGGCAAGCGCCAAAGCGACGATCCCCGAGTTCACCGTTAGCGTCGAAGTCAACGCCGATCCGGCACTCGAGTTGCGTGAGCAGTTGCGGAACGTCTGCTCGCCATTGCCCTCGGTCAACGATCTGGTGGTCAAGGCGTGTGCGATAGCGCTGGCCGCGCATCCGAACGTCAACGCCTCCTACGTGGACGGGCATTTTGAGCGGTATTCGCGGATCAACATCGGCGTCGCCGTCGCGGGCGAGGAAACGCTGGTCGTGCCCACGGTCTTCGATGCCGACGTCAAATCGCTTGTCGAGATAGCGAGCCAGACTCGTGCGCTCGCCGCGCAGGTGCGCGACGGCACGATCGCCCCCGCGGACCTCGCCGGCGGGACCTTCACCGTCTCGAATCTCGGGATGCTGGGTGTCGCAAGGTTCACCGCTGTGATCAACTCACCGCAGGCGGCGATCCTCGCGGTTGGCGCGGCGAGTCCGCGGCCGATCGTACGAGCGGACGGCAGCATCGGCGTCGGACGAGTGATGGAACTGACGATCTCGGCGGATCACCGCATCGTCTACGGCGCCGAGGCAGCGGAGTTTCTCGGCACCGTGCGTAAGCGGCTCGAGCGACCTGCCGGCCTGCTGCTCTAAGCGATCACGAAGCGCCGGTTGGTGACGTAGACGCGGCCGGGATGAGTCCCGTCAGCACCCGGCGGTGACTCTTGTGGTGTGTGTCGCTGCCGGTGGCGCCGGTCGACCCGCTGCTCTTGAGGGTCGCGCCGGTCGACCCGCTGCTCTTGAAAGTCGCGCTCGTCCCGCTGATCACGCTGCCACTTGTCCCGGTATCGCCGGTCGTCCCGCTATTGCCGCTCGTCCCGCTATCGCCGCTGCTACCTGCGGACGCCGCGCTGGCATCTGTCGCGGTCGGTCCGCTCGCACCGAGAGTCGCGGTGGTCGTCGACGCGAAGCCGCTCGCGCCACTCGTGCTGCCTTCACCGATCGCTCCACCACCGCCCGCGGCGCTCGTCCCGGTCACGCCGCTTGCGCCGCTTGCGCCGCTCGTTCCGGTTGTGCCGGTCACCCCGGTCGTCCCGCTCGCGCCAATGGCGCCGCTTGCGCCGCTCGCCCCCGTCGCACCGAGGGCTGCCCCAGAACTGCCCGGTGCGCCGCCGGCGGCTGTGCCGGAGCCGCCGAGACCGGCATTGACGGCAGCCGGCGAGGGCGCAACTGCCGCGCCGGTCAGTTGCGTGAGCTGGCGCGCGTCGGCGGGCAGCCGTTCGCCGGTGATGGTGTGCGCCGGAGTAGTTACGGGCGGCGCCAGCGCGGCCTGACCCGCGGTCCCGATCGCCGCGACCACCGCGATGACCGCTGCGAGTTTCACCGCTGTGGCGGCGGTCACGCCACCGATAATGCTCGCGCCGCCGCCAGCCGCGATGCCGCCGCCAGCCGCAATGCCGCCGCCGGCGCTCGCGCCTGCCCCAGCGCCCGCACCCGCACTGGAGGTGCCGCTAAAGCCGAAAAGCAAGCCAATCTGCGCGAGCGGGCCCGATGGCGTGAGCGCAGCAAGCTGCTTGTGCAGTCCGCGCAGCTCGCGGTGGTAGGCGCGACACGCACCACACTCGCGAATGTGGCGCCGGGAGTGCCCACTCATCCGCACTCCGCGGTCGGCAGCGCCGGCGAGCTCGTGGCGGATGTGCTCGCACGGCGCGTCCCGCGCCACCTTGAGGTCGACGAGTCCGGTACGGGCGCGCAACAGCAGCGACTTCACCGCCGGCACGGAGATTCCGAGCGTGTCCGAAAGCTCGCGGTAGCTGAGGCCCTGAAGCTCGCGCATCAGCAAGACCGAGCGCTGCGGCGGCGGCAGCGTCTGAACGTCGGCGACCAGCCGCGCGAGCGCCTCACTACGCTCGGCAACCGCCGCTGGCTCCTGCGCCTTCGCTGCCGCTAGCGTGGGAGCGCCCTCGGCATCCAGCTCGGTAGCGACAGGCAGTGGACGGCGAAGCTCGTCGATGCAGCGGTTGTGCGCGATCCGGTACAGCCAGGCGCGCAGCAGGACCGGCCGGTTGCTTGCGCGCAGTGCTTTGAACGCACGCACGAACACATCCTGAAGGGCGTCTTCGGCGTCGCTTGCCGAGTCGCGCAGCATCTGGCGTGAGTACGCGAGCAGCCGCGCGTGGTAGCGGTCATGGATTACCCCGAAGGCGTCATCAGAACCGGCGCGGAAGAGCGACACAAGCTGCTCGTCGGTGCGCAGACGCAGAAATGCAGTCGAGCGCTTCGCCCGGCTGGCGTGGTTGCGTCGTGGGAGGGCTGATGCTTCCACTTCGCTCCTCTCGGTCCGTTACCGACTCTAACGCGTCTGGATCGCTGAAGTTCCGGTATCCGCGCGCCGCGGTAGGCTCGCCATTGATGCCGCCGCCACGCCGCAAACCGCAGTCTGCGGGCCGACGGACAACCTCGGCGACGCCACCTGCGCCGCGCGCCAGCACTGGCCGCCGCAGCACTCGCGGGCAGACCGCGGCGTCCACTGTGGCCGCCACACAGGCTAGATGGAATGGTAGCTCGCCGTTTCCGCCGATCGCCGAGTATGCGTTCCTCTCGGACTGCCACACAGGCGCATTGATCGCACCCGACGGCTCCGTTGAGTGGCTCTGCTTGCCGCGTTTTGATGGCGAAAGTGTCTTCGGCGCGTTGCTCGACCGCAGCGCCGGAGCCTTTCGTCTTGCTCCCTACGGCGTGGACGTCCCCGCCGGCCGGCGCTACATACCGGGCACCAACGTGCTCGAGACGACCTGGATGACCCCCACCGGGTGGGCGGTCGTCCACGATGCTTTGACGATCGGCGACTGGCACTCCGATCACGAGGCCCGACAGCCGTACACCCGCCCGCCGACCGACCATGACGCCGACCACATGCTGGTGCGGACGGTCGAGTGCCTCCAGGGGGAGGTTGCGCTCGAGCTGGTGTGTGGGCCCCGTTTCTGTTACGGCCGCGTGCCTGCTCGCTGGACCGCGTCGGAGGAGGAGCCCGAGTATGTGCTCGACGCCACGGACGGCACCACGACCATGCGGCTGATGAGCGACATGCGGCTGGGCATCGAGGGCGCGGACGCCCACGCCCGTCACACTCTGCGCGAAGGCGAGCGGCGGTTCTGTGCGCTCACCTGGGTGCCCGCCCCATCCGGGCCTTGGACTTGGGACGAGGCTGACGCGCACATCACGCGAACATCGCACTTCTGGCGTGAGTGGCTCGCTGCCGGCAGCTACCCCGACCACCCGTGGCGGGCCTACCTACAACGCTCGGCACTGGTTTTGAAGGGGCTCACCTACGCGCCGACCGGCGCAATGGTCGCGGCGCTCACGACGTCGCTACCGGAAACGCCCGGCGGCGAGCGCAATTGGGACTATCGCTACTGCTGGATGCGCGACGCTACGTTCACGCTCTGGGGATTGCACGCCCTGGGCCTCGATTGGGAGGCCAACGACTTCATGGAGTACCTCGCCGATCTCGAGCGCAACAAGGACGGCTCGCTTCAGATCATGTACGGGATCGGCGGCGAGCGGAACCTGCGCGAAACGACGCTGCGCCATCTCAAAGGCTATGAGGGCGCGCGTCCGGTCCGCAAGGGGAACGGTGCCTACAACCAGCGCCAGAATGACGTCTTCGGCGCGGTTCTCGACTCCGTCTATCTGCACACCAAGCGCCACGACCACATCCCTGATCGTCTTGTGGCCGGTGCTTGGCCGACCAGGTCGAGGCGGCGCGGCGGGTCTGGCGCAAGCCCGACCAGGGGATCTGGGAGGCACGCGGCGCTCCGCAGCACTACGTCTCCTCGAAGCTGATGTGCTGGGTGGCGCTCGACCGCGGCGCCCGCCTCGCGGAGCTGCGCGGCGAGCCCGAGCTCGCGCGGCGCTGGCAGGAGGTCGCGGATGAGGTCCATGCCGACATCCTCAAGCGGGGCGTTGATAAGCGCGGCGTCTTCGTCCAGCACTACGACACCGACGCGCTCGACGCCTCGAACCTGCTCGTGCCGCTCGTGCGTTTCCTCCCGGCTGATGATGAGCGCGTGCGCGCCACCGTGCTCGCGATCGCCGACGAGCTGAACGACCATGGGCTCGTGCTGCGCTACCGCGTCGACGAGACCGACGACGGTCTACACGGCGAGGAGGGCACGTTTCTGATCTGCTCGTTCTGGATGGTCTCGGCGTTGAGCGAGATCGGCGAGCGCGACCGAGCGCGCGAACTTTGCGAGCAGCTGCTCGCCCACGCCTCTCCGTTACAACTCTATGCCGAGGAGCTCGACGCGCGTAGCGGGCGCCACCTCGGGAACTTCCCCCAGGCCTTTACCCACCTCGCCTTGATCAATGCCGTCACGCACGTGATCGAAAGCGGAGGCTGAAAAGTAACGTGCGCCTGCTGCGCGGGGCGGTCTTCCGTGCAATCGTTCAAGTAGATGTCCGAGCTCGACGTGCCTGAGACCGCGACGACGGCCGGCGCCGAGGGCGCCGAAAACGTGGTTGCGCTGCGACGCGCTGGCGCCATGGATCCATGGGCCCGGCCGCGCCCAACCGCGACGCCGTTTGACGATCGCGTTGCTCGCAGCTCTCCGTTTCCCCCGATTGCCGACTACGCGTTCCTCTCGGACTGTCACACCGCTGCGCTTGTCGCCCCGGACGGCACGGTCGAGTGGCTTTGCCCGCCGCGCTTTGACTCGCCGAGCGTGTTTGCGGCGATCCTCGACCGCGGTGCGGGTGGCTTCCGCCTCGGTCCAGCCGGCATGGGTGTGCCTGCTGGTCGGCGCTACGAGCCTGGCACCAACGTTTTGGAGACGACATGGCAAACCCCCACGGGCTGGGCCGTCGTACGTGACGCGCTGATCGTCGGCCACTGGCGTGAGCGCGAGATGGGCGCGGCAACCGCCCACACGCGTCCGCCCGCTGAGCATGACGCCTACCACGTGCTGGTTCGCACGATCGAATGCTTCCACGGCACGATCCAGGTCGAGTTGCTCTGCGAGCCGATGTTCGACTACGGGCGGATCGCCGGCGTGTGGAGCCCGGTCGAAGGTGACCCCCAGGCGTTCGATGCGACCGGCAGCGGCCGCACGCTGCGACTGGTAAGCGATCTGCGCCTCGGGCTCGAAGGTGGCTCGGCGCGGGCGCGCCACCGCCTCGTCAAAGGTGATCGCCGCTTCTGCACGCTGTCTTGGTCGCGCAAGCTGGACGGTCCGCACAGCTTTGAGGAGGCCGCAAAGAGCCTCGAGGTGACGGCCGAGTATTGGCGCAACTGGCTCGACACGGGTCGTTTCCCGGACCATCGCTGGCGCGCGCAGCTGCAGCGATCGGCGCTGGTCTTGAAGGGTCTCACCTACGCGCCCACCGGAGCGATCGTCGCAGCAGCGACGACGTCACTGCCCGAGACGCCGGGCGGCGAGCGCAACTGGGACTACCGCTACACCTGGATGCGCGACGCGACGTTCACCCTCTGGGGGCTCAGCGCGCTCGGCCTGAGTTGGGAGGCCGACGACTTCATCCAGTACGTTGCCGACCTCGAGCGCAACCCCGACGGCTCGCTGCAGATCATGTACGGGATCGGCGGCGAGCGCGACCTACCCGAGCGGGAGCTCGACCACCTGACTGGCTATGAGGGATCGCGGCCCGTTCGGGTTGGCAACGCCGCCTACGAGCAGCGCCAGAACGATGTCTTCGGCGCGGTCCTCGACTCGCTCTACGTGCACACCAAGCAGTACGGGCACAACTCGCAGCGCCTGTGGCCGGTGATCGATGCGCAGGCCGAACGCGCGGCTGCGGTCTGGCGTGAGCCCGACCACGGGATCTGGGAGTCGCGCGGCGATCCGGCGCACTACGTTTCCTCCAAGCTGATGTGCTGGGTCGCGCTCGACCGCGCCGCCCGACTCGCTGCGCGGCGCGGGCGCGACTCGCTCGCCGACCGTTGGCGCGCGGTCGCGAACGACATCCACGCCGATGTCTGCGATCGCGGCGTCGATGAGCGCGGCGTCTTTGTCCAGCATTACGACACGGTTGCGCTCGACGCGTCGAATCTGCTGATTCCGCTCGTGCGGTTCCTGCCCGGGGAGGACCCGCGCGTGCGCGCCACCGTGCTCGCGATTGAACGCGAGCTCGGCGAGCAGGGGTTGATCCTCCGCTACCGGACCGATCAGACCGACGACGGTCTTGGTGGTGCGGCGGAGGGCACCTTCCTGATCTGCTCTTTCTGGATGGTCTCGGCGCTGCTCGAGATCGGCGAGCGGGCTCGTGGCCGGGCGATGTGCGAGCGGCTGCTCGCGCACGCATCGCCGCTGGACCTGTTCGCTGAGGAACTCGATGCGCGCAGTGGCCGTCACCTCGGAAACTTCCCCCAGGCCTTCACCCACCTCGCGCTGATCAACGCGGTGCTACACGTGATCCGCGACGAGGAGTCGGCACCGCTCGCCTCCTGAAGCGGGCAGCAGGACTAGACTGGCGCCGCGGCGCGCGCCCTCCGAGCCGCGGATCTCATCGTGCCCTACTTCAAAGACGAGCAAGAGGTTTACCGCTACCTCGGAGCGCTCTTCGTCGACCTGCTGGCCGACGAGGAGCTGGCGCCGAGGTTCGCCGAGGCGAACACGATCGTGCAGTATCAGTGCCGCAAACCGGCGTCGCAGATCACGATCAAGCTATTACCGGCGGAGCCGCTGCAGGTCGATTTCGCGCAGAGCGAGCTCCAACCCGAGGTCGTGATGGCGATGGACGCCGACCTCGCACACCGCTTCTGGCTCGGCAAGGTCAACGTCACCTTCGCGCTCGCGCGGGGCCAGATCAAGACCACGGGCCCGGTGGCGAAGATCCTCAAGCTCGCGCCGCTGGTCAAGGCGGTCATACCCCGCTACAAGGCGCAGCTCGAGGCCGCTGGGCGGCACGACCTCGTCGAGGTTTGATCATCTCGCCGGGATCGCCGGGGGTAAGCTTTCACTCTTGGTGACCAAGACGATCGAACGTTGGATCTGCGAATCCTGCGGCTACATTTACGAGGTCGAGACCGGCGACCCCGACGGTGGTATCCCAGCCGGGACGGCATTTGAGGACATTCCGGACACGTGGTTTTGCCCGGTGTGCGGTGCCCGCAAGCGCGACTTCACACCCTACGAGGACTGAGGGCTCGGTGATCGTTTCGCGATGAGCTCCTCACGCGATAAGGACGGGGACGGCGTGCCGTCGCGCAGGAAGGACAAGTCTGACCCCGATCGGCGCGCGAACGCGGGCCAGATCGACCTGCCGGGTGTGCGCCAGGCTCTCCTGCGGCTGACCGGCGCCAAGCTCTGCTACGGCAAGCCAATCGAGCTCAGCGGACGCACTGTCATCACCGTCGCGAGCGTCCGCAGCGCCGGCGGTTTCGGCTTCGGCAAGGCCGCTGGCGATCTCGAGCCGGAGGGCCCGACGGGCGCCGGTGGCGGCGGTGCGATCGAAGCGCGCCCGGTCGGTTTCATAGAGATCGGACCCGAGGGTGCCCGATTCCAACCGATCGACGACCACCGCCTACCGCTGGTCGCGATCGCCGGCGGTGCGATCGCAGGGTTGACGATCGCACGACTGCTCGCGCGCCGGCGCCGCCGGCGACTGATGCCGCTACGCCCCGCGGCGCGACTGCGGCGCCCACGACCCGCGCAGCTCCCCTACGCCGCCGCGAGCCAGGGTTCGTAAGCAAGCGCCGCTGAGGCCTCCGCGAGCGCCGCTCGCGTGATCGCCGAAAGCGCCGGAAGCGTCGCGACCTCGACCTCGCCGAGGCGCGCGATCAGATCGCGGTTTGAACGCGCGACCGCGTCGGGGGCGCCAGGCCACGGTGTCAGCACGACAGCGCGCACGTCGAGCGCCGCGTGCCGCGCCGCCTCGAGCGTGAGCAGCGTGTGGTTGATGGTCCCGAGTCCGCAGCGGGCGGCAACGATCACCGGCCAGCCGAGCTCCTGCGCCAGGCGGCGGACGTCCCAGGACGCGGCCAGCGGCACGAGCAGACCGCCGATCCCCTCGATCACGATCGCTCCGGCGGCCGCTGCCGCCGCGCGCAGCGAGTCGAGAATCTCCTCGAGCTCGAGCGGACGTCCCGTCAGCTCAGCCGCGAGCGGCGGCGCGACCGGGGCTTCGTAGCGGGCCGCAGACACGTCCTCTGGCCGCTCGCCGCTGACAGCCCCGAGCAGCTCGTGGTCGGGGAGCTGACTGAGGTCCTGGGTCATCGACGGTCGGCGGTGCGAGGGCGGCTCCGCGGCGCCGGTGAGTACCGGCTTGCGCACCTTTACATCGACGCCGTCCGCAAGGAGTCCAGCGGCGATCGTCGCGGTCAGGATCGTCTTACCGACGCCTGTGTCGGTCGCCGTGACGAAGCAGGCGCGTGTCACGGCCCCGAGCGGAGGTTAGGCGGCGTGAGCGACCGCGGCGTCGCCGTCGTCGCGCGAACGCTTGCGCTTCTTCTTGCTCGACTCCCCGGGATCGGCCGATGCAAAGCCCATCCGAGTCTGGCGTATCGCGGCGGCGATCACGCCCGCGGCGCGCGTGAGCTCGCTCGCAGTGTGCGATGCCATGAGCGTCACGCGTAGCAACGAGCCTCCGGCCGGCACCGTTGGCGGGCGAATTGCTTGCACGAAAACGCCGTGTGCCAGCGCCGCGACGCTCACGGCAACCGTGGCCTCGGCGTCGCCGATCACGAGCGGGATGATCTGCGTGCGCCCGGCGGGAACCTCGGCCCCGGCGCTCGTCAACTCGGCGCGCATCAGCGCGGCGTTCGCTTGCAGCTTCTCAACTCGGCGTGGCTGCTCGACGAGCAACTCGAGCGCGGCGAGCGCGCCGGCCAGCGCGGGGGGTGGCGGAGCGGTCGAGAAGATCAGCGTGCGCGCGACGTTGACGAGGTAGGCGACGATCTCGCTCGAGGCGCAAGCGAAGGCGCCGTAAGAGCCGAGTGCCTTGCCGAGCGTGCCCGTGATCACATCCACGCGGTCCTCGAGACCGGCTTCGGCGAGGGCCCCCCGACCGCCCGGTCCCATTGCGCCGATTGCGTGCGCCTCATCGACGACGACGCGTGCGCCATGGCGCTCAGCAAGCTCGACGATTCCGCTCAGCGGCGCCAAATCGCCGGTCATCGAGAACAGCGAATCGGTGACGATGACGCAGCCGGGCGGAGCCTTCTCGAGGCCCCACGCCAGATGATCGAGGTCGCAGTGCTGGTAGACGAACGTCTCCGCCCGCGCCAGCCTGCAGCCATCGACAATCGATGCGTGGTTGAGCGCGTCGGAGAAGACGATCGAGTCGCGACGGGCGAGCGCTGAGATCACACCGACGTTTGCGAGATAGCCGGAGCCAAACAGAACGCAGCTCTCGCGGGACTGGAATTCCGCCAGCCGCTCCTCGAGCGTGCCGTGAATCGTCATCGTGCCGGACACCAGGCGTGAGGCGCCGGCGCCCACGCCCCAGCGCATCGCCGCGTCAGCGGCCGCCTCGCGGACGCGCGGGTGGTCGGCTAGACCGAGATAGTTGTTCGAGCACAGCAGCAGCACAGGCCGGCCGTCCAGCAGCACCTGCGGGCCCTGCGGGCCGCTGATCAGGCGTGTCGAGCGATACAGGCCGAGGTCTCGGAGCTCCTCGAGCGCCGCCTCGATGTCGTTCACGGCGCCGGCTCCGTCACGCGCGGCGGCGTCGGCGGGCGGCGACTGCGCGTCTTGCGCCTGCCGGCATAGTGCAGCTGCGTCGAGGGATCCCACAAACGCACGTCCAGCGACACGGGCGGGCTGACCGCGAGGTGCTCCTCGATCACGTTCGGCGTTTCGCCCTCGAGCCAGCCCGAACGGTTGTCCGGACGCGGGTTGGTGCCGTTGTCCGGCTGGCGCGCGACGTTCAGCCCGAGTTCCTCGAACATCGCCCGGTCCTCCTCGGGTTCGGCGCCGAGCGCCGTGAGGAAGTTGCCCATCATCACGCCGTTGAGGCCTGCTTTCACCGCCAGACCCTGCAGCTCGCCGAGGTTCTCAATCCGCCCGCCACACAGGCGGAACAGCGCGTCCGGCAGGATCAGGCGGAAGATCGCGACCCATTTGACGGCCTCCCACGGCTCCATCACCTCGCGCTCTCCGAACTTCGTGCCCGGGCGCGGGATCAGCAGGTTGATCGGCACGCTCGTGGGGTTGATCGCGGCGAGCTCGAAGGCCATCTCGACCCTTTGCTCCTCGGTCTCGCCGAGGTTGAGGATCCCGCCGACGCAGGTCTCGAGGCCCGCTTCGCGAACCGCGTCGATCGTGCGCAGGCGGCTTTCGTAGCGCACCGTCTCGGAGACCTCGGGGTAGTAGCTCGAGGCGCTCTCGACGTTGTGATGAACGCGCTGGATGCCGGCCTCGCGCAGTTGCTTAGCGCGCTCCACGGACATGTGGCCGATCGACGCACAGCGCTTGAGGTTGGTGTGCTCCGCGACGAGGCGCGCGCCTTCGAGCACCTTCCCAAAATCGCGCTTGGACAGACCCTGGCCTTGGGCGACCATGCAGAAGCGGTGCGCGCCGGCGGCCTCGGCCGCGTAGGCGTGCGCGAGCATCTGCTCGGGCTCCATCATCGCGTGCATTGGCGTATCGGCGTCCGCGTGACGCGATTGGGCGCAGAAGCCGCAGTCCTCGGCGCAGCCGCCCGACTTCGCGTTCACCAGCGAGCACATGTCCGTCGAATCGCCGAAACGCTCGACGCGAGCCTCCCAGGCCCGTTCCACGAGCTCTTCGATCTCGGCGTGACTGACGATCCGGCCGAGGCGCAGTGCCTCCTCGCGTGTGATCAGTGGCGGCATCGGTGAGGGGTGAACCCTACGGCTTGACGTGGACAAGAGGCGGCCGCCTCGGGCCGCCCTCGGAGCGCCAGCGCTACTCCAGCACGATCAGTGCGTCGCCCTCGTTGACGGACTGACCCTCCTCGCAGAGAATCTCGCTCACCCGCCCACCTTCCTCGGCTTCGACGGGCAGCTCCATCTTCATCGACTCGAGGATCGCTACGGTGTCGCCCTCCTCGACGTCGTCACCGACGGCGCAGGCGATCCTCCACACGACACCGCTGATATGAGCCTCGATCTTGGTCATCGTCTTACCTCGGCTGGGCGCTGCCGGAGGGCACAATAGCTCGCGACGCCGACACGGCCCCGGCGACGATTGTGATCGTCACCGCGCGCAACGAGGCGCCGGGCATCGCCGCGACGCTGGCGGCGCTCGCGGAGGCCTTCCCCGCTGCGCCGATCGTGCTCGGCGACGACGGCTCGCGCGATGGAACCGCCACGCTCGCCCGCGGGTGCGGCGTCGAGGTGGTCGGCGACGGCCGCCGGCGCGGCAAGGGCGGCGCGGCGACGCTTGCCGCCAGACGAGCGCTCGAGCTCGGCGGCGAGTCGGCGACCTACGTGTTCGCTGACGCCGACCTCGGCACGAGCGCCGCGCTCCTCGTGGCACTGCGAGACGCCGTCGCGGGCGGCGCGGCCGATCTCGCGATCGCGGTCTTCGCGCGTCCGAGCGGCGGCGGCTTTGGCATCGCACTTGGCTTCGCCCGAGCCGTGCTCCGCCGCTGCGCCGCCGCCGAGCTCGCGGCACCGATCTCAGGCCAGCGCGCGCTCAATGGCGCGACGCTCCTCGCCGCCCTTCCGTTCGCCCCACGCTTCGGCATGGAGCTCGCGATGACGATCGACACGCTGCGCTACGGTGGCACCGTGCTCGAGATTTCACTCGATCTCGCCCATCGCAGCACCGGGCGCACCCCAGCTGGCTTTGCCCACCGCGCCCGCCAGCTGATCGACTTTGGCGCCGTGTACGCGGTCCGCCGCTGAGAGGTTCTAAGCTGCGCGCAACGTCGTGCGCGGAGGTGGCGCAATCAGCGCAGAGCTTGCAGAAATAAAGGAACAGGTTTACGCCGACCCGCGCCCGAAGGAGTACTTCGATCGCTTCCACGAGCGCGCGCGCACGCACGAGCCGAGCTTCGTCTACGAACTGGTGCGTCTCGTGACCTCGGTCTACGCCTACGTGTTGCTGCGCGCCCGTGCGCTCGACGTGGCGAATGTGCCGGAGCGCGGTGCCGTGATCCTCGCTGCCAACCACTTCTCCTTCATGGACCACTTCCTGCTCGGCTCCTATCTGCGACGCAAGGTCCGCTTCATGGCCAAGTCGCAGCTCTTCAAGGGCGCCATGGGCTGGGTCTTCGTGCAGGGCGGCGTCTTCCCGGTGCGCCGTGGCGCGCGTGACGAGGAGACATTCATCACCGCCGAGGCGATCCTCGGCGGCGGCGTCGTCGTCGCAATGTACCCCGAGGGCGGGCGATCGCGGACGGGCGAGCTACAGCCCCGCGCGAGGCCCGGCGTCGGACGGCTAGCACTCGAAAGCGGCGCGCCGGTGGTGCCGGTGGCGATCGTCGGCTCGTCGAAGATCCGCAACTGGAAGCGTCTGCGTTTCCCGGCGGTGAGCATCGCCTACGGCGCCCCAATCCGCTTCGCAGTCGAGCCCGAGCCGAGCCGCGAGCGCCAGCAGGAGGTGGCCGACGCGATCTTCGACGAGATCAAGACGCTCTACGCTGAGCTCAACCGGCGCGGGCGGCACGGGGCCACGGCGCCGCTGGCAGGCGCGCGCGACCAATGAGCTCGCGGCGGCAGCAGACCGCCGACTCTGCGCCCTGGCGCGTCGGCGCGGTGCAGCTCAACTCGACCGCGGACTGGAGCGCCAACCTCGAGCAGGCCGACCGGCTGACCCGCGCCGCAGCCGCCGACGGTGCCACTCTCGTTCTTCTGGGCGAGAAGTGGAGCGTGCTCGGGACGGCCGACCAGCTTCAAGCCGGCGCCCAGAGGCTTGATGGCCCGGCGATCCAATGGGCGCGCGACACGGCGCGCGAGCTTGCGATCGACCTCGTCGCCGGCTCGATCTGCGAGCTCCGCGAGAACGACGGGATCAACGACGCCACCGACAACGGCGAGCACCCTCGACGCCTCGCCAACACCTCGGTGCACGTTGGTCCAGACGGCGAGATCCGCGCGATCTACCGCAAGATCCACATGTTCGATGTGACGGTCGACGGCGTCGAGTATCAGGAGTCCGCGCACGAGCAGGCCGGCCAGGAGATCGTCCTCTCGCACAGCGCCGCGGGCATCGGACTGGGCATGACGATCTGCTACGACGTGCGCTTTCCCGAGCTCTACCGGATCCTGGCGTTGCGCGGAGCCCGCGTCCTGCTCGTGCCGTCGGCGTTCACGCTCGCCACCACGCGCGAGCATTGGGAGGTTCTGCTGCGCGCGCGGGCGATCGAGAACCAGGCGTTCGTGATCGCCGCCAACCAAATCGGCAGCCACGCGCCAGGGTTGCGCAGCGGCGGGCGTTCGCTGATCGTCGATCCCTGGGGGGTCGTGCTGGCGCAGGCCTCCGACGGCGTCTGCCAGATCACCGCCGATCTTGACCTCGCGCGACTCGAGCAGGTCCGTGCCGAGTTGCCGTCGCTGGCGAATCGTCGCCCACAAGCCTACGTTTGGCCAGCCGGAGAAACCGCCGATCGTTGACGCGCGAGGCCCGATTCGGAGCGATCTGATTCACTGCGCTAAATGGAAGGTGACCCTGTGAAGCGACTGATGTGGTCGGGCCTCCTCGCGGGAATCGGCTTGCTCGCGACGATCGTCACAAACCGCGCCGCTGCCGAGGTATGGCGGCGTGTGTTCGACGAGGAACCCCCCGAGTGAGCGAACCCTTGGCGCAGGGGGCGTCGAGCAATGGCGCGAGCACTGCTGGCGCCCTCGGCGACGAGCCGGCCGGCTCGATCTCTGCGCTCGCCGCCGGGCGGCCGGAGTTCGTTGTCGGCGCAGCGTTCGCCGGCGGCCTCGTCCTTGCGATTCTTGCCCGGCGTCTTGCCCGCTGAATCCGAGGAGCCGCAGAATCTCGCTCAGGCGATCGCCGAGATCTCCGAGCGCGCGTCGCTGCTCGTTCGCGAGGAGATCGAGCTCGCCAAGGCCGAGATGGTGGCGAAGCTCACCAAGCTTGTCACCGGCGCGATCGTTGCTGTCGCCGCCGGCGTGTTCGTGCTGACGGCGCTCTACTTCTCGCTGCACGGCCTGGCCTGGCTCGCGTGGTATGAGCTGTTCCCCGCCAACCAGTTCTTCTGGGGCTACTTCGTCGTCGCCGGCGGTCTGCTCTTGCTCGGCCTGCTCGCTGGCTGGCTCGCCGCACGCGCGCTGCGCCACGGCACGCCGCCGACGCCTGCGATGGCGATCGACGAGGCGCGTAAGATTCGCGACACGGTCGGCGCGAAGGATGTTGAGAGCTGATGGGGGATCGCAGCCCGGAGGAGATTCGCGCCTCGATCGAGGAGAACCGTAAGGCGCTGGCGGTGTCTCTCGACAAGCTCCGCGGTGAGGTTGCCGAGATCACGAACTGGCGCAAGCAACTGACGGTCCACCGTCGTGAGGCGATCATCGGCGCGGTGATCGCGGGCTTTCTCGCTGGTGGTGGCCTCACCGGCTTCGGGCGTAAGCGCAAACGCCGCCGCTAACGCCGCCGCTAACGCCGGCCGACGCGACCAGCCCGCGCTGCGCGGCGCGGCCACCCAATCCAACCGCGTTCAGCCCTGCAGCAGTCGCGCCGGTATACCTCCGACGCCGATCAGCCCGGGACCGGTGTAGGTACCGATGACCGGCCCGACCTCGGACACGAACACCGGCTCGCAGCCGAACATCTCGCGCCCGCGCGCAGCCAGCGCCTCCGCCTTCTCGGTCGCCTGGATGTGCTGCACGACCCAGCCGTCGGCCCCGTCCTCGCGACGCGAGCCCATGTACTCGACCATGCGCTCGAGCGCCCGGCCGGAGGTGCGCACGCGCTCGACCAACGTGATCTCCGACTCGACCGAAAGGATCGGCTTGATCTGCAGCGCGCCGCCAATCCAGGCCTGGGCATGCCCGAGGCGTCCGCCGCGCTGGAGGTATTCGAGCGTGTCGAGGCAGAACCAGATCTGCAGGTGCTCGCGCGCCTCGCGTGCCCGCGCGAGCACCTCATCGACGGTTCGGCCCGCGCGTGCCGCGGCGGCTGCGGCGAGGATCACAAGGCCGAGGCCTCCGCCCGCGGTCGCGGAGTCGAAGACCTCGATGCGCCCGCCGGTCCGGTCCTCGGGGAGCATCCCCTGCGCCTGGACGGCGGCGCCGTGCGTGCCGGAAAGCGCGGCCGAGAGGTGGATCGAGACGATGTCGTGGCCCGAGGCGAGCAGCGGCTCATACACGCTCATGAAATCCCCGATCGAGGGCTGCGACGTGCTCGGTAGCTCGCTGAGCGCTCGCAGCTGGCCGTAGAAGCCGGCGTAATCGGTGATGTCAAGCTCGCGGCGCTGGTCCTCGCCGATCCGGACATAGAGGCTCACCTCGGCGATCTCGGCTCGCTCGATCACCTCCCGCGTCACGTAGTGGGTCGAGTCGGTGACGATCGCGACGGGGCGCATCAGCGCCGGACACTACATGGGCTGGGCGTGGCGTCCTCGCTCCCGCAAGGACGCCACGAGCGCCGGCGCGGCGCGCCCGCTCAGCCGCCGGGAAAGGCAGTCGCGCGCACGCGCCAACCGCGCGGCAGCTCCGGCAGTCGTGCTTGCGCGCGCTGCTCGGCAGCCGAGGACGTCGAGGCCCGGACGGCAAGATGCAGGCGGTAGCCCGGCGGGGCCACCGTCGCCAGGCCGATCTGCGGCACGCTGTTGAGGTCGTGGTAGATGTGGGCGTCCAGCGGCTCTGAATCCCAGTGCGTGGCGCCGACCTGGCGTGCCGCGAGCTCGATCAGCCGCTCGGCTTCCCAGCGCTTTGTCGTGCGTAGCAGCTGCGGGTTTGGCGGTGCGAGCAGCAGCTCGAGCCGCCACTGCACGGGCGGGTCGCCCTCGTTTCGCTCGCGCCAACCCTGCTCCGGCGGCCGGCGGCGGCGCAGCGGCACCGGCAGGTTGGCCGGCGGCCACTCCGGCAGCCCGCTCGGATTCAGCTCGCCGGCGCTGTGGTATTCACCGCGTCCCCAGCGGATCTGAACCTCGGGCGCGCGGGCCCGTCCCCAGGAGAGCGCCGCATTGAGCGTGAGACCTTCGAACGACGGACCGTCGATGTCGCGCGGCCGTCGCGTCCAGCGTCCGCCGAACGTCGCACACAGATAGGACCCGTCAGGACGGTGGCGCTCCACATCAAACGAAGCCTCTTCCTCCTCGTAGATGTGGACGACGCCGGTGCGGCTGTCCGTTCGGTCGCGGTCTTCGATCAACGATCAGTGCTGGTTCTCGATCTGTAGCGTGCCGCCGTTGCTCACGGCTGGCGCCGGCAGCGGCTCCGCCGCCCCATCGACGCCGAGCAGCTCGGCAAGCTCCCCGGTTTCCAGCATCTCGAGCACGATGTCGCAGCCACCGACCAGCTCGCCGCCGACAAACAGCTGCGGGATCGTGGGCCACTGCGAGTACGCCGAAAGCTCTTGGCGGATGCGCGGATCCGGCAGGATGTCGACCGCCGCGAAGGGGACATCGAGCGAGCGCAACGCACCGGCCGTTCGCGCCGAGAATCCGCAGGCCGGCGCCTCCGGCGTGCCCTTCATGAACAGGATCACCTCGTTGCCGTGGATCGCGGTGGTGATCGCCTCGCGAATCGGGTTGTCTTGCTGATCGTTCATTTGTTCCTCACTCGCTGTGTGTCGTCAGGGACAGGGCGTGTATTGGGCCGCCGATCTCCTCGCCGAAGACCCGGTAAACGAGACGGTGCTGTTCGATCCGCGAGAGGCCGGCAAAGCTCGGCGCGACGACCGTGGCGCGAAAATGATCGCCGCCGCCGGTCCAGTCCTCAACCTCCGCTTGAGCCCCAGGAATTGCGGCCTCAATGCGCGATTTGATATCTACAGCGTCAGGCATGGCAGAAAAGTTTAGACCAATTGATCGCGCAATCAGGCCTCGCTATACTTTCGAAAGCAATGATTACGATCACCGATAAAGGCGCCGACAAGGTCCGTGAGTTCCTCATCGCGCAGGGTGCCGACGCGGGCGCTGCGGGGCTGCGGGTCGGGGTCCGTGGCGGCGGCTGCTCCGGCTTCCAGTACCAGCTCGCCTTTGACGAGCCGCACGCCGAGGACACCGTCTTCGAGGACCACGGTCTCAAGCTGCTGGTCGCGCCGGCGGCGCTCGAGTACGTCGACGGCTCGCAGATCGACTACATCGACGCGCTGACCGACGCCGGCTTCAAGGTCGAGAACCCGAACGTCGTCGCGGCCTGCGGCTGCGGCTCATCGTTCCGGGTCGCCGGCCAAGAGTCATCCTGCTCGCCGGTTTAGCGCCAGGCGATTTTTACGGTGCGGCCCGTGTGTGGCGCACGCGTGTTCTTCCCGTCCGTGCACGGGGAACGCGTGGACTCACGATGCGCGTCTCCCAACACGCATCGTGAGTCGCGCGGCGACTGCGTAGCTGGTCCTCGCCTGCTGCGACAAGCGTCACGGTGGGCAGCCCGTGCTGCCTCGCTGTGCGCGGCATACGTCACGGCCGCTTTGAGGTCCAGATCTCGCATCACCCTCCTCCTGCTCACTCCTCCTCCGACTCTTCCTCTCCTGCTCACGGTGCAGTCTGCCCCCGCCATGTGAAGGCCCGGCGAAGGCGTCTTTGCGCCAGCATTAAGCCGTCCGTCCTGTCCTTGACGGACGCGCGATGCGGGGCGCGCGCCCGGTCGCGGAGCCTTCTACTGTGGCGCGGCGTCGATTGCGCCCCAGAGGTAGTGGCAGGCGAGCGTACGGTGGGGCCGCCAGGCCTCGGCGATCGCGATGACCTCGGCCGGCGTCGGCAGCGCTTCGAGCCCGTAGGCGATCTGGATGCCCTTGCGGATGCCGAGATCGCCCGGTGCGAGGACATCAGGACGGGCGAGCTGGAACATCAGGAACATGTGCGCGCTCCACTCGCCGATCCCCTTGACCGCGACGAGCTCCGAGATCACGGTTTCGTCGTCGAGTTGGTGGAGGCGGTCGAGTTCGAGGCTGCCGCTGAGGACGTGCTCGGCGAGCGAGCGCAGGTAGAGCACCTTCGCCCGCGATAGCCCGGCCGCCGCCCGCAGCTCCTCGGGGTCGGCGTCAAGGATCGTCTGCGGCGTCGGTGGCTCCCCGCCGAAGTGCCCGAGCAGGCGCAGCCAGATCGACTGCGCAGCCTTCGTCGAAAGTTGCTGGCCGCAGATCGTTCGCACGAGACCGGCGTAGTACTCCGCGGGCCGGCGCGCCCGGCGCGTCTCGAGTGGGGTGATCGTCGGCGCGAGCCGCTCAATCAACGCTCCGAGCACCGGGTCGGCGGCACTCAGCGCTGCGCTCGCCGCGTCCATCGGCCGCCTACTTTTGCTTGGCTGCATCGAGCATTTCCGCAATCCGCGTCAGCTTGACGCGGGGCCGTCCGCTGCTCTCGCCGAGCTGGCGCTCGTGGCGATCGATCCTCGCCCACCCCGGATAGTCAACTACGGCCGGCTGGAGCTCGCGGATGAACGCTTCGAGCGCGGCGTCGCCGATCGGTGCCGGAGCCAGCAGGCGCCCGGCGGCGAGATCTTCGAGCAGTCGGTCGACGGTCTCGTTGGCGTCCTTCTTGTTCGTGCCGATGACGCCGCTCGGACCGCGCTTTGCCCAGCCGACGACATATTCGCCGGGCCGCACGCCCTCCTCGCCGAGGACCCGTCCGCCTTCGTTTGCGATCACCGAGCGGTGCTGATCGAACGGCACGCCCGGAAGCGCGCTGCCGCGATAGCCGATCGCACGGAAGACGGCGTGCGCCGCCACGGTGACGCGCTTATCGGTCGCGCGCGCGCGGAGGCTGCCGTCGGACTCGGCATAGAGCTCGTTGCGCGCGAGCGTCACCGACTCGACCTGGCCGGATCCTTCGAGGGCCAGCGGTGAGAGCAGGAAGCGCAGCACGATCCGCCGCGGCTTGCCGCTCAGCGGGCGCGCGGCGTACTCCTGCAGGATCTCAGCGTTGCGTCGCGCGGTCGCGTCGGCGCCCGGATCGTGACCCTCGCCAGCCAGCGCCAGCTCCGCGGCGTCGACGACGACGTCGGCGGCGCTCAGCTCGCCGAGCTCGAGCAGCTCGGGATTGGTGAACGCGGCCTGCTCCGGACCGCGACGGGCGACCACGAGCACCTCCTTGATCGCGCTCGCCGCGAGCACCTCGAGCGCGTGATCGGCGACGTCGGTGCTGGCGAGCTCATCGCGTGTCAGCAGCAGCATGCGCGCAACGTCGAGCGCCACGTTGCCGGCGCCGACGACTATCGCGCGCTCGCCGCGGAGGTCGAACTCGAGGTCGCGGAAGTCGGGGTGCCCGTTGTACCAGCCGACGAAGTCGGTCGCCGCGTAGCTACGGTCGAGATCCTCGCCCGGGATCTCCATTGCGCGGTCGACCGGCGTGCCGACGGCGTAGACGATCGCGTTGTAGTGCTGGCGCAGGTGCTCGAGCGTCAGATGCTCGCCGAAGTCGACGTTGCCGAAGTAGCGCAGGCGCGCATGCTCCGCGGTGCGCTCAAAGATCCTGTCGACCGATTTGATCTTCGGGTGATCGGGCGCGACGCCGGCGCGAACGAGCCCCCACGGCGTTGGCAGTCGCTCGAACAGGTCGATGTGCAGCTCGGGCGCGCTGTGGCGCAGGAGATGGCCCGCGGTGTAGCTGCCGGCCGGCCCTGAGCCGATGATCGCGACCCGGACGCGGGCGTCGCCCGTGTCGTAGGTCGCGTCACTCATGCGACGCCGGAGAGCGGCTCGGCGGCGACAGTCTCGCCATCCAGCGCAGCAAGCGCGCGGGCCACGGACATCGCGATGCAGCTGAAGGTCGGCGTATCCCGCCGTGTGTAGAGCGAGGATTCGGTGCTCCGCAGGCGCTGCACGAGGTCGAGGAAGTCGGCGGGCTCGTCGGTCTCGAAGGCGACCACGAACTCCTGATCGTCGAGGCCGAACGAGTAGGACGTGTTGAGATCGATGTTCGGGTACTCGCGGCCGATGCGGATGTGCTCCTGCATGATCCGGTAGCGCTCATCGCGCGGAAGCGTGTACCACTCGCGCGTCTTGACGAACGGATAGACGAACAGGTACTTGGAGTGAGCCGGGCGCACCTCCAGGCGCGACTCCTCGGAGTACTCCGAAGGCTTGGTCATCGCGAGGTAGGAGTAGGGGGTACTCGCCCACTTCATCAGGCCGGTTTGGCCGAGCACGACGTGGAATTCGTGGATCCGCTCGAGGTTGATCGACTGCGCGAGCAGTAGCAGGTCGACGTCGCCGCGAGTGCCGACCGTCGAGAAGCAGCGCAGCAGATGATCGCTGCCGAAGTCCTCACACGCCGCGATGAACTCCCGCTTGTCCTCGGCCCGCCGCGCGGGATCGAGCCGACGCCACTCCGGCTCGACTTTCACGAACGTGTACTTGACGAAATGACGAGATGGCATCGGGCGGGCGAGCTGCTGCTCCGCAGGCGCCGGGCTGGCGATTATACGCTGGCCCAGAGGCCTCTCAGCGGCGGCGAAGCGCCAGGCGAGCTGATGAGCGGCGGCGGTAGGATTCGTTGGGATGCGGATCGCGCTCGTCTCGCCGTACTCATGGAGCTACCCCGGCGGTGTGACGCGTCACATCGATTCGCTCGCCGAACATCTCCGCGCCGCCGGACACGACGCGCGCATCCTCACGCCGGTCGATCCCGACGACCGGCTCAGCGTGCACCTGCACCGCGGTGCCCGGCCGCAGGCGCGCGAGCTTGCGAGCCATGTCGTCCCGCTCGGGCGGACCATTGGCTTTCGCGCAAACGGAGCGGTTTCGAACCTCGCGATGACCCCGCGAGCGGTCTGGACGCTACGCAAGGAGCTGCGCGATGGCGGCTACGACGTCGTGCACGTCCACGAGCCGATCGCGCCGGTACTCGGTTGGGACGTCCTGACCTCCAGCGCGCTGCCGCTCGTCGGCACGTTTCACTGCTACTCGACCAACCGCCTGACGAACGGCCTGGGCAACCTCGCCGGAGCGAGCCGGCGCTTCAACCGTCTCGGCGTGCGCATCGCGGTCTCCGACGCCGCCGCGTGGACGGGCGAGCGCTTCTTCGGTGGTCGCTACCGCGTGATTCCCAACGGGGTCGAGGTCTCACCGGTGCTCGAGCGCGCCGACTTCGAGTTGCCGAGCGCCGCGCGGCCGCTGCGGCTGATGTTCGTCGGTCAGGCTGTCGCCCGCAAGGGACTGCCCGTGGCGTTGCGCGCCTTCGAGGCGTTGCGCGAGCACGTCCCGGTGACGCTGACGCTAGTCGGTACCGAGCCGAGCGAAGTCGAGGCGATGCTGCTCGATCCACGCGGCGTCAGCGCCCTGGGCAAGCTCGACGATGCCCAAAAGCTCGCGATGCTGCGCACCGCCGACCTGCTCATCGCTCCCTCGCTGGGCGGCGAAAGCTTCGGCATGGTGTTGACCGAGGCCTTCGCCGCGGGCACTCCCGTCGTGGCCTCCGACATCCCGGGCTATGCCGACGTCGTGCACGACGGCGTTGATGGTGTCCTCACACCGCCGGGCGACGCCAGTGCGCTGGCCGCGCTGCTGTTTGATCTTGCCTACGACCTGCCGCGCCGTGCCGCGATGTCTCGCGCCGCGATCACCTCGGCGCAGCGCTACGCCTGGCCCCGCGTTACCGAGCAGGTGCTCGAGGCCTACAGCGATGCGATCGCGATCCCCGCGCCGGATTCGAGGACCGAGCGATCCGCAGTGCGGCTCGGCCTGCACTCGGCGGACCCGCAGGCGCAGCACCTGCCGCGCCGCCGCTACCTGCCAAGCCTCGAGCGCGAGACTCGCTCGCGGCGCGCGCGCGCGCTCGCCGCCGGACGCCGTGCCTTGATCGCCGCGGCCGCGCTCGGTGGCATGCTTGCGGCCGCGATCGCGATCCGCCAGATCGGCCCGGCGCGCATCGTCAGCAGCCTCCTCACCTCCCAGCCATCGTGGGTCGTGATCGGCGTCGCGTTGATGTGCGCCGCGATGGTCGCCCGCGGCATCGCCTGGCACGCGATCCTGAGCGCCGCGTTGCCGCGCACGCGAGTCAAGCGCAGCGACGCGATGCAGGGGACGTTCATCGGCGTGCTGATGAGCGCGACGCTGCCCGCTCGACTTGGTGAGCCGTCGCGGTCGCTGATCGTCGCGCGACGCGTCGGGCGCCCGATCGAGACGCTGCCGGTCGTGCTCGGCACGATCGTCTCGCAAACCTTGATCAACCTGTTCGCCCTGGCGATCCTCGGCGCCGTCATGTTCTCGAGCATCGACATCTTCAACGCCCACCACAGCGTGCTCGTCGCCGCCGCGGTCGCCCCCGCGGCGCTCGTCGCAGCGATCGTGATCGCCCCCCTGCTCTTGGGTCGCGGCGCCGCGCCCTCGCGCTCGGATCGCCGCGCGGCCCTCGCCGAGCACGTTCGCGGGACATTGCTGCGCGTCCGCGCTGGCATGCGCGTGTTCCGCGAGCCCCGGCTGGCGACGGTCGCTGTCACGGCCCAGCTCGGCGCGTGGGCGCTGCAGTGCTCGTCGTGCTACGTCTTGCTGCTCGCGCTCGGCCTTGGCAATCGCGCCGGGCTTGCTGCCGCGGCCGCAGTGTTGTTCGCGGTCAACGTCACCGCCGTGCTGCCGGCGGCGCCTTCGAACATCGGCGTCTTCCAGGCTGCCTGCGTCGCCGTCCTCGCCGGTGCCTACCACGTTTCCTCAGCCGACGCGATCGCCTACGGGATCATCCTCCAGGGGGTTGAGATCACGACCGCCGTCGTGATGGGCCTGCCGGCGTTGGTGCGCGAAGGGCTCTCGTGGCGCGACGTGCGCCTGCGCACGATGCACGCCGCTCCAGTTCGGCTCATCGTGCCCGAATCCCAGCGCATGGCGCGAGGCAGTGCAGCCGAAGCCTGAGCTCGCCTCGGCGTGGGTCTACATACTGCGCTGCGCCGACGGCTCGCTCTATACCGGTTGGACCGTCGATGTCGACCGTCGTCTTGCCGCCCACGCTGCAGGGACCGCCAGCCGCTACACACGCGCGAGATTGCCGGTCGAGTTGCTCGTCGCATTCCCGATGAGCGACGCGAGCAGCGCCCGCCGCGAAGAAGCGCGAATCAAGCAGCTGCGCCGCCCGGCGAAGCTCGCACTGGCCGCGGGCGCCGGGGCCTAGACGTCGCGGCTGGCCAGGCGGAGCCGCAAGGCGTCACGCCGGTCAAGCGCCGCCCGAGGTCGCTCGGAGCAAATCCTTCAGGTTCGTTTAGGAGATCCTGAGGGTCGGGATGCAGAATCGACCCTGCGACACATACTCGCGCCTCCTCCCAGTAGCACGCCGACGCCCTGCACCCCCCGGGGCGTCGGTGCTTTAAGCGCCGACGCAGGGAGGGCCGCGTCGGCCGGTCCGCAGCTCGGCGGCGCGGTCGCTGCGCAGTTCAGGCGGGATCGCCGGCAACGAGCGTCGCACCACTCTCGTCTTCGATGACGAACGCGGGCTCGTCGGCAGCGAGCGCATCGGCGTCGCCACCGCGCGTTGGATCGCGCGGCGAGCCGGCGATGACGTCATCCGGCGGTGGCGCGCCCTTGGGCAGAAAGCCCGATTTCATGCCGAAGTAGACCGCCTGCGGGTGGTGGGCGATGATCGCCAGCGTCGACTGCTCCGGCTCGAGCGCCCAGCCGCTCGAGAGGCGCAGGCCGATCTGCGGCGCGTCGAGCAGGCGGAAGATCTTCTCGTGCTCTGACTGGTCGGGGCAGGCCGGATAGCCCCATGAATAGCGCCGGCCCCGAGTCGGCTCGATGCCGAGCTCGTGGCGCACGAGCGCGTGGAGCCACTCGGCCGATCCTTCGGCAGCCTGGACTCCGAGGCCATGGGTGAAGAGCTGCTCGGCGAACTCGCCGTCGCGTTCCAGTTGGGAGATCACCTCGGTCACCTCCTCGCCGACGGTCACGGCTTGCAGCGCGACGACGTCGAGCTCGCCCGTCTCACGCGGGCGAAAGAAGTCGGCGAGGCAGATACGGTCATGCCCGGGTTGGCGCGGAAAGACGAGGCGCTCGAGCACGCTCGCGCGATCGGCGGGATCGAGGACGACGAGTTCGTTGCCCTCCGAGTAGCACGGGAAGTAGCCGAGCAGCGCCCGCGGGTGCAGGTAGGTCTGCTCGCGCCACATGCGCTCGAGCCGCGGCTGGAAGTTCTCCTCGACGAGCTCGCGCCAGGCCTCGCCCTTGACGCCGCTGCCGCCCCAGTGGAGCTTGAAGAGCACGTGGGTGTCGAGGTGGGGGTAGACCTCGGCGAGATCGACCGCGACCTCGCGCACGCCCCAGAATGGCGGTGTGGGAATCGCGACATCGACTGCCGCGGCGGAGCGGACGCTCGCATCGTCGGTCGGCAGCTCGGCTGGCGCTGGCTTGCGCTCGCGCAGCGCCCGCGCGGCCTCGCGGGTTCGCGTGACGAGATCCGCGCGCTGCCCTTCGTCGATCAGCTCGTCCATCCGGGCGAGGCCGGCGAACGCGTCCTTGCAGTAGAAGACGCCGGGTTCGTAGATCTCCTCGGAGTCAGCGCCCTTGGGGTAAAGGATTCGCAGGCCGAAGTCGCGGTTGATCGCGGCGCCGCCGACGAGCACGGGATAGCCAAGACCGCGTTCGTGCAGCTCGGCAATGCACAGCGGCATCTGCTTCGAGGTCGAGACGAGCAGCGCCGAGAGGCCGATCGCCGTCGCGTCATGCTCTTGCGCGGCTTCGAGGATCGCGCTGATCGGGACCTGCTTGCCGAGATCGACGACCGTGTAGCCGTTGTTCGTGAGGATCGTGTTGACGAGCGACTTGCCGATGTCGTGGACGTCGCCAAACACGGTCGCGATCACCACCGTGCCCTTGGTGTAGCCCTCGATCCGGTCGAGATAGCGCTCGAGCCTGGCGACGGCGCGCTTCATCACCTCAGCCGACTGCAGCACGAACGGCAGGATCAGCTCGCCGGCCCCGAACTTGTCGCCGACCTCCTTCATCGCCGGCAGCAGCACTTCGTTGAGGGTCGGCACGGCGCCGATCTTCTCGACGCTGCGGTCGATCCACTCATCGACGCCCTCCTTGCGCCGGCGCAGGATGTGGAAGTGCAGCGCTTCCTCGGGCTCCATCCCCGCGGTCGGATCGGCCACCTCGGGTTCATTGCTCTCGCCGCGCTCCTCAAAGTGCTCGATGAATCGCTGCGTCGCATCGTCGCGGCGGTTGAAGACGAGGTCGTCGGCGAGCTCGCGCTCGAGCGGGCTGATCTCGGCGTAGGGCGTGATGTCGGCCGGGTGAACCATGGCGAGGTCCAGCCCGGCGGCGACGCAGTGGTGGAGGAAGACCGAGTTCAGCACCGCGCGGGCGGTCTTGCCGAAGCCGAATGAGACGTTCGAAACGCCGAGCGAAGTCTTGGTCCCGGGCAGTGCCGCCTTGATCTGGCGAATACCCTCGATCGTCTCGACCGCCGAGTTTTTGAACTCGTCCTGGCCGGTCGCGAGCGTAAAGGTGAGCGCATCAAAGATCAGCAGCTCGGGATTCAACCCGTGCTCGGTCACGACATAGCCATAGATCCGCTTGGCCACATCGAGCTTGCGCGTGGCGGTCTTCGCCATCGACTCCTCGTCGATCGTCAAGGCGATCAGGGCGGCGCCGTGCTCGCGGCAGAGCGGGACCACCGTGTCGAGCTTCGCCCGCCCGGCCTCGAGGTTGACCGAGTTGACGATCGCGCGCCCCGGAATCTGCTCGAGCGCAGCGCGCATCACATCCGGCTCGGTGGAGTCGATCTGCAGCGGCGCCGGCAGTGCGAGCGAGATGCGCTTGGCGAGGCGGCGCATCTGTTCGGCCTCGTCCTGGCGTTCGGTCAGCGCGACACAGAGGTCGAGAATGTGCGCGCCACCTTCGACCTGGTTCTCGGCGATCGTCACCAGCCCGTCATAGTCGTCGGCGAGCAGCAGCTCCTTCGCCCGCCGCGACCCCTGCGAGTTGACGCGCTCGCCGACGATCGTCGGCGCCGGGAGCTGGGCGAGCGGGGTGGCGGCGATCATCGAGGAAACGTGTGCCGGTCGCGGCGCCGGCCGCGGGGTGGCAGCCGGTCGGCCGACGCGCTCGACGAGCGCCGCGATGTGTGCCGGCGTCGTGCCGCAGCAGCCACCAACGATACCGACGCCGTAGCGCTCGACGAATTCGCCAAGGATGTTCGCCATCGGCTCGGGCTTCATCGGGAAGATCGTCTCGCCGTTTGGGCCCTGGATCGGCAGGCCGGCGTTTGGGATGCAGGCCGCGGGGCGCGACGAGAGCTCACCGAGGAAGCGGATTGCGTCGCGCATGTCCTCCGGCCCAGTCGAACAGTTGAGCCCTATCACCTCGACGTCGAGCGCTTCGAGCGTCGTGAGCAACGAGGAGATGTCGGTTCCAAGCAGCATCTTGCCGCCATTGGGGAGCAACGAAACAGAGGTGTGGATCGGCAGCGCGTGCCCGGCCAGCTTGAACGCCTCGCGTACGCCGAAAACCGCCGCCTTGACCTCGAGGATGTCCT
>PKYB01000001.1 GCA_003133565.1 Solirubrobacterales bacterium
GCCCATCCTCAGTCCACCGTCGCAGCGTGCTAGCGGAGATGCCAAGAAGCCTGGCGGCTTCACCGAGCGTCACCGCTGGCTCCTCACTGCGCGCCTCGCGTGGTTTCGACCGTGACGATGCGGGCCCTATCTCTGCCTGCACGGCGGGGTCGCGCGCGCTCAAAGCAAGAACCTCGACAAGAACGCGGCCGGGGACCGGCGCGAGGAAATGCAACCCCTGCGCAGCGCTCACGCCGAGCTCTTTTACGCGCTCGAGCTGCTCAGGCGTCTCGATGTCTTTGGCGATGACGGTCAGGCCGAGCGCGCACGCACTAGCCACGACGCCCTCGACGACGCTTGCGGTGCCGCTTTCGTCGAGCTCGGCGACAAGCGAGCGGCTGAGCTTGATGCCGTCGAGCGGCAGGCGCTTGAGCTGGGAGAGCCACGCGTAGCCGCTACCGAACTCGTCGAGGTACACCTCGACGCCGAGCGCACGCAGCTCCTCGACGCGTGTCGCGCTCTGCTCCGCCAGCAGCGCACCTTCGCTGAGCTCGATGATCAGCTGGTCTGCGTCCAGCGAGTAGCGACGTAGATGCTCAGCGACGGCGGGGACAAATTCCGGATCGCTCAGCGCCGCGGGAGACACGTTGACGCAAACCCGCCGCGGAAGCTCCCATGCGGCGAGCTGCTCGCACGCCGCTTTGAGCGCCCACTGCTCGATGCGCGGCAAGAGTCCGGTGCGCTGCGCAAGCGGCAGGAAGCGGTTTGGCAGCAACAGGCCATGGACCGGGTGATCCCAGCGCACCAGCGCCTCGACGGCTACCACCGCGCCCGACGCGAGCGAGATGATCGGTTGAAAGAAGAGGGTCAGCCCTGTTTCGTCGGCGACAGCTGTGCGCAGGTCACCCTCGAGCCGGAGCATCGAGAGAAGCCCGGCGCTGTCCTCGGCTACGAAGACCTCGATGCAGCCGCCGCCGCGCTGCTGCGCGCGGTGCTGGGCAGTCGCCGCTTCGCGCGTCACCCGGCGTGCTGATACCGGCCCCTCCGTGCCGAATGCGATCCCGACGCTCACCGAAACGAGGAGCTCCTCGTCCTCGACGACGATCGGCGCCGAGGTGGCGGTCATCACCTCGGCCGCGAAGGCGGTCGCTTCCTCCCGCGAGGTGAGTCCGGTCAGCACGAGCGAGAACGTGTCGGCAATCAGCGGGGTGAGTGTCATTCCGTCGCGTCGCAGCGCACCAAGCCGTGCGGCTGTCGCCGTGAGGACCTGATCACCGGCTGGTGGACCTAGTGCGTCGGTGATCTCGCGCAGCCGGTCGACTCCCACGACGAGCACGGCGAGCTGCGCCGGCTCGAGGGCAGGCGATTTGGACTGTGCGTTCATCCGGTGGCTGGCATCGGCACCCCTCTACGCCGGCGCCAGTTGGCGATCTCGGTAGTGGACGGTCGTTGGTGGCTTTCCCGGCCGGGACGGCGGCTGACGCGGCGTTAATCGTCACCAAGCGCCGTGCTTATTGGCATTTCCGCGTGTATCCGTCCAGGCGACGTGGGTGTTCTAGATGATTTGTCGANNCAGCGGCGCGGGGCGTACCTCGTAAGCGAAACCAACGAGGGCCGGGACGTACTTCGAATCCCAGTAGTGGTATTCGATCGAGCCCCGAAACATGGGCTTGCTAAGCCGCCGGCGGCTCTGACTGAAAGCCCAACTGCGGGGGGCGCTTTGTCGACGCCGACGACCTCTCACTGTGAAGGAACACGGCAACCGCGTGAGCCACGCCGACAAGTGGCGGTTTTGCTGGGCGTTGGCGCTGCTCAGGGCTCAGGATCGGACACGAAAGGTCGGGATAACACGCGGAGCCGCGATGCGTCCACGCGCGCATATCGCGCTAGCGCAGACTGAGGAACGTCACCAGGTGCGATCGGCCGGCGAGCATTAGTGTCGCGTCATGCTGGGTCTGAATCGGGCGGGTGCCGGGGCGGCTCGCTGGCCGCTGTTTCTGGCGGGCTTGCTTATTGCTGGGGCGGTTTGCTCGCCGGGTTTTCGGCTGGGGCGTGCATCGTTGCGTGTCGCTTGAGCGAGGACACATGGTGACGGAGCGTCTCAAGGTTCAGATCAGCGTGGGGTTGTGGGCGGGCGCGGCCGCGATCGGCCTGCTCGACGTCGTGAAGCTCTTTCACACGTGGTGGCTTGGCTCGGACTTCCAGCCGACTGTCCTCTCGGTGGCAGCCCTCTTTCACCACCACGCAATCAACGCCGCCTATGCCTATCCGCCGGGCCTGCTTCTCATCGCCTTCCCACTGCTGCTGGTTCAGCATGGGCGTGTTGCCGAGGATGGGATGCTCTTGCTGGAGATTTTGGGGATCGCCTTCTCCCTGTTCGGCCTCTCGCGGATAACGAGAACCAGGCTCCTCAGCCCCGTGTTCGGACTGCTGGCATTGGCCCTGTCTGTCTCCGGGAGCGTGTTCTTCGTCCTAGAGTTGGAGAACCTCACGATCTTTTTGCTCCCGTTCGCGGTGGGGTTCTATTGGCTGCTGCTCTCCAGGCAGTGGATGCTGTCAGGCCTCGTGTTGGGGCTTTCCCTAACGATCAAACCGATGCTCGCCCCATTGCTGCTCCTGCTTCTCCTCGAGAGGCAATGGCGCGCAACCGCAGTTGCCGTCGCGATTCCAGTGCTGACGTCTGCGATCGCGCTCGGCATGAGTGCTCACCCGCAGGCCTTCCTCAATGCGACTCTCCGAGTCCTCTCCGGCAACAAGACCGCCACCGGCAACATCGACCTCAGCGGGATTGGATCTTTGTGGAGCATCAACGGCGCGGTCGTAGTCACGCTGCAGGTGCTGGTCGTTGTACTCGCGATCGGCGTTGTGGTGAGGGCTTGGACTAGCTCCATTCGCCGGGCTACGCGGTATCTGCTGGTTGGCGAGACCGGGATCGCGTGCCTTCTTCTGACGTTCACGTTCGCGCACACGTTTTACGGCCTTCTTGCTCTGCCGATCCTTGCGCTGGGGCTGCACGGCCGTCGCGACGGATTCCTGGTGGCGACCATGCTGCTCATTCCGGCACAAATCGTTGGGGTCTTCCAGTGGCCAGGAACGAAAGCTTCCTCGACGCTCCTGTGCCTCGCGCTGATCGCTGTGATCGTGCTGTCAGGCGCCCACGCTTCGCACTCCGGCCGTAGCGAACAGGTCGCGCACATTCCTGCGACTTGACTTCACACCGGCGGCCAGTACAGCTCGTCTACTGCTTTTGGCGATTATTAGGGGCCCACGGAGATCGCCGCCGCTCGTGCGCCGTATAGCTCACGCGCGATGCGGGATACTCGCGCCATGCGGATCGCGGTCGCGGCCGACGAGCTGACGGGAATCGCAGGGGTGCTCGAGGCAGAGCTCAGTGGTCGGGGGCACGAGGTGCGTCTGCACGGCGCGCTCGTCGACGGTGAACGTGCCGACTGGGCTCGGGTGTCAGCGGACGCCGCCCAGGAGGTCGTCGATGGCGCGGTCGACCAGGCGATCGTCTGCTGTTGGACGGGCACCGGCGCGGCGATCGCCGCGAACAAGGTACACGGGGTGCGCGCCGCGCTCTGCGCCGATGCGGTGACCGCAGCTGGCGCGCGACGCTGGAACGACGCCAATGTGCTTGCCCTCAGCCTCCGCTCGACAGCTCAGGCCGAGCTGGCCGAAATCCTCGACGCGTGGTTCGCAACTGGCCCGAGCGAGGAAGCCGACGACCGCGCGAGCATCGCGCACGTTGCCGAACTCGAGGCGGAAGCGAGTTGAAGGGAATGGCTGAGAGACGCTCGCGCCCAAGAGGACCCTGGAGCGACGAAGAGATCGCACGTGACAAGGCGGCTGCCGCGGCTCGGGCGGCGCGCGATTGCCAGTCAGGTGCTGCTGCGAACGCACGGGTAGCCGGCGCGCTCGCGCGCTTTGCCAATCGTGTCGCGGACGCGGCGACGATCGCGCGGGGCGATGGACGAGGTCGATCCTGAGACGTTCGTGGTCCTTGCAACAGCAGGGTGTTAGACAGCTCACGCGGCGGGCCGCCGAAGAGAAACGCGGAGCGTGGGTCGCGTCCTTCTGACGTGCCGAGCGCCGAAGGAGGTGCGATCATGGATAGATGGAGCGGACGGCGTTAACTCAACGGCAGAAAGATGATGCGGCGCACAACGAACGGGCTCGACACGAAATCCTGCGGGCCGACGGCGCCCGAAGCCTCGGCGAGAACCTCGAGCAGGCGGATACGCTGATCAAGGCTGCCTTCGCGCTCGCCAAGGGCTTCACGGAGCGCACCAGCTGACGGACACCCTCGACATCGCTGGGTTGCTGCGGCGCCTGAACGCCGCGGAGATCGACTATGTGCTGATCGGGGGCCTCGCGGTCAGCGCCCACGGAGCTATCCGCTCTACCAAGGACGTCGACATCTGCCCGTCGCCGGATCCAGCAAACCTCGAACGACTCGCTTGGGTATTGCGGGATCTCGGCGTTCGCCAACTCGGCGTCGGGGAGGGTGAGCTCTTGCCCGACGAGCTGCCCTACGACCCGACGCGCGCTGAGGATCTTGCGGCCGGAGGCAACTTTCGCCTCGACACCCCGCTCGGGGTGCTTGACCTCATGCAGTGGATTCCAGGGATCGATGCGGATCAGGCTTATGCAACCCTCGCCGCCGAGGCTGTAAGCGCGTCGGCATTTGGAGTCGAGATACGGGTCAGCTCGCTCGCCCATCTGCGACAGATGAAGCGCGCCGCCGGCCGACCTCTGGATCTACAAGATCTCGCCGATCTCGACGCGGCGCATCGCGAACCGGGCGAGTGAGCGGCGCCGCTCAGGAGCGGATCAGCGCGAGCACCTCGTCGCGGCGGCGTTCCATGTCGGCGGGCGAGACGAGGGACTCGAGGCAGAGGCGGAGGAGAGGCTCGGTATTCGAGGAGCGGACGTTGAAATGCCAGTCCGGGTAGTCGATCGAGATGCCGTCGAGCGTGTCCTGCTCGGCGTCGGCGTAGTGCTCTGAGAGCTCGGCCAGCTTGGCCTCCGGGTCGGCCACCTCGCTGTTGATCTCACCGGAGATGAAGTAGTGGTCGCGGTAGGGGGCGAGCAGCGCCGAGAGCGGCTGGCCTGAGCGGGAGAGCAGCTCGAGCATCAGGAGCGCGGGGATCGCGCCCGAGTCGGCGCAGTAGAAGTCGCGGAAGTAGTAGTGGCCCGAGACCTCGCCGCCGAAGAGCGAGCCCTCCTCGCGCATCCGACGCTTGAAGAAGGCGTGGCCGACACGGTTGCGGTAGGCGGTGCCCCCGGCCGCGGCCACGGTGTCGGGCACGGCACGGCTGGCGCGAACGTCGTAGAGAATCGCCTGGCCGGGGTTCTTGCCGAGCAGCGACTTCGCGAGGAGCGCGGTGAGGAAGTCGCCGTCGATGAAGCCGCCCTGCTCGTCGATGAAGAAGCAGCGGTCGCCGTCGCCGTCGAAGGCGATGCCGAGATCGGCGCCGGACTCGCGCACCTTGGCGATGATGAAGTCGCGGTTCTCCTGCAGCATCGGGTTGGGCTCGTGGTCGGGGAAATGCCCGTCCGGTGTCCAGTAGGTCTTGACGAGGTCGAGGTCGAAGCGCTCGAGCAGCGGCCCGACGGTCGGGCCGGCCATCCCGTTGCCACCGTCGAGCACGACGCGCAGACCACCGATCGTGTCCTGATCGACGAAACGCAGCACAGCCTCTTCGTACTGCGCCTGGGGGTCGACCTGCTCGACGCTGCCACCGCCGGGAGCGCCACCCAGCCCGGCCTCGATCTGGCGGCGGACCTCCTGGATGCCCGTGTCGCCTGACAGTGCGAGCGCACCCTCGCCGACGAGCTTCGCGCCGGTGTAGGCCGCAGGGTTGTGCGACGCGGTGCAGATCAGCCCGCCGTCCAGCCCGCGCGAGCCGACGAGGAAATAGCAGACCTCGGTTGCGACCTCGCCGGCGTCGAGCACGTGCACGCCCTCGGCGAGGAGACCATCGCGGTAGCGCGCCGACAGCTCCGGGGCGCTGAGGCGCATGTCGTGGGCGAGCGCAACCGCCAAGTCACTGGTCGGCTTGCCGGCGAGCCCGGCGAGGACCCGGGCAAAGGCCCGTCCGACCTGCTCGGCGACATCGCCGTCGATCTCCGATCCGTAGAGGCCGCGGATGTCGTAGGCCTTGAAGATCTCCGGATTGAGCTCCATCGGGTGGAGATCGTATGGGAGTGCTGCGCACGGAGGGCGATCGGTTTGGCCACCGTAAGCGACGGCTTCTAGAATCGATGTATGTCTGGACATTCGAAATGGGCGGGGATCAAGCACAAGAAGGCGATCGTCGACGCGCGGCGCGGCCAGCAGTTCACGAAGCTCGCGCGGGCGATAACCGTCGCGGCGCGTGAGGGCGGGGGCGAGGTCGAGTCAAACGCAGCGCTCGCCAACGCGGTGCAGAAGGCCAAAGATGCCTCGATGCCGAAGGACAACATCGAGCGCGCGATCGCCAAGGGCAGTGGCGCGGGAGCCGATGCCGAGGCGATCGAGACGGTGCTCTATGAGGCCTATGGGCCCGGCGGCGTGGCGCTGTTGATCGAGGCCTACACCGAGAACCGGAACCGCACCGGCGCCGACGTCCGCCACCTGCTCTCGGGCCAGGGCGCCAACCTTGCCGAACCCGGCAGCGTCGGCTACCTCTTCGAGCGGCGCGGCGTGGTGGTGGTCGACGCCTCGGCCTACAGCGAGGATGACCTGCTGGTGGCGATCGAGGCGGGGG
>PKYB01000076.1:0-6465 GCA_003133565.1 Solirubrobacterales bacterium
CACGCCTTCTTCAAGGCGCTGCTCTTCATGGCCGCGGGCTCGGTGATCGGGGCGATGGGCGGCGACCAGTCGCTTGATCGCATGTCGGGATTCCGGCGCGCGCTGCCGTTCACGTTCGTCTGCTTCCTGATCGGTGGGCTCGCGCTGTCGGGGATCCCGCCGTTCAGCGGCTTCTTCTCCAAGGACGACATCCTGGCCCAGATCGGCAGCCGCGGCGGGTGGTACTGGGGGCTTTATGTGGCCGGCTACCTCGGCGCCCTGCTGACCGCGATCTACACGTTCCGGATGATCTTCCGCGCCTTCCTCGGCGAGCCGTGCGCCGAGGCGCGGGAGCTGATCGACCACGGGCACCTCTTCCATCCGGCCGAGCCGCGCAACCCGGCCAACGGCGAAATCGAGGACACCGATGTCGGCTTCCCCGGTCCCGACCACGTGATCGCCGAGCGCGCACTGCCGATGCAGCTGGCGATGGGCGTGCTGGCGTTTTTGGCGGTCGTCGGCGGGATCGTCGCGATCCCGAAGACGACGAGCTGGCTCGACAACTTCCTCGCACCATCGTTTGCCGACTCGACGATCCACCTGCACCCCTCGAATGGTCTGATCTACGTCGGCCTCGTGCTCGGCACCGCGATCGGGCTGACCGGCATCGCGACCGCGTGGTTCGTCTGGGTTGCGCGGCCCGGCAGCGCCGCGGCGATCGCCGCTCGCGTGCGTCCGCTGACCACGCTGTTTGAGAACAAGTGGTATTTCGACGGGCTGATCAACGCGCTGATCGTGGCGCCGAGCTTGTGGGTTGGTCGCTTCGCGCAGGGAACCTTCGAGCGGCTCTTCGTCAACGGCACGCTGATCGGGGGCACGACCGGCGTGGTGCGCGCCGGATCGGCTGCCGTGCGCTCGGCCGAGAGCGGCTTTGTCCGCTACTACGTCGGCTTCATCGTCGTCGGCCTGACCGCCGTCGGCCTCTACTTCCTGATCGCGTCCTAGATGCTCTCGATCCTCATCTGGCTACCTGTCGCCGCCGCCGCTGTTGGGACGCTGGCCCGGGACAAGCGCGCCGCCGGCGCGTTCGCGCTCGCCGGCTCACTGGGAGCGCTCGGGCTCGCCGTGGCGCTGATCGCCGACTACAACGGGCACAGCGGCCAGCTGACGCACGTGACGAACGTCGTCTGGATCCGCTCACTCGGCATTCACTACTCACTCGGCGTCGATGGACTGAGCCTCTTCCTCGTCGCGATGACCACGTTCTCCTTCGCGCTCGCGATCACGGCCGCGAACATCCGCAACTGGGCGACGCCGCGGCTCTTCTATCTGCTCTTCGCGCTCGCCGAGTCGGCGGTGCTCGGCGCGTTCCTCGCCCAGGACCTCGCGCTGTTTGTCGCCTTCTTCGATCTGATGCTGGTCCCGTTCTACCTGCTGCTCGGGGTCTGGGGCGGGCCGGGCCGCGTCTCGGCGACGCTCAAGCTCGTGATCTACACCTTCGTCGGCTCGCTCTTCATGCTCGCCGGCGCGATCGCGCTCGCGGTCCTCACCGCACAGCACACCGGGCACCCTCTGAGCTTCTCGATCTCGACGCTCGCCGCTTCGCACCTGGCCAAGGGGACGCAGGAGTGGATCTTCCTGCTGTTTGCCGCGGCCTTCCTCGTCAAGATGCCGGCGTTCCCCTTCCACGGCTGGATGCCCGACACCTACCGCGAGATGCCGGTCGAAGTGCTCGCCGTGTTCAGCGGCGTGCTCTCGAAGGTCGGGGCCTACGGATTCCTGCGAATCGTCCTGCCGACGATGCCCCAAGCGTCTGTGCACTTCCAGCTGCTGCTGCTCCTGATCGGCCTCGCCTCGGTGCTCTACGGCTCCGTTATGGCCTTCACGCAGACCAACGCCCGGCTGATCGCCGGCTACTCCTCGATCGCCCAGCTCGGCTTCATCACGCTCGGAATCTTTGCCTTCGCGCCGCAGGGCGCGCAGGGTGCGGTGCTGCAGATGGTCAACCACGGCATCGTCGTCGCGCCGCTGCTTTTGATCATCGGCCTGCTCGCGGCGCGCGCCGGCGGATCGGAGGACATCCGCGACATGGGCGGGATCGCGATGCGCGCCCCGATCCTCGCGACGGTCTTCTTGATCGTCGCTTTCGCAACGCTCGCAATGCCTGGCTCAGGCAACTTCATCGGCGAGTTCCTGATCCTGCTCGGACTTTTCCAGACCAAGATGGCGATCTCGATCCTTGCCTTCGCCGGCGTCGTGATGGCGAGCGTCTACGCGCTGCGGGTGTTCATCCGCTCGATGCACAACCGCACGGGGCAGAAGGTGCACTCGTTTGAGATGCGCTGGCAGGAGGGCCTGGCGCTCGTTCCCTTCCTCGCCGCGATCGGGCTGTTCGCCTTCTATCCCCAGATACAACTGCAGCGCAGCGAGAAGGCGGTGACGGCGACGATCCGCCAGGAGCAGGTGCTCACCGCGAGGCCGACGAGGACGCTGGCCGCCACGATCAAGACGACCACCGTGGCCGACCGATGATCGCCCTCGTCCACCCGCACGGCCCCTACGTCAACTTCGCCGCGCTGTCGCCGATCGAGGCGCTCGTGGGGGGCTCGGTTGTGGTGCTGCTGGTCGGGTTGCTGCGCTCGCGTTTTGCCCGCGAGCAGCTCGTCCCGGCGCTCACGATAGTCAGCCTCGGCACCACGATTGGCCTCGCGCTCTGGCAATGGCACGACCACACCTCGGCGGTCGACGGGGCCCTCGCGATCGACAACCTCTCGCTCGTCATGACGCTGATCGTCGCGACCGCCGGGATCGCCGCGACGCTGCTCTCGTGGCGAGCACTTGCGCCGCGCGAGTCCGCGCACGGCGACTACCACGCGCTGCTGCTCGGCTCGATCGCCGGGATGGTGGTGCTGGTCAGTGCGCAGAACCTGGTCACGTTGTTCATCGGGATCGAGCTGCTTTCGATCCCGCTCTACGTGCTGTGCGCCACCGAGATGCGCCGCGCGGCCTCGCTGGAGTCGGGACTCAAGTACCTGATCATCGGCTCGGTCGGCTCGGCGACGCTGGTCTACGGTCTGGCGCTGATCTACGGCGCGACCGGTTCGACCGACTTCGCCACGATCGCGAGCATCATCGGCCACGGGCACAGCTCCAACGCGCTGCTTTTCACCGGCATCGCGCTGGTCCTCGTCGGACTTTGCTTCAAGGCATCGATCGCGCCGTTCCACCAGTGGACGCCGGACGTCTACGAGGGCGCCCCGACGCCGGTTACGGCGTTCATGGCGGTCGCGACGAAGGCCGCCGCGTTCGGCGTCCTGTTGCGGGTGCTCGACGTGATGCTGATCTCCGAGCGCAGCAACTGGCAGCCGGTGCTGGTCACGCTCGCCGCGATCACGATCATCGTCGGCAACGTCGGCGCGCTCGGCCAAGCCTCGCTGAAACGCATGCTCGCCTACTCCTCGGTCGCGCAGGCGGGCTACATCCTCGCCGGCGTCGCGGTGGCGACAGCGCTGGGCGCGCGCGCGGTGCTGTTCTACCTGATGGTCTATCTGCTGATGAACGTCGCGGCGTTCGCTGTGATCATCGCGCGCGAGCGGGAGACGCCCTACGGCGACGACATCGACGCCGTCGCCGGCATCGGCAAGGAGCGGCCGTGGCTGGCCTGGCCGCTGACGATCGCGATGCTCTCGCTCGCGGGCGTTCCGGCAACGGCAGGCTTCATCGGCAAGGTCTACCTGATCGATGCGCTCGTGAACGGCGGCTACAGCTGGCTTGCGATCGTGCTCGTGATCGGCTCGATGATCTCGCTCGCCTACTACCTGCGCGTGATCAGCGCCGTGTGGATGCGCCCGGCGCCGGGGCCGAGCGTGCTGGGCCGCGGCGCCGTGCCGGTGATCGCCGGCGGCTCGCCGGAGGCCGACAGCGTCGTCGGCAGCGAGTTCGAACTGACGGCCGTCGCAGTGTTGTTCGCGGCGGCGACGATCGTCCTCGGCATCGTGCCGCAGCCCCTGTTTGACCTCGCGCACCACGCCGCGAGCACCGTCGCCGGCGCGCTCTGAGCCTCCGGCGCGGCCGCTACGATCGGCGGCCCATGCACGAGACCACGCCGAGCGTCTTTCTCATCGCGCGCCCGTCGATCGAGCTCGAGGGGATGCGGGGCTACCTCGAGGATGTCGGCGGCGCGTCCTGGCTTGATCGCCAGCTCGAGGAATCCGGCGGGTCCCCGAACGGCGGCGAGCTGCTCGTCGAGTTCGGCGGCCGCGCGTGCTACCGCAGCTGGGAGCCGGGGCTCAACGTCAACGTCACGCGTGTGCGCACCGACCGGCGCGCGTACTTCGAGAACATCCTGCGCAGCGCGCACGGCAGCGTGCTCGAGCACGCCAACTACAGCTTTGCGCTGCGCAACGTCAGCCGTGTGTTCACGCACGAGCTCGTTCGCCATCGCGCCGGCTCGGCGTTCAGCCAGGAGAGCCTGCGCTACGTGCGCCTGACCGACATCGGCTTTCGCGTGCCGGAGGTCCTCGAGCCGGTGCGCGAGCAGGCGCTCCAAATCGTCGAGCAGCTCGAGGAGTTCCAGCGCGACGCGGCGCAGCGGCTCGGCCTCGACGAGGACGGCGTCCCCTTCCACGTCAAGAAGGAGGCCACCTCGGCGCTGCGCCGCCTCGCGCCGCTCGGGCTTTCGACGGACATCATCTGGACGGCCAACGCGCGGACGCTCCGCCACGTGATCGAGATGCGGACCGCTGCGGGCGCCGAGGAGGAGTTGCGGCTCGTCTTTGACAGCGTGGCGCAGATCGCGCTGCGCGAGGCGCCGCTGCTCTTCCAGGACTTCGAGCGCCAAGACGACGGGTCCTGGGTGCCCGAATACCGCAAGGTCTAGGTGACTGCGGGTCTGCGGGACCTCGCTGAGGGGAGTCCCGCGTCGTCCTCGTCAGGCTTTGCGAGGGCGCAAGGGGGCGCGGCCGTAGAGGTCTCGTTTGGCGTCGCGCGTCGGTAGGGATCTGGTGAGGTGTGTGGTTGCAGAGACCAGCGTTGCGGAGTAGCGTCGATGTCATGGCCGTTGACGCGACGCGCATCACGGCGGACGAGCTGCTCGCGATGCCCGACGACAGCATGCGGCGGGAGCTGGTCCGTGGCGAGCTGCGCGTGATGATGGCGCCCGGTTTCAGGCACGGCCGCGTTGCAGCCCGGATCGGCGGCCTGCTGCTGACACACGCTGACGCGACGGACTGCGGGGTGACGGTCGCAGCAGAAACGGGCTTTCTGCTTGCGCGGGACCCGGACACCGTCCGGGCGCCGGATGCCGCGTTCATCGCGAAGGATCGGGCGGACGCCGTTGGCGACACGGTGAAGTACTGGCCGGGCGCGCCGGACCTCGCCGTCGAAGTGGTCTCGCCTGATGACAGCTTCCATGAGGTCGAGGAGAAGGCGCTCGCATGGCTTGCCGCAGGGACGATCGCGGTCCTCGTGCTCGACCCGGCCAAGCAGACCGGGACGATCTACCGTGGCGACGGCGCGGCGCGCGTCCATACCGGCGAGGACACGCTCGATCTGAGCGACGCCGTCCCCGGCTTCAGCGCCGCACTGGCCGCGCTCTTCACGTAGCAAGCCTCCGAGCGAGCCGGCTTGTCAGCGCACACATGCAGAAAAGCGCTGCTTCGTGAAGAGCGGACCGTGCGCCCCACAGAGACCGCACAAAAGCAGGCGAGGGCGGCGGGAGGCTCGCTGGAGGAGCCTTCCGCCGCCGCAGCCCGCAGAGTCAGTCCTCTTCGGAGCTCGCGATCGCCTGGCCGAGCAACTCGACCACGGCGGGGTCGCGCAGCGTCGTGACGTCGCCGAGCGCGCGGCCCTCGGCGATGTCACGCAGGAGCCGGCGCATGATCTTGCCGGAGCGCGTCTTCGGCAGGTCGTCGGCCCAGATGATGCGCTTGGGTCGGGCGAACTTGCCGATCCGGGTGGCGACCGTGTCGCGGATCCCGGCCTCGATCTCCTCGGTGCCCTCGATCGTGCCCTGGAGCGTCACGAACGCGCAGATCGCCTGGCCGGTCAACTCGTCTGACTGACCGATCACGGCCGCCTCGGCGACCGCTTCGTGAGCGACGATCGCCGACTCGACCTCGGCCGTCGAGAGACGGTGGCCCGAGACGTTGACGACGTCGTCGATGCGCCCGATCACCCAGATGTAGCCGTCCTTGTCGCGACGTGCCGCGTCGCCGACGAGATAGGTCGTCTTGCCGAAACGCTTGAAGTAGGTCTCGATGAAACGGTCGTCGTCCTTGTAGAGCGTGCGCAGCATCGACGGCCAAGGCCGCGTCAGGACGAGCAGTCCCTGACCTTCCTCGATCGTCTTGCCCTCGTGCTCGTCGACCACGTCGGCTCTGATCCCGGGGAACGGCGTCGTTGCCGAGCCGGGCTTGGTCTCCGTGATGCCGGGGAGTGGCGTGATCATGATCGCGCCGGTCTCTGTCTGCCACCAGGTGTCGACGA
>PKYB01000076.1:6593-118219 GCA_003133565.1 Solirubrobacterales bacterium
CCGGTGACCCAGCCGACGTCGGCGGCACACCAGTACACGTCCTCCTCCGAATGGAGGTCGAAGATGTAGCGGTGGGTTGCGCTGACGCCGGTGAGATAGCCACCGGAGGTGTGCAGGATGCCCTTCGGCTTCGCCGTCGAGCCGCTGGTATAGAGGATGTACAGCGGGTCCTCGGCGTCCATCGGCTGGGCCGGATGCTTGGCGTCAGCCGCATCCATGATCTCGTGGTACCAGACGTCACGGCCCGGGCGCATCTCGCACTCGGTCCCCTTGGAGGCGACCACGATGATGTGCTCGAGCGAATCGAGGTCGCCCATGACGACGTCGACGGACTGCTTGATCGCGGCGATCGTGCCCTTGCGCGAGGCACCGTCGACGGTGATCAGCGCCTTCGCCTCGGAGAACTCCATCCGCTCGCGGACGGCCTCGGGCGAGAAGCCGCCGAAGACGACGTTGTGCGGCGCACCGATGCGCGCACAGGCGAGCATCGCGACGACGACCTCAGGGATCATCGGCAGGTAGATCCCGACGACGTCGCCCTTCTTGATGCCGAGGTCGGTGAGCGCGTTGGCGAAGCGCTCGACGTCGGCCAGGATGTCGGCATAGGTGAGCGTGCGCTCAGAGCCATCCTCGCCGAGCCAGTTGAGGGCCACCCGGTCGCCACGTCCAGCTTCCACGTGGCGGTCAAGACAGTTGTAAGAGACGTTCAGCTGGCCGCCGACGAACCACTTGTAGAAGGGCGGGTTGGAGTCGTCGAGGACGGTGTCCCACTTCTTGAACCAGTGGAGTTCTTCGGCCTGCTTTACCCACCACCCTTGCCAGTCGCGCTCGGCCTCTTCATAGATCGCCGGGTCGTTCAGCAACGCGTGCTCGCGGAACTCGGCCGACGGCGGAAACCGCTCAATATCGAGGAGCGACGCTAGCTCGCGCTCGAGCTCCATGTCGCTCGTGTTGGCCTGACTCTGGTCAGTCGCCATTTTGGCTCACCTCACTTTGCAGTCGGGGCGATCGAGGTGGCGGCGCAACGCGTGCGCCGCCACTTTCGACCGTGCTTGCGTGCAGCTACCTCTTGGCTGGGAACAGCGGTACGACGTTTCTGCCAAACGTGCTGTTGACAACACCCCCAAACGACGCGTACCAGGCGGCGGCGGCTGTTGCCAGGCCGATGTAGCCGCCCCAGTGCGTGATGTTTGCGTGGGCACCGGTGGTGCCGATTGCCAGCAGGATAAACGTGATTGTCAGCAGTACGAAGACGAGGAGCACCGATCCGCTCACCTTCGTTGCTGCGACGGTCATGTAGGCGGTGAAGATCGCCCATGCCCAAAGGTACAACCCAATGTCGTGCCCGGCGTTGCCGGTGATGTCCTTGGCGTAGAAAACGACCAGCGCCCAGAACGAGATCCAAAACGCTCCGTACGACGTAAACGCGAGCGCACCGAACGTGTTACCGGTGCGGAACTCCCACATCCCGGCGAGTAGCTGCGCGATGCCGCCATAGGCAAGCGCGAGGCCGAGCACGACGGGCTCCCCTGCGGGGCTCACGAGATTCGCATTGAACATCGAGAGAACGAACGTCGTCATCGCGAACGCAGCGAGCCCCAGCGGTGCTGGGTTCGCGGGCGTCCATGACGACGAGCCGCCAGATCCTTCCATTATTGGACTCCTCTCCTAAGCCGGCGCGACGACGCGAACGGCTTTGTTGCGCGGGTCTCACGGGAAACCCGCAGTTGAGACGCCACGAGCATAGCCACACTTGGCGAGGAAAGTCGAAAAGTTTTTTGTAGTTTTGGGGGAAGAACTACACCGGCGGGTGTCGCGGGCGCAGCGAAACTTTCGCTTCTTGGCGGGCGGGCGGGCGTGGGCGTCAGCGCCGGCGCACCAGCGAAAGGTTCGCTTCTCGGCGGGCGGGCGTCGGCGTCAGCGCCGGCGACGCTTGCGCTTCTTGGCGCTGCCGCTTGCGACCGTGGCCGGAACCCGCGGTGCCGGTGCCGGCACCGGGGCCCGCCCAGCGCGACGACCGAACGTCGGTCCGGCGCCTCGCGCCCGGCGTTGCGGCTGACTGCGTACCCAGGGGATCGCCTCGCCCGCCGCCCAGGCTGGTGGCAGCCGCTGTCCGCCGACCTGCAGAAGCATCAGGCCCAGGCCGACAAGCCAGATGAACTGCAGGGCCGGGGCCGGCACGAGGTCGATGATGAAGAGAACGCCTGCGATGGCCCCGAGCCAGCCCAAGAGGCGCGGGAGCAGTCCGTCACGCATCGCACGGATCGAGATGAACACGAAGGTGACCGCGAGTGCGAGCGGGGCGAGCGCGTAGCACACAATTGCGAGCCCGAAACGTAGCGGCCCGGCGATGGCCACCTTGACCGCGGCACTGTCGCGAGCCGCGTGCGCGAGGTAGTCGTGCGCGCCGATCGCGAGCGACACGGCGAGGGCGACGCCGCAGATGCCCAGCAGCCCCGGCACATAGTTGGCCAGCACCGCCGTCACCTTCGCGGGCTTGCCGCCGCGTGCCACATCGGCGTCGCGGAGGTAGACCAACGGCCAGCGCATCGCGGCGAGGCCGATGGCAATCACCACGGAAAGCACGATGCTCTCAACAGCGTGGTGATCGAGAAAGCTCAACTCGATCGTCCTTGGGTCCACGCTGGCCGCCGCTTGGCCGCGGAGCGCCGGAGCGAGACCCTGCACCAGTCCGACCGACGGAGTCTTGGCGGTGACGAGTATGCCGAGGAGAACCTCGCCGCCCAGGTAGAGAACCCCCGCAACGATCGCTAGGATGCCGACGCGCCGGCGAGCCGCGCCCTCTGATTCGAGCTGGCGCTCGCGATCGTCCATTGCCGGAGGGAGTCTACCCGGACGCTTTCAACCAGGCCACGCGCGCTAGGGTTGCGTGCATGGAAGGTTTCGGTGGACTGTTCGGCGATCCCGACGAGCTGCAGCGACGGATGGCTGAGTTCGCCGAGCAGATGCAGGGCCAGCAACGTCTCGCCTGGGCCGACAACGCGATCAAGCTCGCGGTCGACATGACCGTCGCGGCGATCAACCGCGTGAACGTTCAAGGCAACGCCGAGCAGCAGGCGCAGCAGATCCGCGCGGTGATGGCGCTCGTCTTTCCCGAGGCCGTCACGCTCGTGCGCGAGGCTCGCTCGGGTCTGCAGTAGCGCCGTTGCCCGCCCGGTCCTCGGCTTTGCGGTCAGCACGGCCGGCGCGGACCACGTCCTTGAAGGAGCGGAAGCGAAAGATCGTGACGAGCGCGACGAAGCCGACGCCGGAGGTCAACGCGGCGATCGCGATCTGCTGTCCCACCGAATAGGCGGCGACAACGCTGGTCGGGGCGGCGTGGCGAAAGACCGTGACGAGCAGGGCCTGCTGCACTCCGGCACCGCCGGGCGTGAGCGGTATCGCGCCGGCAACGGCGCTGACGCCGAACACGAGCATCACGTTGCGCACCGAGGCGCCGACGCGAAACGCGTCGAGCAGAAACCAAAAGCCCGCCGCGCGACATAGCCAGGCCAAGGCCTGTAGGGCAACGACCTCGTGCAGGTAGCGCTCGCGGTCGCGGAGGATCGTGAAGCCCTGGCGAACCCGCTCCCAGAAAGCCAGCACCCGGCGCGAGAGCACCGCGAACGCGACCAATGTGGCAATCACCAGGGCGGTAAGCAGGAACAGCGTCAGGCGAACGTTCGAGGCGAGAAAGGAGAGATCAAACGCGCTGAGCTTGGCAAAGGCCGGCGGCTTGGGAAAGACGCCTTGTGAGAAGGCGAAGATCAGCACGAAGATTCCGATCACGACGTCGAATGGCGCCTCGGTGTAGACGGCCGCGGCGACCGTCGCATAGGTGGAGTCGGGGATCGAGCTCTTTGTCAGGAAGATCTTGACCACGTCGCCGCCGCGGGCCGGGACGACGTTGTCCAATCCGACCGCGGCAAAGTAGGCGCCCCATATGCGCCGCCACTGGAAGCGCACGGCGGGATAGGCGGCGCGGAGGCTGTTGAAGATCGCACGGGAGCGCAGCGTCAGGTTCGCGGCGAAGAACAGCAAGCCCACGAGCAGCGAGCTCCAGTGGACCGCCGCGAGGTTGGAAAAGAACGACCCGACCGCATCGAAAAAGTCGGTGATGGTCCGACCGAGCGAAGCCGATGCGAGAATGTCGAGCACGTCCGCCGCCTAGCCTACGCGGCGGATGGTCGAATGGAGCGACACCCCGCGGCGCGGCGGTGCCGCGCTGGGGTCTTGAGCTCAGACGGAGAGCTCGGACTCGAACTCTTCGTCGTCGAGGTCGTCGTCGTCGTCGTCTTCTTCGACCGCGAGCTCTTCATCGTCATCGTCAAACTCGCTGACGTCGTCGTCGCCGAAGAGGTCGTCATCGTCTTCCTCGAGCTCGCTGCGCAGCATCGGCCCCGGGATCGCCCGGGCGTCGGCCGGCAGCTCGTCGGTCGCGAGGAGGCGCTCGAGCTCGTCGGCGAGCGGAGCGGCAGTATTCATCGACATCGGTGGCTCCTTTTCGTTGGTGGCTCGATCCTGACGCGGCCGCGCGGGACGGGTTCTCGCCGCTCCGTGGCGACGGCCCCGTCAGGGGTCCTATACACGCTAATGGGCGCGGCGGGTGCGTGGCGAGCCGATGGCCGATGACGGACGCTGAGGGGGCTCTGGCGTCCAGGACGCGCCGGCGAACTCGGCGATACGTCCAAGGCACGAGACGCCGTGTCGGTGACTGCCGATGTCGCTGATATGGACCTCGCGCTGCCCCGCCTGCGAGCACACGCCACCGCGATGTTGCTTGTCGCGAGTGCCGCGCTGACGATCGCCGCGGCGGTCGGGCCGCACGCTAACCATACGGCGCTGGTAGTCCGTCTCGCGACGTGCGGACTCGTGGGGCTCTGCGCGGTCGTGACCTGGCGCGCCGGCGAGCGTTTCGGCGATGTCACGCTTGGCGGCCTGGTTCTGCTCGTGACGATTCTCGTCACGCTCTCGGCGACCGTGAGCCGGGCAAGCGCATCGAATGACGTGATGCTGTTCTTTCTCCCGGCGGTGTTCGCGGCCTGCTTCCTGCGCGCGCAACTCGCGCTGTGCACGCTCATCGTCTGCTGTGCTGCTTACGGCTGGCTCGTCAGTCGCCAGCTGAGCACGGGTGCGAGCCTCCTGTGGTGGACGAGCGCAACGATCGTGTTCGGCAGCGCTGCCGCAACGGTGTCGGTGCTGCGCCACCAGTTGACGGGCGCGCTCACTGAGCTCGACGGCCTCGCACGCTGCGACCCGTTGACGGGCCTGCTGAACCGCCGTGGCTTTGACCAGCGCCTCGAACAGGAGCTCGAGCGCTGCGCGCGAACGAACGAGACCTGCGCGGTCCTGATGTGCGACCTCGACTGCTTCAAGTCGATCAACGACTTGCACGGACACGCCGTTGGCGACGCGGTGCTCAAGCGTGTCGCGAGTGACCTGCTATCCGGCGTCCGCGCGTTCGACACCGTGGCTCGCATCGGCGGTGAGGAAATCGCGCTGCTGCTGGTCGGCTGCGACTGCGACAGCGCGATGACGGTCGCTGAGCGGCTGCGCCAGGAGGTCGGTCGCCTGCAGGAGACCGGGCCCGGAGTCGCGATCTCGATCGGCGTCGCCGACAGTTCGCTGGCGAGCAGACCGAGCGAGCTGATGGCCTACGCCGACCGCGCGCTCTACGACGCCAAGCGAGCCGGCCGCGATCGCGTCTGTAAGGCGAGCGCGCCGCCAGCGCTCGTGCTCGTCGCGTAGCTGGGGCGCTCCAGCTGGGGCGCGCGGTTCAGCTGGTTGCCGCGCCGAGGCTCCCGAGCGTCTCCAGCACGAGATCGTCGTGGGTCTCAGGCTTGATGTTGGGGAGAACGCGAGCGACCGTGCCGGCGGCGTCGATGATGAAGGTCGTGCGCGCGATGCCCCAATAGGTCCGGCCGTAGCGCGTTTTTTCGACCCAGACGCCGTAGCGCTCCGCGACCGCATGGTCGGCGTCGGCAAGCAGCGTGAAGTCGAGCTCGTACTTGTCGGCGAACTTCTGGATCGCCTTGACCGGGTCGGCTGAGACGCCGAGCACGACGACGCCGGCGGCGGCATAGTCGGCACGCCGATCGCGAACGCCGCAGGCCTGCTTGGTACAGCCAGGCGTGTCCGCCTTGGGATAAAAGTAGAGGACGACGGTCTTGCCACGCAGATCCGAGAGCGTCACGTCCTCGCCATGCTGGTCGGCGAGCGTGAAGTCCGGTGCCGCGGCGCCCTGCTCGATCATGGGATGACCTCCGGGTTGGTGCGGACACTATTTCAGCAGGCGCGAGAGGCGACGATCCTTGAGCATGCGCCCGCCGGTCTGGCAGCTTGGACAGTAGGTCATCACCTGCTCCTCGAAGTGCACGGAGCGCAGCTGCGTGGCACAGCGCGGACACGGCTCGCCGTCGTGTCGATGCACCGCCAGTGGCATCGGCAGCTTGTCGGGGATCGGCAGCTTCAACGTGGTCTCGTAGTGCGCGAGCGCGCCCCCGAGCGTCACGCTGATCGCATCTGCGAGCGTCGCAACCTCTTCGGCGGAAAGATCGAGGCCGCGTTTGAATGGCGACAGCTTCGCCGTCCAGAGGATCTCATCGACCCATGAGCGGCCGATGCCGGCGATCACACGCTGGTCGCGTAGCAACGCGTGCAGCGGCCGAGCCTCGGCCAGGCGCTGGGCGAGGTCGGCGGGTGGCGCGGGCCATGCCTCGGGCCCCAATCGGGCGGTCGCTTCGTCGCGCTCGATTGCGTCGGCGGGCAGCAGCTTCGCCCACGCCGCCTGCTTGGTACCGAACTCGCGCAGGCGCAGCTCGCGGCCATCGGCAAAGCGAATGAGCAGCCGCGAGGTGCGATCGCGCGGAGCGGCGTGGCGGTCGTAGAGCTGGAGGCGACCGGCCGACATCAAATGGATCAGCAGTGCCATCTCGCCGTCGAAGGAAACGATGAACTGCTTTCCCCGGCGACCGATACTCGTCACCTTCTGCCCAGATAGCTCACCGAGTGGCGGCGCGAAGGTCTTCAGCGTGTTGATACCCGGCGCGAGCGCCGACTCGACGGTGGCGCCGCGCAGCGCCCCGTCCAGCAGCCGCGCGGTGATTTCGACCTCCGGCAGTTCGGGCATCGCTGCTCAAGCGTACGCCGCGCCGGTGTCCTGTCGCAGCGACTCGCTACTGCAGCTTGCCCGAGGTGCTGTAGGCCGCGATCGTCGCGCCGTCGTAGACGGTGCCGGTCGGTGCGGTCCACTGCGCGCGCCAGACGCGTCCGGCGACGTAGTTTCCACCGGCCGACCAGTAGCCCCGGGATCCGAGCTTGACGGTCAGCAAGGTCTTCCATTTACGCCCTCCGTCGGCGGAGTACTCGAGTACGACAGAGGACGAGGAAACGGTGGCGCTGGCGCCGGTGTTCCCCGACGCGGCGGTGCTCCCGCTCGTCCCGCTCGTCCCGGTGGTCGTGGTCGTGCCCGTGGTTGCGGCGCTGGTCGAGGAATCCCCGGCGGGCCGCACGAGCCCCCAGAAGGCAACCTTGGCGCCGTAGCGCGTCACGGTGAGCGGCAGACGCCAGCCGTTGAACTCAGGCTTCTTCTTGCCGTTCTTATATTCGAGCCCGGATTGGAAGCCGTAGGCGGAGTCGTCGCTCAGCAGGTATTGATCGAAGGAGACGACTCGAGGGTTCTCCCAGGCGAGGTGCTCGGCGATTGCGTCGTATTCGGCCTGCAGCGTGACCGAGACGCCGAGCAGCGGATTGGGCTTGCTTTGAATGCCGAACTCGGTGACGTAGATCGGCATGTTGGCCGCGATCGCACCGGCTGCGGCCGCACGGTTGAGCGCCGTACTGAGCCGCCCAAGGGTTGAGATCGTCACGTCATCGGGGTTCGGCGGGACCCAGTACACACCCGTCTTGCCGGTGGGCACGGTGTAGGGGTGCTGGGCATAGCCGGCGGCCGGCAGCTTGCCGCAGCTCTTCGCCTTGACGTAGTGCGAGTTGAGGCAGAGCACCGCGCGCATAAACGCCAGCGGCGCCGGAATCCCCTCGACGCTGGAACCGACGGGCGAGGTCTCGCCCATCAGCACCTTCATCCCGTTGAAGTTGCCCGATGCCTTCAGGCCCGCATAGCCGTCGAGGAAGAGCTTGCGGTAGATCGCCGCCGAGGCTATCTGTCCTTTGCTGTACTGGGGCTCGAGGAACTGCGGCTGGTTGGGCTCGTTCCAAACCGAGTAGAGCTTTACGTAGGTACCGAACTCGCGGCCGACGGCCTCCAAGAACTGGCCATAGTCGGCTTCGTTGGGGTCGGTCACGCGCTTCTTGGCGCAGCTTGAAGCCCAGCAGGGCACCGGACCGGTCACGGTGAGCAGCACCTGCCAGTGCAGCGACTGCATCTCTGACATCAGCACCGCGTACTGCCCCCAGTTGTAGTTGGCGGGGTTCGTCAGGTTGAGCTTCGGTTTGTGGCGCGAGTTCGGATCCGGCGCGACGTCGTTCCAGTCGAGCAGAATCCGCACCGCGTGCACACCGAGCGACTGCATCTGGGAAATCGCAGCGGGACGTTCTGTCGCCGAGAGCAGCTGCGTCGGCGCTTCGAAAAACACGGTCTCGTTGTAGGAGGCGAGGGCCGCCGGCGCGAACGCCAGAATGGCGCTGATCGCGCCAAGACAACAGGCCAGGGCTGTGCGCTTGCGTAAGGGCATGGCTGAGCTTAGCGGCGCAGATTAGCTGCGCGCGCCACCCGACTAGAACGCCTGCGAGCAGCAAAGGTTGCGCCCCCACGCGATCTGATGCCCCAGGCGGCGCGCCCGTAAACCGCCTGGCGTCGCTGTCCCAGCCAGTCCGCACGCTAGGGTTTGGCGCGTGGCACAACGGGAGCAGCAGGTCATCGGCGGCTCCCTTGAGAGTGAGGTCGCGGCGCTACAGGAGGCGCTCGACCGCCACCGTGTTGAGGATGCCGCCAAGGAGCGCCAGCTCGATCGCTACGCCGCCGAGCTGCGCGCAACGTCCAGGCGTGAGCGTCACCGCGCGCGGGAGCTCGACGACTCCTACATGGCCACCGTGCGTGCTCTCTCAAACGCCGTCGAGGCGCGCGACGCCTACACCGCGCATCACGCCGAGCGCGTCGCCGCCTTTGGCGTAGAGATCGCCGCCGTGAGCGGGCTCCCGCTCTCGAGCCAACCCGAGATCGAGTTTGGCTTCCTCCTGCACGACGTCGGCAAGGTCGCGGTCCCCGACGCCATCCTCTTCAAGCCCGGCAGGCTCGACGCCACAGAGCTCGAGATCATGCGACGCCACCCGGTCATCGGCGAGGAGATCATCGCCGGGATCGCCTTCCTCGGCCCGGCCACGGAGGTCGTCCGCCACCACCACGAGCGCTGGGATGGCAGCGGATACCCGGATGGACTCGCGGGCGAGGAGATCCCGCTCGCCGCGCGCGTGTTCGCGCTCGCCGATGCGCTCGATGCACTGACGAGTGACCGCCCCTACCGCGACGCGGTCACGATCGCGCAGGCGCGCCGGATCCTCCACCAAAGCCCCGGGCACTTCGATCCGGCTGTGCTTGATGCCTTCGAGCAGATCTCCGACGCGCGGCTCGAAGAGATCCGACGCCAGAGCGCGGACGAGGCTATCTAGTCGCCGGACGCGCGTCGCCTGGCGGCCCGCAGCAACCGCTTCGCCGCAGGCTCGGGGTGCTCGGGTGTGGTTGAAGCCCTGCGGCCGTAGAGCAGCTTCAGCCAGCGCCCGATCAGCTTGGTCATCCACGCCGAGTAGGCATACATCTGCGGCTCGCGGCGGGGCATCCAACGGGGCGTGATCAGAATCGTCTGCTGGCTCGCGAACTTGCGGATGCCGTCGGGCCCGTGCCGCACGCCGAGGCCTGACTGCTTGACGCCGCCCATCGGCGCTTCGAGTGCGAAGTAGTTGATCGCGGCGTCGTTGACGCAAACCGCGCCGACTGCCAGACGGCGCGCGACGCGCTCCCCCTCCGCGGCGTCGCGCGCAAACACCGCGGCGCCGAGGCCATAGCGCGAATCGTTGAGCAGCGCTACCGCGGCGTCCTCGTCGGCAACGCGCATGACCGCCAGCGTCGGGCCAAATGTCTCCTCGTTCATGCAGGCCATCGTGTGGTCGGTGTCGACGAGCAACGTCGGCTCGAAGAAGCGGCCTGACCGCTCGCCGCGGCGGTCACCGGCGAGCAGCCGCGCGCCCTTGGCAAGCGCATCGGCGACGTGGGCCTCGATCGTGTCGAGCTGACGCTCATCGGTGATCGCCCCCACATCAACCGATCCCGGGCCATGTGGCGCGCCGTAGCGCAGCGCCGCAACCTTCTCCGCGAGCTTGGCAGTGAACTCGCTATAGATCGTCGATTCGGCGTAGACGCGCTCGAGCGAGACGCAGGCCGCGCCGCTGTTCATCATCGCGTAGAACACCGCAACGTTGGCAGCCCGTTCGAGGTCCGCGCCGTCGAGCACGATCAGCGCATCCTTGCCGCCGAGCTCAAGCGAGACAGGGGTCAGGGTCTGCGCCGCGCGGAGCGCGACAGCGCGTCCGGTGGCGATCGAGCCGGTGAACATGACGAAGTCGACGAGGTCGACGAGCGCCGCGCCGGTCTCGCCACCGCCGGGCGCGACCTGGAAGACAGCGTCGGGAATGCCGCACTCGGCCCCCGCCTCGGCCATCAGCAAGGAGGTCAGCGGTGTGAGCTCGGACGGCTTGAGAATCACGCTATTGCCGGCCATCAGCGCCGGGATGCAGTCACCGAAGGAGTTGACTAGCGGGTAGTTCCACGGCCCGATTACGCCGACCAGGCCGCGCGGCACGTAGCGCGTTACGAGGCGTCTGCCGGCGAGGAGCGGCGTGTGCGCAAAAAAGCGCTGTTCTTGGAGGTAGCGCGGCGCGTTACGCGTCCAGAACGACAAGGCGGCAAGGCCGTAGCCCAAGTCGTACAGCTGCGCGTCCTCGTAGGGCTTGCCGGTCTCGCTGATCACCGTCTCGATGACGCGCTCGGAATTCTCTGAGAGCCAGCGACGCAGCGCTCCGAGGATCACCGCACGTCCGCCCACGCCGAGCTCGGACCACGCCGGCTGCGCCGCGCGCCCGCGCTGCGCCAGCAGCTCGAGCCCAGCATCGTCAACGCATGCCACGCTCGCCACATACGCACCCGTCGCCGGGTTGCGCACTTCAATCGAGCTGCCGCCGACCGCCTTGCCGTTCGGAGCGATCAAGGCCTGCTTCTCGGCACCTTCCACCGCGCCTCCTGTGCTCGCGAGAACGGACCACGCGGAGTCTACGCCGCGATGCTCACGCTCTCGATCAGCACCGGATTCGTCGGGCGGTCACCGCCGTCGGTCTCGACCGCCTCGATCGCGTCGACGACGTCCATACCGTCGCTCACGCGCCCGAACACGGTGTGCTTGCCATCGAGCCACGCGCATTCGTTGGCCGTGACGATGAAAAACTGTGAGCCGTTCGTGTTCGGTCCGGCGTTGGCCATCGCGAGCACGCCGCGGACGATCCGGTGCGAGTTGAACTCGTCATCGAAGGTGTAGCCGGGGCCGCCGGTTCCGGTTCCCTGCGGGCACCCCGCCTGGAGCATGAAGCCGCGGATCACGCGGTGGAAAATCAGGCCGTCGTAGAAACCCTTGCCGGCGAGCGTGGTGAAGTTCTCAACCGTTTTCGGCGCGTCGTCATCGAACAGCTCGAGCACGATCGGCCCTTCGGAGGTGGTGATGGTGGCGAGAGACATCGCGGCAGCTCCTCTACTCGGGGGCGAACCGGCCACGATAGCGAGGCTCAGTCGGCGGCGCGCTCAAGCGCGAGACGGTGGCCGCAGACCTCGACCCCATCAGCGCTCGCGATGACGCGGTCGGCCTCCGGGGCCGGCACGCTGAGCAACGCGAAACGCTCGAGTACCGTCACGTCGCTAACCGCCTCGCCGTCGAGCCCGGTGGCCCGGGTGACCGCGGCGACGAGATCGGCGACCGCGATGCCGGCCGCACGGCCACCACTGGCGATCAACCGCGCGCGTGGTTCGTCGGCGGCGCGACTGACGTGCGGTTTGGCGTGGCGACGTGGCCGCGTCGTGACGGTCGCCGGCGTGGTGCTCGCGCCCGGCTTCCACGGCGCAATCGACGTTCCGATGTGGCGCTCGATCGCCTCCATCTCGCGCTTCTGGCGATCCTCGACAAAGGTGATCGCGCGTCCGGAGCGGCCGACCCGGCCGGTTCGGCCGATGCGATGGACGTAGGTGTCTGGAGCTGTCGGCACGTCGAAGTTGACGACGTGGGTCACGGTCGAGATATCAAGGCCGCGGGCCGCGACGTCAGTCGCGACGAGCACCGGTACACGTCCACCCTTGAAGGCCAGCATCACGCCGTCGCGCTGCCCTTGGCTGAGGTCGCCATGGAGGGCGCGAACGTTCATACCCTGATCGCGCAGGGTGCGAAACAGCTGATCGCAGCGGATCTTGGTGCGAACGAAAACGATCGCCTGGTCGGGCTTTTCTGCGCGGAGCACCTCGACCAGCTTCGCCGCCTTCTCGCGCGTCTCGACGGGGAGCTGGAACTGCTCGACGGTGTCGATCGTCAGCGTCGCAGCCTCGACCGCGATCACCAGTGGGTCATACAGATAGCGATCGGCGAGCGCCCGAATCGGCGGCGGCATGGTCGCCGAGAAAAGCGCGGTCTGGCGTCCCGAGGGCGTCGCCGCGAGGATCTTCTCGACGTCCTCGAGAAACCCGAGATCGAGCATCTCGTCCGCTTCGTCGAGGACGACAAAGCGGCAGTCGTGGAGCACCAGCGACCCCCGCGAGACGAGATCGAGGACGCGCCCGACCGTGCCGACGACGATGTGCCCGCCGCCGCGCAGCTGCGCCTCCTGGTTTCGAATCGGCGCGCCGCCGAACACCGCGACCACGTCGACGCCGTGGGTTGCACCGTAGGCGCGGATCGCTTGCGTCACCTGGATGCACAGCTCGCGCGTCGGCGTGAGTACGAGCGCCTGCACCTCCTCGAGCGCCGGATCGACGTACTCAACGATCGGCAGTCCAAACGCAGCCGTCTTGCCGGTGCCAGTCTGAGCCTGCCCGATCACGTCCCGACCGGCGAGCAGCGGCGGGATCGCCTGTGCCTGGATCGCTGTCGGTGACTCGTAGCCGACACGGCGAAGAGCAGCCAGTGCGGACTCCGACAGACCTAGCGCTTCGAATCCAGTCATCCACCCAGCTTATTGGGCGCACCAACTCGGCCATCGCGACCGCCGCCGCCGGTCGGCCAACAACCGCTCGCGCGCGAGGTCGAGCGTGGACCACACGGCCCCAGTCGTTAGCCTTCGCAGGCCCGATGCCCATAACCGTCGTTGGATCGATCGCGTTTGACGCCGTCAAGACCCCGTTTGGCGAGCGCCAACGGATGCTTGGAGGCGCCGCCGTCCACTTCGCGCTCGCCGCTTCGTTCTTCGACGTCGTGCGAATGGTCGGCCCGGTCGGCGACGATTTCGGCGAGGCCGAGCTCGATGTGCTGCGCAGCCGCGGCATCGACGTCAGCGACATCGAGCATGTTCAGGGCGGACGCACTTTTTTCTGGCGCGGGGAGTACGGCTGGGACCTCAACAGCCGCGAGACACTCGATACGCAACTGGGCGTATTCGAACACTTCGCCCCCAGTCTCTCTGGGGCCTCACGCGCGAGCGAGGTGCTGTTTCTCGCAAACATTCAGCCCGACCTCCAGCGCGCGGTGCGCGCGCAGTGCCAGGACACGCGGTTCGCTGCGCTCGATTCGATGAACCTTTGGATCGACATAGCCCGCGACTCGCTCGTCGACGCGATCAACGAGGTCGACTGCCTGATCCTCAACGACGCCGAACTGCGCCAACTCACCGACAAGCCAAACCTCCTCAGCGCAGCCCAGGAGGTGCTTTCGTGGAGGCCGGCGGGAGGCGGGTGCGTCGTCGCGAAGCTCGGTGCCTACGGTGCGGCTTTGATTACCCCCGACGGCTACTTCTCGATTCCGGCCTTTCCGCTCGAGACGGTCGTCGATCCAACCGGTGCCGGCGACAGCTTTGCCGGCGGCTTCGTCGGCTACATCGCCTCGCAGCCGCCTGGCAGCAGGCTCACCGCGGCCCTGCTTCGACGGGCGATGGCCTACGGGACCGCGATCGCGTCGTTCAACGTCGAGGCGTTTGGCACAGAGCGCGTCGCGCGCCTGACGTTGGCCGAGATCACGGCCCGAGTCGCCGAGTTGCGACGCATGACGAGCTTCTCCGTGGAGCGCTTCAGGGGCGTCCGCGGAGGCCGCTAGCGGCGGGCCTCAGCGGGTAGTAGGATCGGTCGAGCCGTATGACTGGGACCTCCATCTGGCCGATGCTGATCCTCAAGATCCCGATCCTCGTGATGATTGGGATCGTCTGGTGGGTGATCCACAAGTCCGCCGATGAACCGCTCCCGGCCGGCGACGAGGGCGACGGTGGATCCAAGCTCCGCGCCGACCCGCACCCCCGCCCGCTGCTTCCTCGCAAGCCGCGCCGTGGTCCCCACGGTGCGGCCCCGGCCCCGGCCCCGGCACCGAGCCGCGTGCGGACCGTGCACGCCCGCGCTTGCAAGATCGAGCGCTGATCGCGTGCAAGGAGTCACGGCGCCGGTGACCATGTCATCGGTGCTTTCCGATGGCACGATCCGTCGCCTCGTCGAAGACGGGACGATCATCATCGACCCCTGGGATCCCTCGTTGGTCCAGCCGGCGAGTGTGGATCTGCGCCTCGGCAACACGTTTCGCGTGTTTCATAACCACCGCGCATCGGCGATCGATCTGCGCGAGCCGCCGCGAAACCTGACCGAGCCGCACGTCATCTCAAGCGACGAGCCGTTCGTAATCCATCCGGGAGAGTTCTGTCTCGGCGCCACGCTCGAGAACGTGACGCTGCCGAACAACATCGTCGCCCGCATCGAGGGAAAGTCCTCGCTCGGCCGGCTCGGTCTGATCGTCCATGCCACAGCGGGCTTCTGTGACCCTGGCTGGCACGGGACGCTGACGCTCGAGCTCAACAACCTGACGCGCGTCCCGATCAAGCTCTGGGCCGGCCTACCGATCGCGCAGCTTTCGTTTATGACCCTCGATGCTCCCGCGGAGCGTCCCTACGGCCACGCCGAGCTCGGCAGTCACTACCAAGGGCAGGTCGCGGCCACGGCGAGCCGCTATGGCGACGCCGGCGACGCTGGCGAGGCTGGCGACGCTGGCGACGGGTCCCGTAGCGCATAATCGAGTCGACCCTACGGACGATCGGGGAACGCGATGACAACGAAGACAGAGGCCGCAGCGGCCCTCGCGGGCGACACAGACGGAAAAGCCGAGGACACGCTGCGGATCACAGACAGCCGGACCGGCGAGACCTACGAGATCCCGATCGTCGACGGCGCGATCCGCTCCCTCGACCTACGCCAGATCAAGACCAGCGAAGACGACTTCGGCCTGCTCGCCTACGACCCGGCGTTTATGAACACCGCTTCGTGCCGCAGCGCGATCACCTATCTCGACGGCGACTTGGGCGTCCTCGAGTACCGCGGCTATCCAATCGAACAGCTTGCCGAGCACTCGACCTACCTCGAGGTTGCCTACCTGCTCGTCCACGGTGAGCTCCCGACAGCAGCCGAGCTCGCCACCTGGACGCATGAAATCAAGACCCACACGTTCGTTCACGAGAACGTCAAGAGCTTCATCCAGGGCTTCCGCCACGATGCGCACCCAATGGGAATGCTGCTCGGCTCGATTGGCGCGCTCTCGACCTTCTACCCCGACGCCAACCAGATCCATGACCCGGCCAACCGGGCGATCCAAACAATCCGCTTGATCGCCAAGATGCCAACGCTCGCCGCGTTCTCCTACCGGCACAACATGGGCCAGCCCTACGTCTACCCGGACAACGATCTCGAGTACGCGGGCAACTTCCTCGGCATGCTCTACAAGATGACCGAGCTCAAGTACCAGCCCGATCCGCGACTGGCGAAGGCGCTCGACGTCCTCTTCATTCTGCACGCCGATCACGAGCAGAACTGCTCAACGAGCGCGGTGCGCGCGATCGGCTCGTCGGGAGTCGACCCGTACTCGGCGATCGCCGGCGGCATCGCGGCGCTCTACGGTCCGTCGCACGGCGGCGCCAACGAGGAGGTCGTGCGGATGCTGTTGCGGATCGGCTCAAAGGAGAACATCCCCGACTTCATCGCCGGCGTAAAGGCCGGCCGTGAGCGGCTGATGGGCTTCGGCCATCGTGTCTACAAGAACTACGACCCGCGCGCGCGAATCATCAAGAAGGCATGCGACGACGTGTTCGAGGTGACCGGCGTCAACCCACTGCTCGACATCGCAACGGAGCTCGAGAAGATCGCGCTGGGCGAGGAATACTTCGTATCGCGCTCGCTCTATCCAAACGTTGACTTCTACTCAGGCCTGATTTACCAGGCGCTCGGCATGCCGATGGCGATGTTTCCAGTGATGTTCGCGATCGGCCGCACGAGCGGCTGGATCGCGCAATGGCTCGAGATGGTCCAAGACAGCGAGCAGAAGATCGCGCGGCCACGCCAGATCTACACAGGTGAGCGAAACCGGGACTACGTTCCGCTGGCCGAGCGCGGCTGAGCGAATCGCGACGCGCGACATCGCGACGCGCGGCGCGGCGCGGCCGCCCGCCGGCATCACTTGTTGACGCGCACCTCGACTGTTCCCGCGTAGGCCTCGTCGTAGCTGCACGCGGCCGTGGTCCCGCCAGGGCCCGCCGCGGCGTCCCCGCAGGTCTGCGGCTGGCACGTCATACCGTCGCAGGCGCCGCTCAGCGGAACGCCGGCGAACAGCCCGGAGCCCGCCATGGTGAAGGGCGCGCTGACATGGCCGCTTCGCTCGAGGGCGCTACGCGAGACCGTCACGTTGGCCTGAAGCTGGTTGAACCCCACGACTGGGCTCGGCTGGTAGGCGCCTGCGCCACAGCCGGTCGCCGTAGGGCCGAGCACCAACTCACCGATCACAGCCACCGTTACATGGCTGCCGGTAACCGTCACGCTGGCGTCGGGATAGTCCAGATCATCGTTGTCGGCAGGCGTCGGAGCCGTGAGCTGCAGGCCGCAGCTAGCGGCTCCAGTCAAGGCGCTCGCGCAGTGCGCCGTGCTTGCGCTCAACGAGCCGCTGCCCTGCGAGGTAAGCGGCCCGTCCAGCACACCGCCACCGTGCGCGACCACGAACGCGAAGCGCCAGGAGTAACTGTCGCGCTCGCTGTAGGACACCGCTGGGCCAGTGCAGGAGGCGTCGCCGGGGCTGTTGCCCTGAGGCGAAACGCTGTAGCGGTAGCTGCCGGAACCGGAGCCGACAAACGTGACAACGATGCTCCCGGGCGACGCGGAGCCAGCCGCAGTGCGGTCGCGGTCTGAGCGCTGCGGCGCGCCCCGCGCGTCGCGCACCGGGAGCTTGGCGACGCTCGCAGCAGGGGTCCCCGCCGCCATTGCAAACACCGCGAGCGCCAGGGAAGCGAAGGAAGTCCTCGTCGACATGCGCGATGAAGCTACTACCCGCCGACACCACCCGCAAGGGAGGTTGGGGCGTTGCAAGCGCCTTCAGAGAACCAGGGCCGAGCCGTTCTTGCGCAGCCATGCCGCTGGCTCTCGCCACCCAGGACAGCGCGATTCGAGCAGCGCCCAGAAGCGGGGCGAGTGGTTTGCCACCTCAATGTGGCAAACCTCGTGCCAGACGACGTAGTCGAGGACCCGTTCGGGGCCAAGTAGAAGCCGCCAGTTGAAGCTCATAACGCCACTGCTGCCACAGCTGGCCCAGCGCGTGCTCTGGTTTCGGACCGCCAGGCGCGCATAGCTCGTGCCGGCCGCGGCCGTCGCCGCATCGAGGCGCTGTGTCAGCTCCGCGCGCGCCGCCCTGCGATACCAGCGTTCGATCGCCGGCCGTGCCGCGGCTCCAGCAGGAACCAGCAGCGCTTCGCCGTTACGGTGGACCTGGCGTCGCTCCGCTTGCACCACCAGCACCAGACGGCGATCGAGATATGGGACCCAGCCACGCTCCCGTGCAACCAGCTTGCGGGCGCCGGCGAGCTCGGCCAGTCGTCGCTCGATCCAGGGCGCTAGCTCGACGACTGCCGCGGCGGCTGCACGCTCCGGGGCGCGCATCGGGAGCACCACCTCGACGCCATGCTCGGGATCAACGCGCACCCGTACGCGCTTGGCTCGGGGCGCCCGGCGCACGCGGTAAGGGATCTCAGCTTCCATAGTTGTGGACGCTACCTGGGGGCGGCGACAGCGCGCCGCGCGCAATCGCCGAGCTCACCTCGGGGCGGCTTGCCACGGGCGCGACAGCCGCAGTGCCGAGACGATCGCGCGCGTGGCCGGTGAGCGATTCAGCGTGTAGAAGTGAATACCCGGGGCGCCGGCGGCGAGGAGTTCCGCGCATTGCAGCGTCGCATAGGCCACGCCGAGGTCGGCAACAGCCTCAGCGTCGCCAGCGCGGACGTCCAGTGCATCCAAGAGACCCGGTGGAATGGTTGCGCCGCAGACCGACGTGAATCGCTTTATCTGATCCGCGTTGGTAATCGGCATGATCCCGGGGACGATTGGGACTTCGATGCCGGCGTCACGGGCTCGGCGCACGAAAGCGAAGTAAGCGTCATTCGCGAAGAACAGGTTCGTGATCAACACGTGGACGCCAGCATCGACCTTCGTCCGCAGATGGGCCATGTCGGCGTCGGCGTCCGGCGCCTCTGGGTGCGATTCCGGATAGCAGGCGGCGACGGTGCAGAACGGATATTCGCTCGTTACGAGCGCGACGAGCTCGCTTGCATGGGTCAAACCCCCCGCGGTCGCGGCGAACGACGTCTCGCCGTTTGGCGGATCGCCACGTAGCGCCAACACGTTTTCGAGCCCGGTCGCACGAAGCTCGTCGAGCGATGCACGCAACTGATCACGCGTGGCACCGGCACAGGTGAAGTGCGCTGCCGCTTCAATCCCGTGGTCGGCGCGAATACGGCGAACGAGCTCGATCGTCTGCGCCTGGGCGCTGGCGCCGGTCTTCGTGACCGACACAAACCCGGGTTCGAGCTCGCGCAGCGCCGTCACTGCGGCAAGCAGGTTGCGCTCACCCTGCGGCGTCTTCGGCGGAAAGAACTCGAAGGAGAACACGGGGTCGGTGCTTGTGGCAAGCATCTCGTCGATTCGCATCAGCGCCATTATCGCCCCCGAGCCAGTGCTGCCAGCCGAACTACACTCCTCGCATGGGGTATGCGACCCGCGCCAGTGAGCGCTGATGGGGCGTCGCCAGCGCCAGCGAGGCCGCGGGGGTGCTCTGGCACCCCCACCCTCGCAGGAGTACGACGACGGCCAAGGACACGTGATCGTCCTGCGCTGCGTCCTCAGCGCGCCAACGCGCACTAGCTACGCGCGGATCGCCAGCGGCGAGGATCTGCCGCCGGGAGCCAACCGCGAGGACGCCTGGCAGCGCGCCGTCGAGTTCCTGTTCGAACGGCTTGCCGTCAGTTGGTCGATCGCCGGCGCGCCCGCGATCACGGCCCAGCACGAGTTGCTCGTCAGGCTGCGGGCCGCCAGTCAAGAGGAGCGCAGCTGGTTGCGCGCGCGGCTTCGCGAGCACTGCGCCGAACACTTTCCCGAGCTCGCTGCGCCGTAGAGCGAGCGACGCGCGACCTCGGCACCGCGCCCGCGCTGGCGGGTCCGCCGCGCCAGCCGAGTGGAAGGCTCGATACTGTCCGCGGGAATGCGCCGCACAAAGATTGTCGCGACCATCGGTCCCGCCTCGCGGGAGCCAGAGGCTCTTCTCCAACTCGTTGAGGCCGGAATGGACGTCGCACGCCTCAACTACTCCCATGGCACGCTGGACGAGCACGCGGAAACCGCTCAGCGCGTGCGCGACGCCGCGAACCGCGCCGGGCGGCCGGTGGCAATCCTCCAGGACCTGCCGGGGCCGAAGCTGCGAATCGGCGCGCTAAAAGACGACGTTGCTGAGCTCAAGCCGGGCGAGGTCGTGACCTTTGAGTGCGGCACAGACGCGACCGGCGACGCACGGCGGATGTCGGTGACCTGGAAGGACCTGGCCAACTCGCTCGAAGCCGGCGAAGTGATCTATCTCGCTGACGGCTCAGTGCGCCTGCGTGTCACCGCAACGCGACCGCAACTGAACGAGCTCGACGCCGAAGTTCAGATCGGTGGCTCAGTCGCCTCCCGACAGGGGCTCAACATCCCGGGTCCCACGGTCGGCTTGCCGGCGGTGCCGGAGGGTGATCTGAAGCTGCTGGCCCACGGCGAGTCGATCGGTGTCGACATCGTGGCGCTGTCGTTCGTGCGAACGGCCAGCGAGATCGAGTTTGTGCGCGAGCACACGCGCCTGCCGTTGGTCGCGAAGATCGAAAAACCACAGGCCGTCGAAAATGCCGAGGCGGTGCTGCGCGCGGCGGACGCGATTATGGTGGCGCGCGGCGACCTCGGGATCGAAATGCCGATAGAGCAGGTGCCGCTCGTCCAAAAGCGCCTGCTGAAGCTCGCGGGTCAGCTCGCACGGCCATCGATCACTGCAACGCAGATGCTGGAGTCGATGGTGTACTCGAGTCGCCCGACGCGCGCCGAGGTTGCTGATGTCGCAAACGCGATCCTCGACGGGACCGACGCCGTGATGCTCTCCCAGGAGACGGCCGTCGGCGCTTACCCGGCCGGCGCCGTCGCGATGATGGCCGCGATCGCCAAGGTGACTGAGGCGAGCGTCGACTACTCCGAGTGGAACGAACGACGCGTGCTGCGCACGGGACAGGACCCGGCCTACACCGTCGCCCACGCCGCCTGCTCTGCCGCGCGCGAGCTCGCGCTTGACGCGCTCGTCGTTCCGACGTTGTCGGGCCGATCGGCGCGACTGGTCTCCGCCCACCGTCCACAAGTACCGATCTATGCGCTCTCGCCGGACCGCGAGACGGTCCGGCGGTGCGGGCTGATGTGGGGCGTCCAGGCGAACTGGATGCGCCGCCATGAGATCACCGAGGAATTGATCGCCGACGCTGCGTCGACCGTCGTGGAACTAGGCTGGTGTCAGCCTGGCCAGCGCATCGGCATCACCGCGGGGCTTCCGAGCGGCACCCCCGGCACCACAAGCCTGCTGCAGATTCAGCGCGTCTAGCGACTCGGCAAACTGGACGGCCTTCGTCGTTCAGTCCTCTGCGCTGAGGACTCGACAAAGCTGATGGTGCTTGCGCCGCCCGCGCTAGTGGACGGCGGCGGCGTAGAAAGCCGCCTCCTGGCGTCCGAGCTCGGTCGCCGGGGGATCGCCAAAGATCCATTCGCGCGCGATCCTGTGCCAGTTGCCGCGTGCGTGAAGCTGTCCCATCACCGCCAGCGTGAGCGTCTCGGTCCGCCGTCCGAACAGATGGTCGGGCGGCAGGTTTTCGTGGCGCATCTGCTTGTAGTGGCGCGAGCGCGGATCCGACATATCGATCACGATCTGGGTCGCGATCTCCGGCGTCAGCTCGATCTCCTCGTCGCGCGTGTACCACCAGGTGACGTCCTGAAACTGACGGACGATGTCCTGCGGGGTGTAGCGCGTCGGGTCGGGCAGGAACCCGCCGGCGTGCAGGTGCTCGATTAGCGCCTCGCCGTCGCCGAGAATCCCGCGGCGCGCAATCTCGAGCTCGTAATCGGCGACCGATGCGGGGATCCGCTTGAACAGGCCGAAGTCCAGGAACGCGACGCGCCCGTCATCCAGTGCCAGGAAATTCCCCGGGTGCGGGTCGCCCGAGAACTGGTGGTGGCGGTACATGCAACCGAAGTAGAAGCGAAAGATGATCTCGGCGAGGCGGTCGCGCTCGGCCGCCGGTCGTCGTTTGAGGACCTCGAACCCGGTGCCCTCGACGTATTCGCCAACGAGCACGCGCTCGCGTGAGAGGACGACGTCGGGGACGAAGATGAAGGGGTGGCCACGGAAGATCCGGGCCATCGCGCGCTGGTTGGCTGCCTCGAGCTCGTAATCGAGCTCTTCGGAGATCCGCTCGCGGACCTCCTGCCCGATGGCCTGCGCGTCGAGCTCCGGAGCCAGCCGCCCCATCAGGCGGATGATCATGCCGAAGTTCTGGAGGTCCGCGCGCACGGCGGCAGCCGCGCCCGGGTACTGCACCTTCACTGCCACGTCGCGACCGTCGGGGAGGCGCGCGCGATAGACCTGCCCGATCGAGGCCGACGCGATCGGCTCGGAGTCGAATTCGGCGAAGCTGCTCTGCAGCGGCGCCTCGAGCTCCGTCTCGACCACCGCGCGCATGTCCTCGAAGGGGACTGGCGGCGCGCCGTCGCGGAGCTCCCCGAGCTTGCGCTGAAACTCCTCGCGGTACTGCTCGCCGACGAGGCCGACGTCAAGGAAGGACATCACCTGACCGAGCTTCATCGCCGCGCCCTTCATCGTCCCGAGAACGGCCACGATCTGCTCGGCCGTTTCGATGTGCCGACGCGCAAGCGCCTCCTCGCTACCCTCCTCGCCGCGCGTCAGGTTGGCCGCCCGGGTGCCAAGCTGCTTGGCCGCGGTGCCGGCGGCAAGCCGACCAATCGTCGCGGTGCGGCGGATGCGCGAAGTCGGAATTTGCTCGCGAGTCATCCGCGCAGCCGCCTTAGTCGCCCGCGCCCACGCGCTCCACGCGCGAGCCGGGCACGATGTCATCTGCACCATTCGGCCAACGCACCCAGGCCTTGTGGCCGCCGTCGTAATCGACGGCGAGGAGGATCAACGTGGCCGGGTCACCAAGCGCGATGCACGGCTCGGAGCCTTCGCGATCGAGACCGCGCCAGATGCGAATGAACGGGTTGTGCGCCCACTCCCTTCCGACCGTGCTTGGGTCGCTGTGCCCGGGGTTGACCTCCGTCTCGTGGTCGAGCTCCATCAGCGTGCCCATGATCGAGTCCTTCAACGCCTGGTAGGTGTCGTGACCGGGCGCCCGCACCCCGCCAACCGAGTCGCGGAAGAGCGTGTCACCGGTAAACACGCCAGTCGTCCCGTCGTGCTCGACAAAGAACGAGAGCATCCCAGTCGTGTGGCCAGGGGTGTGCAGCGGACGGACCCGCAGCTCCCCTACCTCGAGCCGCTGCGTCGCGTCGACCGGCCCGGTCGCACTCTGGACGAGGTCCAGCTCGAGCGGGTGGATCAGCACCTCGAGCTGGGGCCAGCGGGACAACAGCACCGGAACCTCGGCGACGTGGTCGTGGTGGTGATGGGTGAGCAAGACATATCGGGGAACCACCTCGAGGCGCTCGGCGGCTGCGATCAGCGGCTCAACGGGGCCCCCCGCATCGATCACGACGGCAGACCCCTCGGGCTTGTCGGTCACCAGGTAACTGTTGGACAGGTACCCCGCATGCATCGAGCGCTCGACGAGCATCGACCCATCCTCGCACGCTGCGAGAAGCGGCGTATCGAGCTTTTGCGTCGACCTTAGACTGTCGATCGTGGCGTTTCTGCACACCTGCTACCGCATCACCGATATCGAGCGCTCGCTCGCTTTTTACCGCGCGCTCGGCTTCGAGGAGACGCGTCGGGCGCCGATCCGCGACGAGGCGATCAACGTATTCCTCAACCAACCCGGCGACGGCGACGAGTCGCGGCTCGAGCTGACCTACAACTTCGGCGTCGAAAGCTACGAGCTCGGCAATGCCTACGGCCACATTGCGATCTCCTCCGTAGACCTCGATCAAACACTCGCAGAACTGGCAGCACTTGGCATCGAACCCGAGCGCCCCCCCTACACCGTGCGCGCAGGGGGCGCACGGCTGTGCTTCGTTCGAGACCCTGACGGGTACCGAATAGAAGTAGTAGAACGGAAGCCGGAGTAGCTATGGGGGCCGCAGAGACTCAGGACGAGATCAAGCGGAACGCGCAGCCGCTCCTCCAGCCGGGCGAAGAAATCCAAGCCGCAATCCTCGCCCAGACGTTCAACTCGCTCGTGACGCTTCTCCTCGGGCCGGTAATCGTCTTCGGCAAGCCGTTTCGACCGATCGTGGTCACCAACCGGAGGATCCTCGTGTTCCGATCAGGCGGCTTCCGCATGACGAAGCTGTCCGCGGCGTCCGACGAGCTTCCTCGCAACACCCCCCTCGGACCAGCGTCCGGCCGCCGCTGGTATCGGACGACCGCACTTGGTCGACCGATTTACATCTTCCCGAGCTTCTACGGCGAGGTCGCAGCCGCCGATGCTGCGATCCAGGCGCCACCCTGACGGGTACCGTGTGGAAATAGTAGAACGGTCCGCGTAGGGGCTCGCGACCTCCGGCCCCCGGGGCGCCTCGGCGAGCGTGGGGCCCCGCGAATCGCTAGTTTGCGCACTAGGCAGGCTAACCAGAGGGGGAGTGTCATGGGTGAGCAGAGTGTCGAGTTCCTGAAGGGCCTCTATGCGGCCTTTGGTCGAGGCGACGTGCCAGCCGTACTCGGCGGATGGGCGGACGACATCGAATGGAATGAGGCCGAGGGAATGCCCTATGGCGGCGTATACCGCGGCGGCGACGCGGTGGTGCAGAGCGTCTTTGGCCCGATCGCCACAGACGTGGAGGGTTTCGCGGTCACGCCCGAGGAGTTCGTCGGGTCCGGTGAGACCGTCGCCGTGGTCGTCCGCTACACCGGTACCGGCAAGGTGACCGGGAAGAGCCTGGACGTTCCCGTCGTGCACGTGTGGGATATCCGCGACGGCAAGATCACACGCTTCCGACAGTTCATCGACACGGTGAGATTCGCGGAGGTTGTGCCAGCGGACGTCTCTGTCGCGGCGTAAGAGCGACGGATCAATGCCGGACCCTGACGGCTATCGAATTGAGATCGTTGAGCGATCCGACGATGCGGGCCGCTAAGCCCGCGGTCGTTGCGAAAAATCACATGCGGGCGCGCAAGTCGGGTTATGCTCGCCTCCGCCGCCGTCCACTCCGTTCAGAGGGAGCACGTATGTCGGTAGAGGAAAACGTCCAGACAGCGCAAGCAGGCTATGCAGCGTTCGGCCGCGGCGATGTACCCGCGATTCTCGAGCTGCTCACAGACGACATCGAATGGATCGAGCCCGGCCCGCCGGACGTCATTCCGACCGCCGGAACGCATCGCGGCAAGGAAGAGGTGGGCAGGTTTCTTCGCCACTCTCGGCGAGGACGTGGAGTTTCACAAGTTCGAACCGCAGGAGTTCATTGCGCAGGGCGACCACCTGGTCGTGCTGATCTCTTCCGATGCCACACTGACGCGCACCGGCCGCAAGCTCACCGATCACGTGGCACACGTCTGGACCTTCAAGGGCGGCAAGGTCGCGCGTTTCGAGATCTTCCAGGACACGGCCGCGATCGTCGCCGCCTACAGCTGACGTGACATGACAGCTCGGACTGACCCGCAGGGCGGTCCGCTGCTGTGCGTCAGGTCCACGGCTACCGCGTGGAATGGTAGAAGCGTCGAGCTACCGGCAGATTGGTCCGTGTACACGGACCCGGCCGGCGAGTAAAGCTCCCGTCTAGGCCGACGCCGTGTCGGGGTCCGGACGCACGATGACCGTGTCGGCAACGGCAATGATCTCGTCTACGGGCAGGTCTGCCCGCGAAGCGTGATCGCGGATCGCGGCCGGACTGCTCGCCTGGTAGATGCATACCGTCCCTACTGACCCGCCGTCCTCTTCCAGCACGTAGCTGCGAATCCAACGAATGTCGTCTGGCATCTCGTCGCCCACCTTCGTAGAGCGCTCAGCTGCCGCCTGCAGATCTTCGGGCGACCGCCAGCCGTTGCGTCGGAGAATCACGTAGGTGTTCATCCTTCTCCCCTCGTTTGGCGCGGTTCGAAAGACTTTTATTCCAACAGGAGCCGGCGGTCAAGAGCACCAGCCATACGCGCCTCCGCCAGGTTTGATCCTGTCCGCGGCGGGTATCTAAAGGGCGGTGCCCCGCCGCCCGTGGCCGCGGCACACCACATCTTCGAGGGTGTACGCGAAAGGGAACGCGGATGGTTGACCGGGGTGCGGGTGTGTTTGAACCGTCACCTGGCCGGCTCGATGCTTGGCAGCCATAACTCAAGCGACCCGGGTCACTGAGACGTTCGTGATGAATCGGCTGCCGGCAGGGCGGCTAGGCCGCCTGCGGGCCTTGTGCATACATCAGCGAGCCGGGCGTGGTGAGCGTTTCCCCGGTTTCCAACAGCGTCTTTAGACCGGAGAGAATCATCGGCCAGCCGCCGTAGATCTGGGCGTTTGCTTGCTCGCTTAGCTCGTCGTGCGTGACGGTCAGCCGGCACGAGTCGCCGACCGGCTCGATCTCCCAGGTGACTCTCGAGGTCTTCTCGTGCTTGACGTCCTCGCCCCACAGCGCGTTGAAGCTCTGGACGAGGCGGTGCGGAGGATCGACCTCGAGGTTCACGCCCTCCATCATCGGCGAGCCGGCGGCGGGGTGAATGCCCTGGTAGGGCGAGCCCGGCGTCCATTCCGAGCTGACACCGACGCCAAACGTGTACTTCTGGCGCATCTCGCTGTCGGTAATCGCGTTCCAGAGGCGTTTGGGTGTCGTCTTGATGTAGATCTCAAATACCTTCTCCATGGGTTGCTCCTCAATTGTCAGCTTGAGCGCGCTGAGCGTCGCGGCCCAGGGCTCGGCGTACTTGCTCACCCACCTGTCGTAGACGAGCCGGATCGGGACGGGGTTCAGGAAGTGGAGCTTCTCGCGGCCGCGCTTCTTGGTGACCACGAGACCTGCGTCCTCGAGCACACGTAGATGCTTCATAACGCCGAAGCGGGTCATCGGTAGGCGCTGTTCGAGCATGGTGAGCGTCTGTCCGTCCTGCTTGAACAACTCGTCGAGCAGGCCGCGGCGTGTGGGATCGGCAAGCGCCTTGAACACGTCGTCCATACCCCGACGATATATGACGATATGGTCACGTGTCAATATGGTCACATGCGAAGCGGGCCCCGAACCTCCCCTTACCGCCACGGCGCCTTCGAGTAGACGCCGTCTCTCAGCCGTCTGAGGGGATGCCTTTTTGCACCGACTCGACGTGCAGGTAGACGGGGCCACGACGCGAGCAGCCGCGGAACGGGAAGGGCACAACGCTCGACACGGTCTGATTCGGCGGATAGACGCGCAATCCGGCCGCGGTCACCGGGCCGCACTGACGCGGCGAGAAGGCGCCTACATCGGTGATCCCGAGCACGGCGGTCGCGGTTGCGCCCGCCATGCTCGCCGAAGTGCCGCTGGCGAGCGTGACGACACGCACCGCATTTGCGGGGTTGCGCCCGGCCGCGCTGCCGAGCTGGGATCCGCTGAGGCTGACGCCTGAGACTCCGGGGTAGCCGGTGAGCGTGCAAGCGTGCGCGGAAAGATTCGTGAATTCAAGGTCGAAGTAGTCCGTGCCGGCCGTGCCTCCGCCTGGCGGGTTGGCCAGCCAGATCACGAGCCCGGACTTCGCGCAGGCCGGCGTGCGAGCCGCGGCGACGGCGGTGAGCATTAGCGCCGCCAGGAGGACGCCAGCGCAGATAATCGCCGCCGCGCTGCCGATCAGTTGCCTCAACGAGAATGCCGGCCGGTACATTCGCTCCCCCTCGCTCGCCTTGCGGTGATGACCCTCGGCGTAATATTGACTCCCCGAGAAGGTGCCCCGCGGCACCCTACCCCGCGAGACTGAACCCCGCCGCCGTCGGCTCACCGATGCCCGGCCCGCCGGGGTAGGCCGGAACGACGAGCGGCTCGCCAGTCGACACCGCGTCGGCGATCTCCGCCTCGATCCCAAAAGCCGAGCCGTCGCAGTCGATGCGAAAGCGCTTCGGCGCGACGCGATCGTCGGGCAGCACCGGCACCCCCCACAGCTCATCCCAACCGAACAACTCGAAATTCCCGGGGTTCAGCAGGATCGCTCGCGGTGCGAGCGGGCAACTCTTCGCGTGATGATCGAGTCCGCGCCGGATAAACGCGAGCATCTCGGCTTCGAGCGTGGCCACGCGCTCAATTTAGTGGTTCCGCAGCGCGGTCGTGGGCGACCAGCGCAGCGTAATACCCGGCGCGCTCAATCAGCTCGTCGTGGACTCCGCGTTCGACGATCTTTCCGTGATCGAGCACGACGATCTGGTCGGCATCCCGGACCGTGGAGAGCCGGTGGGCGATCGTGATCGTCGTGCGGCCCTCGGAGAGCTCGTCGAGCGCTTCCTGGACGGCGTGCTCGGTCTGGGTATCCAGCGAGCTCGTCGCCTCGTCGAGCAACAACACCGGCGGGTTGCGCAGGATCGTCCGGGCGATCGCCATGCGCTGCTTTTCGCCACCGGAGAAGCGGTAGCCGCGCTCACCCACGATCGTGTCATAGCCGGCCGCAAGCGAGACGATCAAGTCGTGGATGCGAGCCGTGCGCGCCGCTGCTTCGATCTCCTCATCGCTCGCATCCGGACGCGCGAAGCGGAGGTTCTCGCGAACCGAGGCGTGAAACAGGTAGGTCTCCTGAGAGACGACGCCCACGGTGGCCGCGAGCGAAGCAAAGCTCGCGTCGCGCACATCAACGCCATCGATCGTGACGCGGCCGACCTGTGGCTCGTAAAGGCGCGCGATCAAGTAGCCGAGCGTTGTCTTGCCGGCACCTGTCTCGCCGACAATCGCGGTGCGCGTGCCGGCGGGCACCACGAGGTCGATGTCATCGAGCGTCCACGGCGAGTCCTCGCCGTAGCGAAAGCCGACGTCCTCGAGGCGAACTTCACCGAGCAGCTCGTCGGGGCGGAGCTCGATCGGGTTCGCCTTCTCGACGATGTCCACCGGCAGGTCGAGGTACTCGAAGATCCGGTCAAACAGCGCGAGCGAGGCTTCGACGTCCGTGCCCACCGACAGCAGTTGCGCCATCGGAAACAGCATCCGCGTCTGCAGCGTGGTGAAAGCGACGACCGTGCCGAGCGTGATCGCGTGCCCGGCAAAGTTCTCTCCCGCGAGCCAGTAGACGATCGCCGGCTGGATCGAGAACACCATGTTGATCGTCGCCATCAGCCAGCGGCCGGCCATCCGCGAATGGACCTCGAGCCCGGCGACCTCGTCAGACTCGCCCGTGAAGCGGACCGCCAGATCATCGGCACGCCCCATCGTCTTGCCGAGCATCATGCCCGACACCGACAGTGATTCCGCGACGAGGGCCGAGATGTCGGCGAGCCCACGCTGGAGGCGCATCGTGATCGCGCGGCGCTCGCGCCCGACCCGCCTGGTCAGCCAGACGAAGAAAGGCAGCAGCGCGAGCGAAAAGATTGCAAGCTGCCAGCTGAGCAGCGCCATCGCCACGGTCGTCGCGATAACGGTCGTCGCGTTCTGCGCGATCGTCGTGGCCGTGCTCGTCGCGACGTTGTCGATCCCGCCAATGTCGTTGGCGATCCGGGACTGGACCTCACCGGCGCGGGTTCGCGTGAAGAACGCCAGCGACAGGCGCTGGAGGTGCCGATACACGGCGACGCGTAGGTCATGCATCACGCGCTGGCCGACCTCGGTCGAGATGTAGGTCTGCACGACGCTGAGCGCCGCGGTCGTGATCGCGATTGCGATCATCGCTCCGACGAGCTCGGTGAGCAGCGTGACGTTGTGCTTCAGGATCCCGTCGTCGAGGACGTCGCGCAGCAGGAACGGCGAGATCGCGGAAAGCCCCGAGGACAGCACGATCAGCGCGAGGACGACGCCGAGCCGCCAGCGGTAGGGCGCAAACAGCCGGAGAATGCGGTGCGAGTCGCGCTGGCGGTTGGGGTCGAGCAGCGGTGGCGGTGGCTCACTCGAACCGAGCACGCGCCGGCCGCCGCCGCCGTGGCCGCGGCCGCCGCCCATGCCACCCGTACCGCCGCCCATAGCCGGGAACATGCTCATCGGCCCGCCTCCAGGAGGCGCTCGAGGACGCCGAGCGCTTGATCGAGCGTACGGAGGTCAGACGCTTCGAGCGTGCTCAGCGCGCGTGCGAGGTAGGCACCCTGGCGGGTGCGGCTCTCGGCCAGCAGCACCCGTCCGCGGGCGGTCGCCGCAACGCGGTAGGAGCGCCCGTCCAGCGGGTCTGGGTCACGGTCGACCAGCCCGCGGTTTTCGAGGATCGCGACGAAGCGCGTCGCGGTCGGGCGCCTGACGTCCTCGATGTCGGCAAGCTCGCTCGGGGTCAGCGGCCCGCGCCGAGCGACGACCGCGAGCGCCGAGATCAGCGAAGGCGACAGTCCGCTCGCGGCGTGGCGACGCAGCCTGCGCGAGAGACGCACAACGTTCGATCGCAGGCGGGCGGCGAGCTCGGTGGAGGTAACTGTTTCAGTCGTTGCGGGCATCGATCCTTGCCGATCTAGTTAGCTTTACTAACTATACCGGACGCGGACTCTTGCCTCTCGCGCGAACTCGACCATCTACCCTGTGCGCTCGATGCGGATCAGCCCGGGAATCATCGCGCGCGGCCCGTGGCAGCCGAGTCAGGTCGAGGCCCACTGGAGCGAGGCGGCGTATGACCCACCGGCGGCAGCGGCGCGTGCTGCCGACGCCGCAATCGCAGCCCTCGCCGCCCGCGGCTCACCCTCGCACGACGGCACCAGCGCGCGCCTCTTTGACTACGCGGCGAGTGCGACAACGCTCTCGCTTGAGCTGCAGCCGATCCGCTGGGCGCTCCGCCTTGACCCAGCCGACGCCCAGCAGAGCGTGGCGGCGATGTGCGTGGTGCGTTCGGCAGATGGGCGCTGGCTCGCCGGTCGGCGCGCCGCCTGGCTCGCCAGCTGGTCGGGGCGCTGGGCCCTGGGCGCCGGCGGTTCGGTCGAGGCGGGCGAGAACCCCGTCGACACGTTGGCCCGTGAACTAGCCGAGGAGTGGTCGGTGCAGGCCGAGCGGATGACGGTGGAAGCGCTCGTCTGCCTTCCGCATCGACTGATCCTGGTGGTCGGCATGGCGTGGCTGCGTGACGGCGCCACGGTGGTGCGCGATGCGGAGCACGACGACTACGCCTGGTGGCCGCCCGAGCCGCTCCGCTGGCCCGCGGAAGCCGACGGACCGGTGCGCCAGATGGGCACGATGCTCGCCCAGTGATTACGTTCACGCACCTCGAGCGCGTCTCATTCGCACACTCGGTCATCTACACGGCGCTGCTGATCGTCGCGTTTGGCCTCAACAACCCCCAGCCCGAGACCTTCATCCTCGGGCTCAGCCACGGCCTGCTCTGGATCGGCATGTCGCTCGTCTGCCTGCACGCCGCGCGGCGGCGGATCATCCCGCTCCGCGTAGCCGTAGCGGTCGCTGTGCTCGGCGGCATCGGCCCGTTCTTCGGCTCGGCGGAATTCATCCGCGAAGGTCGTCGTCGTGCTCGCGCGCGCGCGCAGGAAGCAGAAAGATCCGCCGAGTCACCGCGCTAGAGTGCATGTAATGGCCGTCGAAACGACGATCCAGGTCGTCATGCCTCAGATGGGTGACTCGGTCACCGAAGGAACGGTCCTCGAGTGGCGCAAGGCCGAGGGCGACCGCGTAACCGCCGACGAAACGATCGTCGAAATCTCCACCGACAAGGTGGACGCGGAGGTCGCTGCTCCAGCCGCGGGCACGATCCTCAAGATCCATGCGGCCGAGGGAGACACCGTGACGGTCGGCGCCGTGCTGGCCGAGATCGCCCAGGCAAACGGCTCGTCACCGACCGAGGCGACAGACGCGCCGAGTGAGCCGGTTGACGCGCCCTCGCCGCCAACCGACGCGCCAAGTGAGCCGGCGGACGGCGCCGCCGCCCCGCCTGCCGTGACCACGATCGTCGACGTCGTCACGCCGAGCGCCGGAGAGTCGGTCACCGAAGGCACGATCCTCAGCTGGAACGTCAAGGTCGGCGACGCCGTCAAGGCGGGCGACACGGTTGTCGAGATCTCCACCGACAAGGTCGACGTCGAGCTCGCGGCTCCCGCGAGGGGAACGATCAGCGAGCTGCTCGTCGCCGAAGGCGACACGGTCACGGTCGGCCAGGTGATCGGGCGCATTGCCGCCGGCGCCGCGCCCGCGATGCCGCCGTCCACGCCGCCGGCATCGGCACCCGCGCAGGCGGACACCGCCCGAAAGCCAAGTGCTTCGAGCGCGCCGACGGCGGAGCCCAACGGCGCCAAGGCATCGCCGGTAGCGCGCCGGGCGGCCGGTGCGCTGGCGGTCGACCTCGGCGTCGTTTCAGGGAGCGGTCCAGGCGGTCGGATCCTCAAGGCGGACGTGCTCGATGCCGCCGCCGGCGGGGACGAAACGCCAGAGCCGAGCGCCACACCGATCAAGGGCGGCGCCGCGATGCTCGCGCGCTACATGGACGAGAGCCGCTCGATCCCGACCGCAACGTCGTTCCGCACGGTCACGGTTGGCACGCTCGACACGCGCCGAAGCCAACTCAAAGCGGCCGCCGTCAAGGTCTCCTTCACGCACCTGATCGCCTACGCGATCGCGCGTGCCGCAAGCGAACTGCCGGTGATGGCAAACCACTTTGAGGAGATCGACGGCAAGCCCAATCGCCTCGACGACGGCGCCATCCACCTCGGCCTCGCCGTCGACGTGGAAAAGAAGGACGGCTCGCACACGCTGATGGTCCCGGTCCTTCGTGACGCCGGCCGCCTGCCGTTTGCCGAGTTCCTGAGCGCCTACGACGAGCTCGTCGCGAAGGCCCGCGCCAACACGCTGAGCGCCGACAACCTGGTCGGCGCGAACATCACGCTGACCAACCCGGGTGGCCTCGGCACCGTCGCCTCGGTGCCGCGCCTGATGGTCGGCCAGGGCACGATCGTCGCCACCGGCACGATCGCCTACCCGGTCGGTCTCGGCCAGATCGCGAGCGAGATCGGCGCCGAAAAGGTGCTGACGCTCACCTCGACCTACGACCACCGCATCATCCAGGGCGCCGAGTCGGGTCGCTTCCTCGCCCGCATCGAGTCGCTGCTGGCCGGCGAGGACGACTTTTATGGGGACGTCTTTGCGGCGCTCGGCGTGGCTCTTCCCGAACTTCCGCCGCGAGAACTGCCGGCACCGAGCGCGTCTGGTGCGCCAGCTCCGACGCCAGCGCCCAGCGAGGAGCTGCTGGGCGCCGTCCAGGCCGCCGATTCGCTCGTACGCGCCCACCGCACCCACGGGCATCTCGCGGCGCACCTCGACCCGCTGGGCTCCGAACCGGAGGGCGACCCTGCGCTCGACCCGGCGCCGCTCGGACTGACACGGGCGCTGATGGAACAGATTCCCGCGCGCATCTTGCGGGTCCACGTTCCCGGCGCGACGATCGCCGACGCGCTGCCCTACCTGCGCGAGACCTACTGCGGCACGATTGCCTACCAGATCGAGCACATCGCCTCGCACCGCCAGCGCGTCTGGCTGCGCGAGAAGATCGAGAGCGGCGCGTTCCGTGCGCCGCTGCCCGCCGAGGAGCAGCGCGCGCTGCTGCGACGGCTGATCGAGGTCGACGCGCTCGAACGCTTCATGCACAAGGCCTACCTCGGCCAGCACCAGTTCTCGATCGAGGGCGTCGACATGACCGTTCCGATGCTCGACGAGATGATCGGCCTCGCCGGTGGCGATGGCGCCGAGGAGGTCGTCATCGGCATGGCTCACCGTGGCCGCCTCAACGTCCTCGCGCACAACCTCGAGCGACCCTACGAGACGATCTTCGCCGAGTTCGAGGGCGCTTCGACGCTGGAAGCCGTGACGACGATCCCGCAGGGCGGCACCGGCGACGTCAAGTACCACCACGGCGCGCAGGGCTCGCACAGGCTCCCCTCCGGCGAGGTGATCCGCGTCAACTTGGAGTCCAACCCCTCGCATCTCGAGTTCGTCTCGCCGGTCGTGATGGGCGCGACGCGCGCCGCGCAGACACGCCACGACGGTCCCCATATCAGCCAGCATGTGACCCGCGCGGTGCCGATCGTGATTCACGGCGACGCCGCGTTCCCGAGCCAGGGCGTCGTCGCCGAGACACTCAACCTCCAGGCGCTCGACGGCTATCAGGTCGGCGGCACGCTGCACCTGATGACCAACAACCAGGTCGGCTTCACGACCGAGCCCGACGATGCCCGCTCGACGCGCTGGGCCTCCGATCTCGCCAAGGGCTTCGACGTGCCGATCATCCACGTCAACGCCGACGACGTCGAGGCGTGCGTCGCGGCGGTCCGCCTGGCCTTCGCCTTCCGCAAGGAGTTCGGCCACGACGTGCTGATCGACCTGATCGGCTACCGCCGCTTCGGCCACAACGAATCCGACGAGCCGGCCTATACGCAACCGGAGATGTACGCGAAGATCAAGACCCACAAGCGCGTCAGCGAGCTATGGGCCGACGAGCTCGTCGGCCGCGCCGTCGTAACTCGAGCCGAGGTCGATCAGCAGCTCCAGGAGGTGTGGGACGATTTGACCGCGCGCCATCAGGCGCTCAAGGCAAAGATCGCCCTGGCGCGCGACGAGGGCGTCCACGAGCACCCGAGCAGCGAGTATCGACTCGACCGTACGGCCTCGCCCGACGTCGAGACGACGGTTGCACGCGACGTGCTTGCGCAGCTCAACGAGGACCTACTGCGCATCGACCCGGGCTTCACCGTCCACCCCAAGCTGGTGCGCCAGCTCGAGCGCCGTCGCGAAGCTTTTGCCGAGGGGAAGGGAATCGACTGGGCGCACGCCGAGGCGCTGGCATTCGCCTCGCTGCTGAGCGAAGGCAATCCGATCCGGCTCACCGGTCAGGACACCGAGCGTGGCACGTTCAGTCAGCGCCACCTCGTGCTGCACGACGCCAAGAACGGTCAAACAATCTGCCCGATTCAGCATCTGCCGACTGCCACGGCGCCGTTCGAGCTGCACAACAGCCCGCTGTCCGAGGTTGGCTGTCTCGGTTTTGAGTACGGCTACAGTCAAGAGTCGCCGGAGACGCTCGTGGTCTGGGAAGCACAGTTCGGCGACTTCATCAACGCGGCGCAGGTGATCGTCGACCAGTTCATCGTCTCGGGCCTCGCGAAGTGGGGACAGACCTCACGGCTTTCGCTGCTGCTGCCCCACGGCTACGAGGGATCGGGGCCGGAGCATTCCTCAGCGCGACTCGAGCGTTTCCTCCAGCTGGCGGCCGAAGGCAACCTCCGGGTCGCCAACCCGACGACCCCGGCACAGTACTTCCACCTGCTGCGACGTCAGGCGCTGATCGTCAAGCAGCGGCCGCTGATCGTGATGACGCCAAAATCGCTGCTGCGCCTGCCCCAGGCGACGAGCACCGTCACTGATCTCAGCGAAGGCCAGTTCCACAGCGTGCTTGCCGACACCGCCATCGATGACGCCGACGTCACGCGTCTGATCCTTTGCACCGGCAAGATCTACTACGACCTCGTCGGGCACCCCGAGCGCGCGGCCGCCACGCACGTCGCGGTTGGTCGCGTCGAGCTGCTCTACCCTTTCCCCGAGCGCCAGCTGCTCGAGCTGGTGGCGCACTACCCCAACCTGGCCGAGGTCGTCTGGACGCAGGAGGAGCCGCGCAACATGGGCGCTCGCGCCCACATGTCCCAGCGCCTGCGCCAGATCCTCTCGCCGGCAAACCTCCAGTTCGGCTACATCGGCCGTCCCGAACGCGCAAGCCCGGGCGAGGGCTACCCCGCCGCCCACGCGCAGGAGCAGGCCCGCATCGTCACGACCGCTCTGGATACCGCGATCGCGGTATCCCAATACCCGGCCAAGACGCCCGGCGAGCGCTGAGCGAGCCGACCGCTTCGAGCGTGCCGCCGTCGGTTGACTACGAGCAGTCCGGCTCGGCCTACACGCGCCATCGCCGGGCCGATCCACGGATCGCGGCGCGGATTCAGGCGGCGCTCGGGGACGCGCGCTCGGTGGTCAACGTCGGCGCGGGCAGCGGCAACTACGAACCAAACGACCGCCGCGTGCTCGCCGTCGAGCCGAGCTCGACGATGCGGGCCCAGCGCCCGGCGGGTGCGGCACCGGTCATCGCCGGCCACGCCGAAGCGCTGCCGCTCGACGACAACGCCGTCGATGGCGCGATGGCGGCGATGACGATCCATCACTGGCGCTCGCCGGAGGTTGGGCTCGCCGAGTTGCGCCGGGTTGCACGAGGGCCAGTCGTGGTGTTCACGTTGGAGCTCGAGGCATGGCCCGCGTGGCAGAAGGAGTATCTACGCGAAGGCGCCGAACTCGACCAGCGACGCTTCCCGACGATCGACCACATTGCCGCCGCGCTCGGCGGGCGCACGCGCGTCGAGGAGATCCCGACCCCGGCCGATTGCAGCGACGGCTTCATCGAGGCGTTCTGGAACCGGCCCGAGGCCCTGCTCGACCCCGACGTGCGGGCCTCGCAGTCCTTGTGGGCAATGCTCCGCCCCGGCGTCGAGCAGGCGATCGTCGAGCGCCTGCGCGACGCGCTGGCCTCCGGCGCCTGGGACGAAGCCCATGGCGAGCTTCGCCAAGCGGCCGAGTTCAACGGCTCGCTGCGCCTGGTCATCTCCGAACCGGCCTGAGCGAACCGCGCGCTACGTCGGCCCGTATCGGCGCTCCATCGTGCGCACACCGGCGCCGGCGAAGGGTGGCCCATAGCCCCGCGAAACGACGATCCGCTTGGCAGCTTCAACAATTGCCTGCGCATCGATGCCGGAGGCTGCGAGCAGCTCTTCTGGCGTGCCGGATCCCGGCAGATCACGCACGGCCAGCTTGACCACACGCGGGCGCAGATCGCTGTCGGCGAAAGCGTCCAGCACAGCCGAACCGAGGCCGCCCTCGGGCCGGTGATCCTCGACGGTGACGAACCTGCCATCCGTCTCCTGCGCCGCAGTCTTCAGCGCCTCGAAGTCGAGCGGCTTGACCGAGTAGAGATCGATCACCCGCGCAGAGATGCCCTCGCGTGCCAGCCGACCAGCGGCACGCAGAGCTTCGTGCAGCGTGTAGCCCGCGGCGACGAGCGTGACCTGGTCCGCGTCGGACTGGCGCAGGACCTTGGCACCGCCGATCGGAAACTCCTCGTCGGGTTCGTAAAGCGTCGGCAATGCGGCGCGCGTGGCACGCAGGTAGGAGATGCCGGGGAGGTCGATCATCTGCTCGAGCAGCGCCGCCGCTTGGTTGGGGTCACTCGGGTAAAGCACGGTCGAACCCGTGATTGCGCGGAGCGCCGCGATGTCCTCGATCGCCATCTGCGACGGCCCGTCCTCACCGATCGAGACGCCGGCATGCGTGCCGCACATGCAAAGGTTGGCCTCCGAGATCGCGGCCATGCGGATGAAGTCGTAGGCGCGCGTGAAGAACGCTGCAAACGTCGCGAGGATCGGTCGCCAGCCGCGCACCTGGAACCCGACAGCCGACGCGACCAACTGCTGCTCGGCGATGAACATCTGGAAGTGACGCTCCGGAGCCGCCGCGCGAGCAAGCTCGAGATAGGTGGAGTTCCCCACCTCGCCATCGAGCACGACGACGTCGCCGTGCCGGCGAACGAGAGCCGCCGCAGTCTCGCCAAACGCCCGCCGCGTCGCCACCGCATCGCCGTCGAGCGGGTAGCGGGGCCGGCTCACCGAGCCATCGGCGGTGAAGCGGTGTGGGATCGCGTGCCCCCTCGGCTTGGGGGGAACGACTTTGATTGGTCCGACATCGCCGATCTCGGCGATCGCGCGCTCGGGATCCTCGAGCGGCCGCCCGTGCTTACCTTCGACATCCTCGGTTTCGCTGGCTCCTCGTCCCTTGCGTGTACGCGCCACGATGATCGTCGGCCGGCCGTCCGCCTCTTCGGCGGCGACGTAGGCGTTCTCGATCGAGCTCAGGTCGTGGCCGTCGATCGCGAGGGCCTGCCAGCCAAATGCTCGCGCGCGGCGCGTGAAGGCCGCCAGATCCCAGCCGTGCATCGTCGGTCCGCGCTGGCCGAGCCGGTTCGTATCGAGGATGCAAACGAGGTTGTCGAGCCGCGCGTGACCCGCCTGCTCCATCGCTTCCCAGATCGATCCCTCGGTCATCTCCGAATCGCCGCAGAGGACCCAGACGCGATAGGGAAGCTGGTCAAGTCGCTTGCCGGCGAGCGCGATACCCACGCCGATCGGCAATCCCTGTCCAAGTGAGCCGGTGGCCACATCGACCCACGGCAGCGCCGGCGTCGGGTGACCCTGCAAGCGCGAGCCGTGCTTGCGCAAGCTCAGCAACTCCGCGTCGGTGATCGCGCCGGCCGCGCGGAACATCGCGTAGAGCAACGGCGCCGCATGCCCCTTGGAGAAGATGAGGTGATCGTTGTTCGGATCGTCGGGGGAGTCGAAGTCGTAGTGCAGGTGGCCGCACTGCAGCACGGCCATCAGGTCGGCGGCCGACATCGCCGAGGTCGAATGTCCCGAGCCGGCGGCGGACGTCGCCCTGATCGAGTCGATCCGCAGCCGCTTTGCAAGGTCGCGGGCGGTCGCCCTATCGACCATCGCTACTGCTCCTCCGCGGATATCCCAAGCACGCTCCCATCACGCTCAGCTGCTACCCAGCAGCCGCCGCGTCCAATCTGCCGATCTTAGCGCGCCGCGGTCTAACTGACCGGCAGTGCAAACAACGTCAGATCGGGCGCGCGGTCACCGCGGAGCAGCTCGAGATCGACCTCGACGCAGGCGATGCCACGCGAGCCCGCAAGGACGCGCGCTTGTGGCTTGATCTGCTGGGCGGCGAGTACGCCGCGACATTCGCCGAGCGCCGGGTCGAGCCGAATTCGCTCGAGGTAGCGGCTGAGCTGCTCGACCGCTTCAATCGTGCCGACGCGTTTGATCTCGACGGCGACCCAGCCGTCTGCGCCCTCGCGACACATCAGATCGACCGGCCCGATGTCGGTTGGCCACTCGCGGCGCGCGAGGCGGAAGCCTTCGCCGCAGTAGCCGGGCTGCGCGGCGAGCAGCTCCTGAAGGTCGCGCTCGACGCCGTCCTTCTCGAGCGCCACGGCGACGTCGGCCTCGTGCGTCACGTCCGCGAGCACCTCCTCGATCGCGATCTCGAGCCGCTCGCTGCCGGCGCGCTTGCGCACCTCGATCCGCTCCGGCGGGTCTCCTTCGACAACGATCGTCGTCGGCGCCGTCATCCAGTTCTGCGGCTTGTAGCCGCCGCTGTCGGCGTGGACCATCACCGAGCCGTCGGCCTTCAGCACGAGCAGCCGCACGGCGCTCGGTAGCACCGTGCCGAGGCGGCCGGTGTAGGAGACGGCGCAGCGGGCAACGATCAGACGCAAGGTTGGCACGCTAGGCGCGGGCGCGGACGGATCGCGGGGACGCAGAGGGGCTTTTGCGAGCTTTGTCCGCAGCGTGCGGGGTTGGGCAGCCTGAGCGACGCTAGCGCTTGCCGCAACGTGCGGAGCGCAGTCGGGAAGCTGACCGACGCGAGACATAGCTTGCCTGTCGCATGGCCACTTACGCTCCCTCGCTTGGTTCGCGACGCGGGTGGCTAGCGGAGCGTCGGCGATGGCCTGACGAGACCATCTTCTGTGCCCTCGTTGCGCGCGAGTGGCGCTGGCGCGGGTGCTCGGTTGCCACGGTCGCGCTGGGGCGCTCCTACGATCCGCAATTCTGGCGCCAGCACGAGTCCGCACCGGGTGTATGGATCACCGACACACACGCCGACCGCGTGCTCCACGCGCTGGAGGAGCGAATTCGCCGCGCGGAGCAGACAGTGGAAGCCCTCGCCGCGGCGGAGAACGCGGAAACGCCGCACGGCGCCGGGGACTCAGCGGCGCCGCGCGGAACGCCGGCAGCCCGCCGCACGCTCGACTTCGCACGAGATGCCTACGCGTCTGCGCTCGCACGGCGCAGCAGCGTCGATCACCCAGAGTGTCTGCGCGCCGAGGCGAGGCTTTTGGAGGCAGCGATCGCGGTTTGGGCGGGCGAGTCGAGCGCGCGCTCGGCGGCGAGCATTCGCCACGATCTGCGTGTCGCGGCGCTGCGGCGCCGCTGGGAGGCGGCCGAGCGCTCCGAACGCGCGACGGCGGCGCAGCGCGCGATGGCGTTTCGCCGTCTGGTCGAGGCTGTCAGCGCAGCCAGCTGAGCGCAACCAGCCGGGCGCCGCCACCAGGTCAGGGCTCGGCGGGGGCTCCGCTCAGGCGGCGGGGAGGACGCGCTGCTCGACGCCGCGCATGTGCTCGCGCAGGTCGAGGACCTCGGCACCGGCGCCCAGTTCGAGCGCGGTCGCGCAGGCTGCGAGACAGGCACCGATGCGATCGGTGCGGGCCAGGGCATGAGCGAGGCGGACCCAGGCGTCCACCGACTCCGGTTCGAGCCGTGTGGCCGCCTCGCAGGCCGATAGCTCGCCGCCGAGGTCGCCGGAGAGCGAGGAGGCAAGCGCGAGGTCGAGCAAGCCTTCGACGCTCGGCTGGAGCGACTGCGCGCGGCGCAGGGCCTCGATCGCAGCGGGAAGCTGGTGCAATCGCAGGCGCAGGCGGCCCAGTCGCTCCCATTCGCCGGCGTCACCGGGGGCGTAACTGGCCGCACGCTCGGCGGCCTCCGCGGCGAGGTCGATCGCGCCGATGTCCTCGTAGATGCGCGCGGCGAAGCGGTGCGCCGCCGGACGGTGGGGGTCGACGCGAGCCCAGTCACGCACGGCCCGCGCCGCAGCCTCGAGGTTCCCGGCCTGCCAGAACGCGAGCGTCATCAGCCGCAGGACGGGTACGTTGGTGGGGTCGGCGTCGCGAGCGTAGATCAGGCGCTGTGCGGCCAGCGCGAACTCGCCGCTTGACATCGCGTGCGTCGCCGCGGTCATGAACCGCTGCACGCGATCGGCACCGACGTCGGGGCTCGAGAAGTTGACGAAGCTCAGGCTGCCCGCGGGAACGGTGCGGATCCCGTGGCTGAACTGGACGCGCGCCCACTGCTGGATGTCATCGCCACCACCGCTGAAGTAGATGCCGGTGACGCTGCCGACGCCCCATTCGGGGTAGGCGAGGCAGCGCGCGTAGCGGTGAACGACAGAGTGATCGGGGAGGCGGGATCCGAACGGGTCGTGTGTTGCGCGCTCGGCCGCCGCCTTGCGGGCCCGCTGCTCAGCCTCGTAGGCGCGCTGACCTTCCGCGGCGCGGGCCTGGCGCGTCGCGTCCGCCGAGACGCGCACAGCGTTGGCCGAGATTCGCCCCCCGCGCGACCCCTCGGCGAGACTCTCGAGCTCATCCGCGGCGTCGTTGATCGCCTGCAGATGGCGCTGGTGCTCGCCCTGGCGCCCCGGGGGGGCGATGTCAGGGTGCCAGCGTTTTGCCATGCGCCGCCGCGCGAGCTGGACATCCCGCACGCCAAACGGCGGCTCCAGCTCGAGCAACAGCATCGCCTGCTCGAGGTCGAACACGTTTGCCATTGACCATTCACGTTAGCTGAACTCCTATGCTGCTCAGCCGATGCCCGGCGAATACATCTTTCAGACGCACAAGCTCGCGAAGGTCTACCCACCCGAGCGCAAGGTATTGGAGGACATCTCGCTGTCCTTCTACTACGGCGCAAAGATCGGCGTGCTCGGCTACAACGGCGCCGGCAAGTCCTCGCTGCTAGCGATCATGGCCGGGCGCGACCGCGAGTTTCGCGGCGACGCGCAGCTCGCGCCGGACGCCACCGTCGGGTTGCTCGAGCAGGAACCGGCGCTCGACGCGTCCAAGGACGTGCGCGAGAACGTGCTCGCCGGTGTTGGGCACCTGGTGGCACTCGTCGATCGCTTCAACGAGATCGCGGCCAACTACTCCGAAGAGACCGCTGACGAGTTCGCCAAGCTCCAGGAGCAGATCGACGCCGCCGACGCCTGGAACCTCGACGTGATCGTCGAGCACGCGATGGACGCGCTGCGCTGCCCGCCGGGTGACGCCAGCGTGGCGCCGCTCTCGGGCGGCGAGCGCCGCCGCGTCGCGCTGTGCCGGCTGCTGCTCAGCCAGCCCGACCTGCTGCTGCTCGACGAGCCAACGAACCACCTCGACGCGGAATCGGTGGAGTGGCTCGAGCGCCACCTCGCCGAGTACAAGGGCACGGTTGTCGCGGTCACGCACGATCGCTACTTCCTCGACAACGTCGCCGGCTGGATCCTCGAGCTGGACCGCGGCCGCGGCATCCCCTACCAGGGCAACTACAGCGGCTGGCTCGAGCAGAAGCAGGCCCGCCTGGCGCAGGATGCGAAGCAGGAGCGGGCGCGGCAGCGGACGATCGCCGCGGAGCTCGAGTGGGTGCGGACGAACCCCAAGGGCCGCCGCACGCGCTCCAAGGCGCGCCTTGCGAGCTATGAGGCGCTGATCGCGGCAGACGCCCAGGTCAAGCTCGACCAGGTCCAGATCCGCATCCCGGCCGGACCGCGGCTCGGCGATTTGGTGATCGAGGCGACAGACCTGCGCAAGGGCTACGGCGAACGGCTCTTGATCGATGACCTCTCGTTCTCGCTGCCGCGCGGCGGCATCGTCGGCGTGATCGGCCCTAACGGCGCCGGCAAGACGACGCTGCTGCGGATGATCACCGGCCAGGAGAAGCCAGACGGCGGCGAGCTGCGGATCGGCGAGAGCGTGCAGCTCGCCTACGTCGACCAGTCGCGCGACTCGCTCGACGACACAAGGAGCGTCTGGGAGGAGATCTCGGGCGGCGCCGACCAGATCAAGGTCGGCGAGGAGTGGGTCAACTCGCGCCAGTACACGGCGTCGTTCAACTTCAAAGGCACCGACCAGCAGACCAAGGTCGCGAAGCTCTCCGGCGGTGAGCGCAACCGCCTGCACCTCGCCAAACTCCTGCGCAGCGGCGGCAACGTGCTGCTACTCGACGAGCCGACCAACGACCTCGATGTCGACACGCTGCGCGCGCTCGAGGAAGCGCTGCTCTCGTTCGCCGGCTGCGCTGTCGTGATCTCCCACGACCGCTGGTTTCTCGACCGGGTGGCGACGCACGTGCTGGCGTTCGAGGGCGAGAGCCGCGTCAGCTGGTTTGAGGGCAACTTCGAAGCCTACGAGGAGCATCGCCATGAGCTGCTCGGGCCGGAGGCTGACCGGCCGAAGCGGATCACCTACAAACGGTTGGTTCGTTGAATTTAGTCGGCACTTCGTGCCCACCAAATCAACCTCACCAAGACTTAAGGAGCGCGCGTAGTTCGTACGCGTCCGCCACCACCTGGTCGGCGCTGACCAGCTCATCGGCTGGATGCGGGCCGGTCGCGATGGCGATCACGCGCAGGCCATCGGCGCGGGCGCAGGCGATGTCGAGCGGTGTGTCGCCTATAACCGTCGTGCGCTCGCGCGGGTAGGGGATGCCGTCGCGTCCGGCGCGGGCGCGGGCGATTGGGCCGAGGTCGTCGCGAAGCTCGGCGTCGGAGCCGAAGGCGCCCTGGCCGGCGGCGAAGTACTCGGCTATTTCCGCGCGGGCCAGCTTGAGCCGCGCGACCGGCTCGTAGTTACCGGTGAGCAGCGAGAGGTGCGTGTTGGCCTGGTTCGCCACGGCGTCGAGCAGCTCGCGGATTCCCGGCGCGACGTAGGCCGCGAGGCTCGGCGGACAGCTGCGCGCGAAGGCCTCGGCGCAAGCGGCCCGGAAGTCCGACAGCAGCGCGTCGAAGCTCTCGCGGTCAAGACCGCAGGCGAGCGCGATCGCGCGAGCGATCTGGGTGTCGGTACGTCCGGCAGCGGCCACGCGGTGGATAGGAGCGTCGGCGAGCCCGTAGACGCTCGCCAACGCGTCGAGCAGCGCGCTCCGATGCGGCTCGCTTGCCCGCAGCAGCAGTGTGCCGTCGATGTCGAACAACAGCAGCATCAACCCCATTCTCGCCCTCGCCGCACACCGGCGTACGCTCGACAACGCCAGCGGGTGGACTGACCGGTGGCTCGGAGCGATCAATCACCGGAGACGCCAATGCACGTTTGTCCCGGGGGGCGCACGGCTAGCGCCGCGGGGGAAGCTCACTCCATGGCCGGCTTTAGTCGATGGTCATGTATCGATGTTCATAATCAGCAGTGCCAATCAAAGTCGCCGGATGCGCGCAATCCGCGAAACACCTACCTGCGAACGCGCCGCCATGCATGGCCTGCCGCCGGGCCCTCAACGCGTCAGCGGCGATCTGGCGGTTACCTCGCAGGCGAGGGTGGCTACACGCTGACCGAGATGCTTCTCGCCAGCCTGATGGCGATTCTCGTACTCGGGACGGCCGTCACGCTGTTCGTCACCACGCAAAAGGATGCTACGAGCGCCATCGCGAAGGCCGACTCGATCCAGACCGCCCAAGCGGGCTTGCACCAGATGGACCAGGTGCTGCGCCAGGCCTACGCGGTCGAGTTCCCAACCAGCACCGACGATGCCGGGTGCCTCGAGACTGCGGGCGCCCAACCCTGTAATCAGGTCGACGTGCTCGCACGGCTCGCGGGTTCCGATTACGCCGTTGGGGTCAACTGCTCCGTCGCCAGCGCGTCGATCACCGGCGACCAAGCCTGCTGGCAATACGAGTGCTCGGCGTCCGCCACGACGGCGGCTGGAACGACATGTAACGCGAGTGGCCCGAACCTGATCTCGAGCAAGCTCGTCATCGACGACGTCACCAATGGGACGACGTCCAGTCCAGTCTTCTCCTTCTGCTACGCGAGCACGTCAACCGTCAACACCAGTCGGTGTGCCACCGGCGCCTCACGTCCGACCTCGGCGACGGTGACGATCGACACGCCCGCCGCGGGCACGCTGTCGCGTACGAGCGGCGGCGATCCGTCGACCGTAGTGCTGACTGACAACGTGTACATGCCTAACCTCGACTTCAACGCGTGAGCCCTCGGTCACGATCGGTCGCGCGAGGGGGTGCGGTCGCGCGCGCGCCAAGCCTGCGCGAGGAGCGCGGAGTCACGATGATCGAAGTCCTCCTCGCCATGGTGGTGCTCGTCGTCGGTCTGCTCGGCGTTTTCGGGACACTGACCGGCGCAAGCAACTCGATCGGGGCGGCCGAACGAGCGGCCGTCATGGCGCAAGCTGGGCAGCAGGCGCTTCAGGCGGCCGAGGCGGTCCCGTATGCCGACCTCGCAGACAGCAGTGCTCCAGTCCAGACGAGCGCCACTAGCACGACGAACCCCACCTACTACCTGTCGGGTTGCACCGCGGGCGCGTGCACTGCCTACCAGTGGAACCCGTCCAGCACGAGCAGCGCGGAGTCCCTCGCGATCGACACGACAGCAGGCAAGGTCGCGCCCCTCAGCACAGCGGTGGTGCCCGTGCCCTCGACGAGCGGATGCACCGCGACGGCGACCGCCAACTGTCAGATCACCGTCTCGGTCTATGTATTCGTCACCAACTCCACCGACTCGATCTGCTCACAGTCGGGCGTTACCTGCGCTTCTACGACCAGTTACAAGCGGGTGACCGTGGCCGTGAAAAACACGGGATCAGGCGGGCCACTGAATCCCACCTACCTCTCGACGTTTGTCAGCAACAACGTGGGCGGCTTGACGGACCCCCTCGACGGAGCGACATCGAGCACCTCGCTGACCAACTGCCTCGATGGGACGACCACGGTCGCATGCACAAACTAACGCGCCCACGACAGCTCGGCGCCGGCGTCCGCGCGCTCCGCCTGGGCGCAGGCGTCCGACGCGCCGCAGACGACGAGACGGGATTCATCATGATCGTCGCCATCTCGATCTTGACGGCGCTCCTGGTCCTCATCGTCGCTGTCGCCTCCTCGGCCCAACATGTGAACGCGACGACGACGCGGGCGGAGGCGTCCGGCGCGGCGCTCGCTAGCGCAAACGCTGGTGCCCAGGTCGCGCTGTTCAGGCTCGACACCACCGGTACGCTCACCGGCGCCACCGGCTCGATGGGCAACGGCGCCACGTACGACTACGCGGTCACGACACTTTCCTCCTCGAGCTCCCCGTGCACGGGACTCTGGGTCCAGAACTCGACGCAGTCGGTGCAGCAGGATTGCATCACCTCCGTCGGCAGCGTCAACGGCGTCAATGCGCAGGTGCAGGCCCGTGTCGCCGGATACACGCCGACGACCTCGCTCTATCCCATCAACGGGGTCTTCGCGGTTGACGGCTTCTACGCCGCCGGCAGTCCCACCGGCGCGTTTAGTCTCGGCTCCAACGGCGCGATGAACCTCACCAACGCGACGCTCCCCGATATCAACGGCGATCTCTTCTACCAAGCCGGGCAGCTCACGCAGTCGCAGAACAGCAACCAGCAGTGCTCGAGCCCTTGCACTCTCGTTCAAGACTCCGCCGCGATCACCGTGCCATCCGTGTCGCCCAGCGCTTACGCGAGCGCCGCGACGACAAACAATGACGGCGCGATTAGCTGGCCGTCCAACCTGAGCTACAGCTCGAGCACTAACTCCGTCACGAGCAACGGGTCTAACAACGCGACGGTCTACCTGCCGGCCGGCACGTACTACTTCTGCAGCCTCGCGCTTGGAAACGCCACGACAATACAAGCGACTGGAAGCCCGGTGAAGATCTACATCGACTCGTCCTCAGACTCGTCGACCAGCTGCCCGTCGGGCTCGGGAAACCTCACGGGCGACGACGTCACGGTGACAGCCTTCGGCGGGACGGCAAGCAACCTCCAGCTCTTCCTCTACGGGCAGCCCGGTTGCACGGGGACGAACTGTCCGGCAGATCTGCCGCAGAACACCGCGACCTTCACCGCGGATGTGTTCGCTCCCTACTCATACGAAAACGACAACCCCCTCACGGTGACTGGAGCCATGGTCATCGGGTACGTGTATGAGAACACGCTGAACGTCACCTACCAGGGACCGGCTGCCAGCGGGAGCTCGACGGGCGGCACCAACGCGGATTTCTTCCCCGCGCGCGAGGCGATCTGCACGCCGGCTTCGACGCCGACGACAGGTAGCTGCTGAGACGTTTTCGCGCGGCCGATAAGCCCCACCGCGCTTCGCGATCAAGTCCCGCGAACGCCGCGTGCACGCGGCGTTCGACCGTCGAGACTTCGGAGCTGAGCTGATCGCCGGCCGCCACGCCGTCGCCGCCGGTGGCTGTTGTGAGTGCCGGGGCACGCGAACATCCGTCCAGGCGCGGGTGGCGCAACGGCCGGTACAAACTCAACGGACCGCGACTTTGCGCCGATGAGTTGTTGTCGATGGCCGATTTTCTAGAGCTTGTTCGCGCGCGCCTTCTATGGCTCCGCCGCGTAGCGGCGTGGGCTGGCCGCGAAACCGGTGACACGATGATCGAGGTGGTCGTCGCGGCGATGATCGTCGCGCTGATCGCGGCGGCGACGTTTGTTGGGTTTGGCGCGGTCGCACACGTCGCTGGCGCCCAGCGCCATCAGGTCCAAGCGAACGAGCTCGCACAACAGGACGAGGAGCGGCTGCGCGGCTTGAGCGTCACCGAACTCGCCGCGGTCGAGCCGGCGGGCAGCACGACCCTCGCGAGCGCGCAGTTGTACGGCAACTCGAGCTACCAGGAGACGGTCGACAGCGAGGTCTACACGATCACTTCCGTGGCCAAGTTTGTCTCGGCCTCGAGCGGTGGCCTGTCGTGCACGACAGGCGGCTCGAGCACGGCCGATTACGTCGAGACGTCGTCGACGGTGACCTGGGGCACGAACAATGACGGACGACAGCCGGTGGTCGAGAACAGCCTGCTCAGCCCGCCGAGCGGTGGTGGGTTGATTACCAGCGCTACGAACGCCAACGGCGCCGCCCTGGCCGGGGCGACGATCTCCATCGAGGGGCCCGGATCGATCACCAACACACAGACGCTCACAACCGACGCCAACGGCTGCGCCGTGTTCGCCGGCCTCGTCGGCGGCACCTACACGGTGACTGCCTCCGACACCGGGTACGAGACGGATACCGGAGTCACAAACCCAAGCCAGTCGGTGATTCTCGTCGCCGGCGCGACGCAGACGCTTCAGGCGTTCCAGTTGGGCCAGTCCTGGATCCAGGCAACGTTCCTGACCGCGATCAATGGCGCAGCGCTGAGCCCGATCAACTGGGACAGCTTCAGCATCGACAACACCAACTACACGCAGAGCTACGGCACCGTCGGCACCTTCACCTCGCCGGTGTCCTCAAACTCGCTCTATCCCGCCACCTACAGTGCCTACGCGGGCACGTGCAGCGCCGATGACCCCGGCGGCTCGACCGGGACCACGGGGCTAACGGGGCAAACCGGAGCCACCTACACCGATCCGACAGTCGGAACAACCGCCGGCGCGACGGGGAGTGTCGCGGTGATTGTGCCGACGATGCTGCTGAAGCCGACCACCTCCTATACCCCGGCGCTCAGCACTACCTACAACGACGACTACAACTCGAGCAACCCCGCTAGCGACACCAACGACTCCCAGCTCAGCTACAGCTCGGGCGGGGCCACGATCACCTACGCCGGGGGGTGGAAGTACTCAGGGGTGAACTCCACGGTCCCGGGCTACTCCACGACCGGCGACTACGACAACGACGAGACCGACAGCACCGCCAGTGGCGCCAGCGTGACGGTCACCTTCATTGGCACGAGCATCAGCGTGCTCACTACGGAAGCGAGCGCCAACGGGATCGCCGCCGTCTCGCTCAACAGCGGCACGAGCACCAACTACCCCGACACCGCCGGCTCGACGAATCGCCAGCAGACGCTCTACACCTCTCCGGCGCTGACCTACGGGACGAACACGCTCAAGATCACCGCCAACTCGGGGAGCGCGATCTCGATTGACGCGTTCATCGTCGGCAACAGCGGCGGCGGATCGACGACGACAGCGGTGACTGGCTCGCCGCTGCCCTACACCGTCTCGACCTACGACTCCTGCCCGACCCCGGCGTTCCGCACGCTACCCACAGCGCCCACGCCGGTCACCGTCAGCTCGTCGACCGTCTACCCGGTCCAGGCTCCCTACGGCAACTCGGTCCAGGTTTGCTTCGCAAACACCGCCACCAACACGAACACGGGCGCCGTGCCCTCGGGGGCGACACAGATCTCGAACACGAACCTCGATGGCACCACGGTCACGTCCCTCACGCTCCCGGTGACGAGCGGCGCCACGGGTGCCAGTGCCGTATTCAGCAATACCGGGACGTGTCCGACATGAGCTGGCGCGAGCGACTGTCCGACGAGCGGGGCTACACGCTGATCGAGTTGGTGATGGCTACCGCGGCCGGGCTGGTCGTCTGCGCGGCGGCGCTTGCGATCGTCGTCTCCTCGCTCAGCTTCGCCAACGGCGACAGCGAGCGTATCGACTCGAACCAGCAGGGCAGCGTGGCGATGGAGAAGATCGTCCAAGCGCTCAACTCGAGCTGCGTGGTGGGTTACGGCATTTCGCCGATCGTCGGCGCAACCGGGGCGTCCTCGGCGACGGGGAGCACCGCGGTAGCACCCAGCTCGGGGGACACACTCACGTTCTTCAGTTCCCTCAGCGACTCGCCGAATATCAACCCGAGCGAGATCAGCGTCTACCTGAGCTCGCCCGGAGGACCACTCGTCATGGCGACCTATCCCGCACAGGCTTCAACCGGCGCAAGTGGCGCCACCACCTACTCCTACGCCGCCACGCCGGCCACCTCCTTCACGCTGATCGGGCACGCCGCTGCGCCGGGAACGACTCCGACGCAGGCCTCGACGACGCCGATCTTCACCTATTACGGCTACAACGTCGCCGCTGGCACGCTCACGCAGCAGATCTCGCCCAGCCCGTACTCGACGAGCCCGCTCGGTGCGAGTGGGGCGTCGGGCACGGTCGAGGTCGGCATCAATTTCCAGTCCCAGCCGGGCGACGGAAACAACCAGCTCGGAGGGTCCGCTGACCTGTCGGACAGCGTCGTACTGCGGCTCACGGCTGCCGCCAATGGGACCACCGGAACCACTGGAGCTACGACCCCGAAACCATGTTCGTGAACACGCTCAAGCGAGGACTCTCGTCGCGCGACGAACGGGGCTTTTCCCTGATCGTTGCGATCGTCGTGCTGTCGGTCGCCACGCTGCTGCTGTTCGGCGCGGTCGACGCCGTCTTCTACAACACCGGTCCGACCCGAGCCGACCTCGATCAGAAGCGCGCGCTGCTCGCTGCGGATGCGGGGCTGTCGGTCTACGACTCGGCGCTCAACAGCAACCCGAACTTCTGGGAGAGCTGTCCCGTGTCGGGCGCGGCGGGCGCGACCGGGACGACCGGGACCGCGGTGACCGTGCCGGGCTCGACGAACGACGGCTCGATCGAGACATACACCTACGAGAACCTCCCGGCGACCGGTCAAACCGGCTGCAGCGGGGCCAACCCGATCAGCACGATGATCGAGAAGAGCAACACCCCCGCGAATGGCACCTTCCGTGTGAAGTTCACCGGAACCTCGCAGCCCACAACCGGAACGGCGCGGGCCCCGATCACGCGGACGCTTGTCGCGCAGTTCAATGCGGCGAACTTCCTGCAATACGTGTACTTCACCAACTTCGAGATCCTCGATCCGGCGGCCACGGGCGACAGCGTGACGGGATGCTCCGTCTACTACTGGACCTCTCCGGCTCCAGCGACCGGCCAGAACCGCAACGGCAACTGCGGTGGCGCGATCAACTTCATCACCGGTGATGTGATCAACGGCCCCATGCACAGCAACGATGACGTCTCGATCAGCGGCTCACCGCAGTTCGGAAGCACCACCTCTGACGCTGTCGAGACACCCGGGTTCTATTCGAACAACGGTACGCCGACGACGACGTGCACGGGCTGCGACATCGCTGGGACGCTCAACACCGCCGCGCCGACACTCCAGCTACCGCCGAACGACCTGCAGTTGCTCCAGGTCGCCGATGGCAACGTCGCCACACAGACCAATGGCTGTTACACAAAAGCCGGCTGCGTGTTCACCGGCCCGACGACGATCGTGCTCACCGGGAGCACGTTCACGGTCACGAACGCCAGCTACAACGGCGGCGCGGCGACGACAGGGCTCTCGCCATCAAACGGCGTCATCTACGTCACCAACGCGAGTGGCGGTTGCACCCCCACCAACACGTACACGCCCTACATCGTGAACTCAAGCGCTTCCTATAGCAACGCAGATAACACCGGCTGCGGCAATGCGACCGTCTCGGGGACGTACTCCAACTCGCTGACGATCGGCACCGACAACGACATCATCATCAACGGCAACATCACGCCAACCGGAGTTACCGTCAACAGCAGCAGCGGCGGCACGCCGCCGACCCCTAGCGGAACAGCGCTGCTCGGCTTGATCGCCAATGACTTTGTGCGGGTCTACCACCCACTGTCCGGGACGCGCCCGTCAGCCTCGTTCGCTTCATGCCCGAACCCCAACACCAACGCCACGGGCTCGCTCACCAACCTCTACGTCTACGCCGCGATCCTCGCGGTGAACCACTCGTTTATCGTCGACAACTTCGACTGCGGCACGACGCTCGGCGACCTCTACGTCTACGGCGTCATCGCGCAGAACTTCCGCGGCCCTGTGGGAACCGAGAGCGGGGGCACGGTGGTTTCGGGCTACACCAAGGGCTACTACTACGACACGCGCTTCCAAGCACTGTCGCCGCCCTACTTCCTCGACCCTGTGAGCGCGGGTTGGGAAGTGAACCGGGTGACCGAGTGCGACAGCAGTACGGGCTGTTGACGGCCGCCCTCGGGGCGGCTGTCAACTAGCTGCTTCGAGGCGCTCGATCACGCCCTCGAACCCCGCGCGCACTCGTTCGCTGGCCTTTGTGAACCTCGCTGCGAGCTGATCGCAGGCCCCTGCGTCGGCGTCGCCAGCGGCGGCCTCGAGCTGGGCAAGCACGTCGGCGAGCGTCCCTGCGCCGAGCGTCGCGCAGCTTGACTTCATCCGGTGGGCGATTCTTGCGAGGGCTTGGTGATCGCGAGCCGCTGCAGCCTGCCTGACCTCCTCGACCTCCGGGTCGAGTTGCTCGAGGAACAGGCGGACGATGCGACCGAGCGCGGCCGCCCCGCCGACGTCCTCCTGCAGCGCCGCGAGGGCACCGCGATCGATACCCGAGTCGTCGAGCGCGGCGCCGAACGTCGGCGCCGTCGCCTGCTCGGAGCGCGTGCCGTCCGCCGGGCCTTGCGACGGCGCGCGGGTGGCGACGAGCGCACGCCGGATCGCGTTCGCGAGCGCCGCCAGCGTCACCGGTTTGGCGACAAACTCGTCCATACCGGATTCCTGGCAGCGTTCGTAGTCCTCACGCAGCGCGTTTGCGGTGACGGCGACGATCGGGATCCTCGAGCCGCCGCCTTGCTCCCGCTCGCGGATCGCGCGGGTTGCCTCAAAGCCGTCCATGACCGGCATCTGACAGTCCATCAGCACGGCGTCGTATTCGTCGTGCGCGAGCGCGTCGACCGCCTCCTCCCCGTTCTCGACGGCGGTGGCGCGAAGGCCGAGCCGCGACGCCTGGCGCATCAGCACCTGCTGATTGACGGGGTTGTCCTCGGCGATCAGCACCCGCAAGCCGCCGAGATCCCCGGGGGGGGCCTCGGACGCCTGCGCCGCGGGTAGCGGCCCAGCGGTGGGAGCGCCCACGCTAGCGAGCGCCTCATAGAGCGCCGCCTGCTTGACCGGCTTGGCGACGACAGCATCGAAGACCTGCTCCGCCGCGTAGCTCGCCGCAGCGGCCACCTCGCCCGTCGCCTCGCCGGCGTCGATCAGCGCAATGACAAACAGGCCGTCCTCGCCGGCGAGCTCGCGGAGTTCGCCGGCCAACCCGGGAACGCTCGCCTCGCCGGCGTCGATCGCGATGATCGCGACATCGAAGCGCTCGTCCTCGGGCGCGGCGGCGAGGGATTCGATCGCTGCAGCGGCTGTCGTGGCCCGTGTGCTCACCATCCCCCACGCGCGGACGTAGCGCTCGATCGTTTCAGCGGCGCTCGCCGAGCTCTCCGCCACCAGCACGCGCAAAGTCCGGCCTTCGACGTTGGGCACGCGTGCCGCCTCAGCCGGTTGATCCCCGAGTGCGAACGGCAGGCTGAAGGAGAAAGTCGAGCCGCGGCCTACGCCCGAATCGACCACCAGTTCGCCACCCATCAGTTGCACGAGTCGAAAGGAGATGGCGAGTCCGAGTCCGGTCCCACCGTGCACTCGCGAGAAGGTGCCGTCGAGCTGGGTGAACGGCTCGAACAGCTTCTCGACCGACTCGGCCGGAATTCCGACGCCGGTGTCGCTGACGGCGAACTGCACGGCGAGATGATCCTCGCCCGTCGTCGGCTGCAGCTCGGCGCGAATCGCCACCTCGCCTGAGTTGGTGAATTTGACCGCGTTGCCAACGAGGTTGACGAGCACCTGGCGCAGCAGCCGCGCATCGCCGACGACAGACTCCGGCACGCGAGGATCAACAAAGCACGACAGCGAAAGGCCCTTCTGTTGCGCCGGCAGCGCAACGAGGTCGGTTATCCCCTCGACGATCGCGGCCAGATTGAACTCGCTGGCCTGGCTCTGGACCTTGTTGGCCTCGAGTTTCGAGAGGTCGAGGATATCGTCGATGATTCCCAGCAGCTGGCCTGCAGAAGTGCGCGCGATTGTTGCCAATTCGCGTGACCCGTCCGACAGATCCGAATCAAGGATGAGATCCAGACTGCCGATGACTCCATTCATAGGAGTACGTATCTCGTGGCTCATCGTGGCAAGAAACTCGGACTTGACAACCGACGCTCGCAGTGCCGCATCTCGCGCGTCAGCGAGCCGGTGCTCGGCCGCTCGGCGCTCGGTGACGTCGCGCACGAACGTGACGAACAGCTGATGCCCGCTGGCGTCGAGCGAGTCGATCGTCGCCTCGAGCGGGAACTCGCTGCCGTCGCTCCGCTGACCGACGCCTGCCAGACGACGTCCACGGAAACGCTTCGGATTGGCCTGCAGCCGTTCGAGAATCTGCGCCCAGACCTCACGATCGCGCCAGGGGACGAAGGTCTCGAGCTTCTCGCCGATCGCGGCCCGGGTAGTCCGGTAAAGGCGCTCGGCCGAGCGGTTAAGATCGACGATCGTACCGTCGGCGTCGACAGTCAGGATGGCGTCCACACTCGCCGCCATCACGGCGCTCTTCATCTCTTCACTCGCCTTGAGCGCACCCTCTGCGGCCTTGCGCCTGGTTGCGTCGCGCATCACGACACAGCAGCCGAACAGCTCATCGGCACCGGCGCTGAAAATCGGCTCGGCATTGACATCGAGCCAGCCCACCGTGCCATCCGCGAAAACCCTGCCGCAAGTCATCGCGTGCCCCTTGCCTGTGCGCAAAACGACGCGCGAGGGCAGTCCGGCGACGTCCTGGGGCGAGCCGTCCTCAGCGATCAGGCTGTTGACGATCTCCTCGAACGGCATCGAGGTGTGCTGCTCCAAGGTGAAGCCCGTAATCTCGACCGCCTGCTGATTGCAGTAGACGGGATGACCATCCTTGTCGTAGACGAGCACGCCCTCGTGCATGGCCCCGAGCAGCATTTCGGCAAACTCGGCCGAGAGGACCGCCGGGGAGCTAGCTGCAGGCGCCTTCGCGGCCGGCTTCTTGCTGGCAGGGGAGCTGGAGTCAGGCCTTGCGCGAGGCATCACAACCAGGATAGAACGGGCGGCGGGCGTCACCGAAAGGCCTGGCCGGAAATTCGCCGGGGCGGGGCAGGCACGTGACCACGCCTCAACGTCTACGCATCCTGCTCGTCGAGGACGACGCCATCTTTGCCGCGGTGACGGCCGAGGTCATGCGTGAGCGCGCCCTCGTACGCTGGACGCCGACAGCAGAGTCGGCGCTTGCGGCAGCCGGCGAGAAGGACTGGGACCTGATCATCACCGACATCGAGCTGCCGGGGATGAGCGGACTCGAGCTGGTGATGAAGATCAAGGCCGCGCAGCCGCACGTGGCGACGCTGATCCTCACCGGTCACCGCAGCTTCGACAACGCGGTCGAGGCGATCCGTGTCGGCGCCGACGATTTCCTCACCAAACCGGTCGATCGAGCGACGCTGATTGCCAAGATCGACGAGCTCGCCGCGCTGAGCGCGCGCCGCAAGGCGTCGAGCAGCGCCTCGGTGCTGGCGATTGGTGCGCACCCCGACGACATCGAAGTGGGCTGCGGCGGCATCCTGCTAAATCACGTGGCACAAGGCCACGAGGTCGCGGTGCTCGTGCTCACCGGCGGCGATGTCAGTGGCATGCCCGCCGAGCGCGCCCGCGAGGCGAGCCGCGCCGCCGAGCTGATGTCGGTGCGCCTGTTCCACGCCAATGTCGCCGAAGCCAGCGTGGCCATGGGCAGCGCGACGATCAACGAGATCACACGCGTGATCGACGAGGTCAACCCCGACACCGTCTACACCCACAGCGAGCACGACTTCAACCAGGACCACCGCAACACCCACCAGGCGACACTGGCGGCTGCGCGCAGCGTTCCCCGGCTCTTCTGCTACCAGAGCTCCTCGAGCACCGTCGACTTCCACCCCAACCGTTTCGTACCGGTCGACGAGTTCATGGACCGCAAGCTCGCAGTCCTTCGTTCCTACACCTCGCAGGTCCGCCAGCGCCGCTATCTCGACGCCGAGCTGCTACTCGCCACGAGCCGCTACTGGAGCCGCTACGGCCAATCCCGCTTCGTCGAACCGCTCGAGGTGGTGCGCGAGGCCGTGTCCGAGGGTGCCGAGGACCGCACCGACGAAGCCCGCGTCAATTTCGAGGCGGCGCTCGACATCGAAGCGCTCGACGCCGTCTAGCCTCGCCTCAGGCCGCTAGGCGGCGAGCAGCTGACGCAGCACGTAGGGCAGGATCCCGCCGTGGCAGAAGTAGGCGACCTCCATCGGCGTGTCGATCCGCACGCGGACCTTGAAGCTCTTGCCGTCCGCCGTGACCGTCGCGTCGGTGGGCAACTTGCCCGTCACAAGTGGCGCGGCGATGCCCTCGATCGCAAAGATCTCCTCACCGGTCAGCCCGAGCGAGGCAACGCCCTCGCCGTCGCTGAACTGCAGCGGCAGGACACCCATGCCGACGAGATTCGAGCGGTGGATGCGCTCGAAGCTTTCGGCGATCACCGCGCGCACGCCGAGCAGCAGCGAGCCCTTGGCCGCCCAGTCCCGTGAGGAGCCGGAGCCGTACTCCTTGCCGCCGAGCACAACCAGCGGAACGCCCTCGTCGGCGTAGCGCATCGCCGCGTCGTAGATCGCGAGCTCCTCGCCATCAGGAAGGTGACGCGTGAAGCCGCCTTCCTTCAGCGGCTCGCGGCCGGGGGCGCCCAGCAGGTTGCGCAGGCGGATGTTGGCGAACGTCCCGCGCACCAGCACCTCGTGGTTGCCGCGGCGCGCACCGTAGGAGTTGAACTCGGCCGGCGTCACGCCATGCTGCTCGAGATAGCGTCCCGCGGGACTGTCGCGCTTGATCGCTCCGGCGGGCGAGATGTGGTCCGTCGTCACGGAGTCGCCGAGCACGGCCAGCGCGCGTGCACCGACGATGTCTGTCGGCGGTTCAGGCTCGACCGCGAGGTTCTCGAAGAACGACGGCCGGCGCACGTAGGTCGAATCCTCGTCCCAGGCGAAGCGGTCACCGATCGGCACATCGAGCGTCTTCCAGTGCTCGTCACCATCGAAGACCTGCGCGTAGCGGTCGCGGAACATGTCTGAGCGCATCGCCTGCTCGACAGTCTGTGCGATCTCCGCCGAGCTCGGCCAGATGTCGCGCAGATAGACCGGCTCGCCGTCGCGATCCTCGCCCAGCGGATCGTTCAGCATGTCGATGTCCATCGTGCCCGCGAGTGCGTAGGCGACGACAAGCGGCGGCGAGGCGAGGTAGTTCATCTTCGTGTCGGGGTTGATCCGCCCCTCGAAGTTGCGGTTACCGGAGAGCACCGCGGCGACGCTCAGGTCGCGCTCGGCGATCTCGCGCGAGAGCTCGGGATCGAGCGGCCCGGAGTTGCCGATGCAGGTCGTGCAGCCGTAGCCGACGAGGTTGTAACCGAGCGCTTCGAGCGGCTCTGTGAGGCCCGCGCGGTCGAGGTAGTCGGTGACGACCATCGAGCCCGGGGCGAGCGATGTCTTGACCCAGGGCTTCACCTGCATGCCGCGCGCGACCGCGTTGCGAGCCAGCAATCCGGCGCCGATCATGACCGCGGGGTTTGAGGTGTTGGTGCAGCTCGTGATCGCGGCGATCACCACGTGGCCGTGCTCGAGGCGTTCGGCTACGGCCGTGCCGCCAGCTCCATTTGCCTGTGGTGTCGAGCTGTAAGTCGCGAGCGCCTCGTGGAAGCGTTCACGTGCCTCGCTGAGCAGGACCCGGTCCTGCGGCCGGCGCGGTCCCGCGATCGCCGGGACGATCTCACCGAGGTCGAGCTCGACGATGTCGGTGAACACCGGCTGCTCGGAGTGCTCGTCGTGCCAAAGGCCCTGCTCGCGGGCGTAGGCCTCGACGAGCTCGATCTGCTCGGGCGCCCGCCCCGTGAACTCGAGGTAGCGCAGCGTCTCGGCGTCGATCGGGAAGATCGACACGGTCGAGCCGAACTCGGGCGACATGTTGCCGATCGTTGCGCGGTCGGCGAGCGGCAGATTCGCGAGACCGGCGCCGAAGAACTCGACGAAGCGCCCGACCACGCCCTTGGCGCGGAGCAGTTCGGCGATCGCAAGGACGAGGTCGGTGGCCGTTGTCCCTTCGCGCATCGCGCCGTGGAGCTTGAACCCGATGACCTGCGGCACGAGCATCGACAGCGGCTGGCCGAGCATCGCCGCTTCAGCCTCGATGCCGCCGACGCCCCAGCCGAGAACCCCGAGGCCGTTGACCATCGGCGTGTGTGAGTCGGTGCCGACGAGCGTGTCCGGATAGGCCTGCGGTGCCTGCCCGGCCGGCGCGTCGCGGACGAAGACGACGCGCGCGAGATATTCGAGGTTGACCTGATGGCAGATCCCGGTGTCGGGCGGCACGACGGCGAAGTTGTCGAACGCGTCCTGGCCCCAACGCAGGAAGGCGTAGCGCTCGACGTTGCGCTCAAACTCGCGCTCGGCGTTGCGGGCGAAGGCGTCACGGCTGCCGAAGACGTCGACCTGAACCGAGTGGTCGATGACCAGCTCGGCGGGCACGAGCGGATTGATCTTCTGCGGATCGCCCCCGAGGTCGGCGATCGCGTCGCGCATCGCCGCGAGGTCGACGATCCCGGGCACCCCGGTGAAGTCCTGCATCAGCACGCGCGCCGGCGAGAACGCGATCTCGTTGCTCGGCTCGGCCCTGGCCTCCCAGCTGGCCAGCGCCTCGATGTCGGCCGCGGTGACGGCGCCGTTGCCCTCGGTGCGCAGCAGGTTCTCGAGCAGGATCTTCAACGAGAACGGCAGCCGCGCGACGTCAAAGCGCTGCTGGAGCGCGTCGAGGCGGAAGATCTCAAAGCGGCGTTTCCCAACTTTGAGCTCGGAACGGGCGGCAAAGCTATCGGTCGACACGGAGGCCTCCTGCGGCGGGGCGATCAAACGGTTTGCCCTTCGATTATCGCGAACTTGAAGGCCCACCCCCCTCGCCTGCCGCGCCAATAGGCTGCCGAGGGGTGCAACGACGTCGCGAAGATCGGCGCGCGTGAGCGTCTTCGAGGTTCTAGCGATCATCGTCGCCGGATTGGCCGCGGGCACGGTCAACACCGTCGTCGGGTCGGGAACGCTGATCACCTTCCCGGTGCTGCTGTCGTTCGGCTTCGCCCCGGTGACCGCGAACGTCTCGAACACGCTGGGGCTCGCGCCGGGTTCGTTCACCGGCGCGTACGGCTATCGCCACGAGCTCGAAGGCCAGGGCCGGCGCGTCGCCGGCCTCGCCTGCGCGTCGCTGATCGGTGCCGTGATCGGCGCGGTGGCGCTGCTGGAGCTGCCGGCCTCCGCCTTCAGGACGATCGTTCCCGGCTTCATCGTGCTCGCGCTGATCCTGATCCTCGCGCAGCCACGCCTCGGGCGGATCCTCGCGGCACGCGCCGCGCTGGCCGATAACGCGCGTAGCGAAGGCGGCCCGCTGCTTGTTGTGGCCACCTTCCTCACCGGTGTTTACGGGGGGTACTTCGGCGCCGCCCAGGGCATCATGCTGCTGGCGATTCTCGGCCTCGGCCTCGACGAACCGCTGCAGCGGATCAACGCCGCGAAGAACGTCCTTGCCGGCGTCGCGAACCTCACCGCCGGCGTCGTCTTCGCCTTCGCCGCCCCCCACGTCTCGTGGACCGCGGCGGCACTGCTCGCGAGCGGATCGATCACCGGAGGCGTACTGGGCGCGCGCTACGGGCGGCGACTGCCGGCTCCCGCCTTGCGTGCCCTGATCGTCGTCGTCGGGATCGTCGCGATCGTGCGACTGGTGGGCTGAGCGAGGCGCGACAGCGCTCTGGCGGTCGGCGTTCGGCGTTCGGCGTTCGGCGTTCGGCGTTCGGCGTTCGGGGTGTGATCGGCGATCGCCGCCGCATCGGGACTCCGGGCAGGAGACGCTATGTTTCCCTGATGGGAGAGCGCAGCGAGTACACGCCCGGAACGTTTTCCTGGGCTGACCTGGCAACCACCGACCAGCCGGCCGCGAAGGCGTTCTATGGCGCCCTGTTCGGCTGGCAGGCAGACGATATGCCGATCGGCCACGGCCTCGTGTATTCGATGATGAAGGTCGGCTCCAAGCAGGTCGCCGGGATCGGCCCTCAGCCAGAGGCTCAGCGTGACGCCGGTGCGCCGCCGGCCTGGAACTCATACGTTTCGGTCGTTGATGCGGACGCCACGGTCGAGCGCGTCAAGGAGCTCGGCGGGAGCGCGCATGCGCCGGCGTTCGACGTCTTTGAGGCGGGGCGCATGGCGGTGCTGCAGGACCCCCAGGGCGCCTTCTTCGAGATCTGGCAGCCGCGCGAGCATAACGGGGCGCAGCTGGTAAACGCCCCCGGCGCGCTGGCCTGGAACGACCTCAACACGTCCGATGTTGACGGCGCGGCCGCGTTCTACGGCGAGCTCTTCGGCTGGACCTTCACCCCCTACGAAAACAGCCCGGAGCCCTACCTGGTGATCATGAACGGCGGGCGCGGCAACGGCGGGATCAGTGCGCTGCAGTCTCCCGCGCCCCCGCACTGGCTGCCCTATTTCGCGGTCGAGGATATCGACGCCGCGCTGGCGTCGGTGGTCGAGCTGGGCGGCAGGACGCTCGCCGGGCCGATCGAGATCGCAATCGCGAAGATCGGGATTGTCAGTGACCCGCAGGGTGCCGTATTCGCGCTCTACGCGGGTGAGCTGGAGGAGTAGCGGCGCTCGCGGCGCCGCGCGAGACTCCGCGCAGGCATGGAACAGCGGGTGAGCCTGATCACGCTCGGCGTCGGCGATCTCGGTCGCGCGCGGGCCTTCTATGAGCAGCTCGGCTGGAGCGCGTCGGCCGAGCCTGACGGCGACATCGTCTTCTTCCAAGCCGGGGGTCTCGTCTTCGCGCTCTGGGATCGCGGCAAGCTCGCAGAGGACAGTGGCGTCGCCGACAACGGCGGTTGGGGCGGCGTCGCGCTGGGCTACTGCGCGGACTCGCCAGCCACAGTGGACACGCTGCTGGCGCAAGCGCAAGCCGCTGGAGCGGTCATCACGCGCCCGGCTGCGCAGGCCTTCTGGGGCGGCTATTCGGGAATGTTCGTCGACCCCGACGGCCACCCCTGGGAGGTGGCCCACAACCCGTTCTGGACCCTCCATGCGGACGGGTCGGTGACGCTCGCTTCCTGACCGCGATGGCGGTTGGCGAGCCGGTGGCTAGGACCAGTTCTCGAGGCGTCCGCGAAGGGCGCCGAGGAACTGCGCCGCCAAGACGCCATCGAGCGCTCGGTGATCCCAGGAGAGGCCGAGGATGCAGATTGGGCGGATCGCGATCTGCTCCTCGCCGGAAGCCTCGCGGATCACAACCGCGCGCTTGACGATCGCCTCGGTGTCGAGGATCGCGACCTGCGGCTGATTGATCACGGGCGTCGCCATGATCGTGCCGTACTGCCCGGGGTTGGTGATCGTGAACGTGCCGTCGCGGAGCTCCTCCGGCTTGAGCTCGCCGGAGCGGGCGCGCGCCGCGAGATCGCGTATCCGCTCGGAGAGCTCGCTGATGTCCAGGCGCTCGGCGTGGCGGATCACGGGGACGAGCAGACCCTCGGGCCCGAGCGCGACCGCGATGCCGAGGTTGACGGTCTCGTGACGCACGATGTCGCCGCCGTCGAGCCAGGCGTTGAGGTCGCGAAACTCGCTTAGCGTCGCGATCGTCGCGCTCGCGACGATCGGCAGCGCCGTCGTACCGAACTGCGCGCGGGCCGCCTCGATCGCGGTGAAATCGACCTCGATCCACGACGTGACGGTCGCGGCGGTTTCGAGCGAGCGCTTCATGTGGTCGCCGATCGAGCGTCGCATGCGCGTGAGTGGGACCGGCGGCGGCGGCGCGTAGGGCTGGAGGCCGCCGCTCGCGCGGTCGGCGATCACTGCGAGCACGTCCTGTTTGCGCACGCGGCCGCCGGTTCCGCTGCCCTTGACCGTCGCGAGGTCGATGCCGTGTTCGGCGGCGAGGCGCTGGACGACGGGCGAGTGGAGGTGATCGCGGCGCTCGGCCACGGCGTCCGTCGCCTCGGGCTCGACCGTGTCGAGCGCCGTGGGCGCAACCTCATGTGATCCGTCGGATGCGATCACGGCGATCGCGCTGCCCGTCGCGACCGTCTCGCCGGCCTCCGCGAGGATCTCGATCAGGGTGCCGGCGACCGGTGAGGGGAGTTCCGACTCGATCTTGTCGGTGTCGATGTCGCAGATCGGCTCCTCGTAGGCGACGGCTTCGCCCGGGCTCTTGCGCCACTGCACGATCGTGCCCTCGGTGACCGAGATGCCCAGCTGGGGCATCACGACCTCGACGCGGGTTTCAGTAGGCGAGGAGCTCATCGCAGGCACCGCGGATCCGCTCGACACTGGGCAGGACCGCGCGTTCGAGGACCGGAGCGAAGGGGATCGGTACGTCGGGGGTCGCGACGCGGACGATCGGCGCCTCGAGGTATTCGAAGGCGCGCTCGGCGATCAGCGAGGAGACCTGGGCGCCGAGCGCGCAGGTGTAGTTGGCCTCATCGACGATCACGACCTTTGAGCAATCGCGCACGGCGGCGAGAATCGCATCCTCGTCGAGCGGGGCGAGCGAACGCAGGTCGAGGAGGCGGATGCTCGCGTCGGGGAGCTGCTCGATCGCCTCGAGCGCCGTGTGGACCATGGCGCCGTAGGCGATCACGACGAGCTCGTCGCCTTCGCGCACGGTCCGCGCCGCGAACGGCGTGGCATAGCTCCCGTCGGGCACCTCGCCGCGCACGCGGCGGTAGAGGTTCTTGTGCTCGAGGAAGAGGACCGGGTTGGGGTCGGCGATCGCCGCGAGCAGCAACCCCTTGGCGTCTTCCGCGCTCGACGGCGCGAGGACCTTGAGGCCCGGTGAGTGCAGGAACCAGGCCTCGGGATTCTGCGAGTGGTAGGGCCCGCCGGAGAAACCGCCGCCGCTCGGGAGGCGCACGACGATCGGTGCGGCGAGTCCGAGGCGGTAGTGGAGCTTGCCGGCGACGTTGGCGATCTGGTCAAAGGCGCAGGCGACGAAATCGGCGAACTGCATCTCGCAGACGGGGCGCATGCCGACGATGGCGGCGCCGACCGCGCTGCCGACGATCGCCTCCTCGCAGATCGGCGTGTCGATCACGCGCTCGGCACCGAACTCCGCGAGCAGCCCGTCGGTGACCTTGAATGCGCCGCCGTGCTCGCCGATGTCCTCGCCGAGCAGGATCACGCGCTCGTCCTCGCGCATCGCGACGCGCAGGGCGTCCGAGATCGCTTCGAGATAGGTCAGCTGGGGCATCAGCGAAAGCCGCTCCATGGAGCGTCGCCGGATCCGACCGGGATCGGCTCGCCGAGGCAGAAGACGCCCGTCGTAGCGCTGGCGGGGTCGGGAAGTGCCATCGCCAGCGCCTCCTCGGTGGCCTTGTCGACCTCGGCCTTGACGTCCGCCGCGAGCGCGTCGACGTCGACGCCGAGCGCGGCGAGGCGCTTGCTCTGGAGCTCGATCGGATCGCGGAGCGTCCACTCCGCCAGCTGCTCGGGGGGGACGTAGCGCGCGTCGTCGTGGAGGCCGTGCCCGTGCATGCGCATCGTCTGCGCCGAGACGAGCGTCGGGCCGGCGCCGGAGAGCGCTCGCTCGCGCGCCTCGCGGACGACCTCGAAGACCGCCTCGACGTCGTTGCCGTCGACGCTCACGCCGGGGATCCCGTAGGCCGCGGCGCGCTCGACGGGATCGACGAGGAACTGGCGCGCGCTCGGCGTCGAGTAGGCGTAGTTGTTGTGCTCGAGGATGAAGATCGCCGGGACCTGCATGACGGCGGCGAAGTTCATCGCCTCGTGCCAGTCGCCGACCGATGTTGCGCCGTCGCCGAAGAACGAGGTGGCGCAGCGCTGCTCGCCGCGGAGCTTGAAGGCGAGCGCCATGCCGACGGCGACCACCATCATGTCGGGGAGCATCGAGACCATCCCGACGACGCCGTGCGCGGCGTCGCCGAAATGCACGTTGCCCTCGCGGCCGTGGCTGACGCCGTCGGCGCGCCCGAGGTAGTGCGCGAGGACGTCGCGCGGCGGGGTGCCCTTGACGAGGTGGGCACCGAGGTCGCGGATCAGCGGGCAGACCGGGTCGGCGGCGGCGAGCGCGAAGGTGGCGCCGACGCAGGTCGCCTCCTGGCCGCGGCCGTCGTAGAACGAGCCGGGCACCTTGCCCTGCTTGTAGAGGCTCGCGCCGCGGTCCTCGACCGCCCGGTGCAGCAGCATGAAGCGCAGCAGCGCGACGCGGTCGCTCTGCTCGAGGTGGAGCGGAGCCGCCGCTGCTGCCGCTCCGCCAGCCGGCGATGGCACGACGGCGCGCTTGGCGCTGCGGTGTTGAACCGTGCTCAGAGCCGTCCGATCCTAGCGCGGCAGGGAGCGCCGATCATGTCGCGACCGCCTCGCGCTCATAGCGGCGGCGGATCTCATAGAGCGTGGTGCGCTCCGCCGCCGGCCGGCCGGCGCGGTGGGCGGCGCCGACCAGATCCTCGGGATTGAGGCTGACACCGTGGTAGGAGCCCGCCATGCGGCTGATCGACTCCTCCATCAGCGTCCCGCCGAGATCGTTGACGCCCCAGCGCAGCGACTCGCTCGCCGCGTCGAGGCCCATCTTGACCCACGAGCTCTGAAGGTTGGGGATGCTCGCACCGAGCGCGAGGCGGAAGACCGCGGTGTGCTTGAGCTTCTCCTCGGTCGCGAGCTCCTCGATCCCGTGCGTGCGTCCGAGCAGCGTCTGAAAAGGGATGAAGGAGAGCGGCACGAACTCGGTGATGCCGCCGGTGCGCTGCTGCAGCTCGCGCACGACACGCATGTGCTCGGCGAGCTCCCAGGGCTCTTCGATGTGGCCGAACATCACGGTCGCGGTCGAGCGCAGACCGGCGCGGTGGGAGGCCTCGATGATCTCGACCCAGCGCGCGACCGGCAGCTTGTTTGGCGAGATGCGCTCGCGGACGCCGTCGTGGAGGACCTCGGCGGCGGTCCCGGGGGTCGAGTCGAGACCCGCTGCGCGAAGGCGCGCGAAGACCTCGTCGGGCGGGAGCCCGGAGATGTCACACATGTGCGCGATCTCCATCGGCGAGTAGGCGTGGAGGTGGAGCTGCGGTGCGGCCTCCTTGACCACGCGCAGCCAGTGCTCGTAGTCCTCGAGCGTCCAGTCGGGATGGATGCCGGACTGCATGCAGATCTCGGTGGCGCCGAACTCGACGGCCTCGCGGACCTTCTCCTCCAGCGTCGCGCGGTCGTGCTCGTAGGCGTCGGGCGAGCGTTTGCCCTGGCCGAAGCCGCAGAAGGCGCAGCCGACGATGCAGATGTTCGAGACGTTGATGTTGCGGCAGACGACAAAGGTCACGGTCGGGCCGACCAGCTCCTCGCGGAGCTCATCGGCGGCCTCGCGGATGTCTTCGATCGCCTCCGGGCGCGTCTCGGCAAAGAGCGCTGTGAGCTCATCCTCACTTAGCACGACGCCGTCGCGACCCTTGCTGACCGCACCAGAAACCAGATCCCGGCGGATCAGCCGCTCCGAGCGCCGGCCCGAGCCGCGGCGGGGGATGAAGGACCAGTAGCGGGACTTGATCACGTCGAGCACGCCGGGAGCGATCCAGTCGGCGTCGATGTAGGGGCTGTAGACGCAGAGGCGCTCTGCCAGCGCGATGCCCTCGGCCTGGAGCGTGCGGCGGACCTGATGGGGCGAGGGGAAGGGGTGCTCGGGGGAGATGTGGTCGCCGTTGGCCGAGAGGCCGCCGAGGTCGCTGGCGCCGGCGCGGACGAGCTCCGGCCACCAGTCCGAGAGGTTCGGGGGGATCTGGACGCCGACGCCCGGGAGCAGCTCGCGGGTCGCCTCGACGAGGGTCGCGACCTCGGCGATGCTCACCTCGCAGGCCCAGGCGGGGAGCGGGAGCTCGGGGTGATGGCCGACGCCGGTGCGCCAGTAGTCCGCGGCGGCGGCGGTCGCGACGTCGGCCGGCTCCTCGCCGTAGTAGCGGCGGTGGGGGACGAAGTTCTGCAGGATCACCTCCTGCAGATGGCCGTAGCGGTCGTGCAGCTCGGCGAGCGCTTGCAGCGCCGCGATGCGGTCCTCGGGGTCCTCGCCGATGCCGATCAGGATGCCGCTGGTGAAGGGGATCTTGAGCTCGCCGGCGTCGCGGATCGTCTGCAGGCGCAGCTGCGGATCCTTGGTTGGCGAGGCGGCGTGGGCGAGGAGGTCGGGGCGCAGCGACTCGAGCATCAACCCCTGGGAGGCCGTCACCTCGCGCAGGCGGGCAAGGTCTCGGCGCGGGAGGGCGCCGAGGTTTGTGTGCGGCAGGAGGCCTCTCGCGAGGGCCTGCTCGCAGGCCCAGATGACGTAGGCGACGAAGTCCTCGAAGCCGAGCGCTGTGAGCTTTGCCTTGACGCCGGGGTGGTAGGCCGGGTCATCGCCGGTCAGGACGAGGAGCTCCTTGACGCGGCGGTGGGCCGCTTCGTCGAGCAGCGCCAGAACCTCTTCGGGCTCGTGCAGGTGGCGCTGATGAGTCGCAAAGGCGCAGTACTTGCAGTGCGAGACGCAGGTGCGCGAGAGCGACAGCGTGACATTGCGCGAGAAGGTCACTCTGCGCCTAGTCACGGCGTCCATCGCTGAAGCATAGGCGCTCGCGTGAGGCTGCCCGGCGGGAGTGGTGTCCGTGAGGGCGTGCGACGCGGGGGGCGGGTGGCTGCGCTAGGCCTCGCCGGCGAACGAGCCGTAGCCGCCGCGGAAGAAGACCAGCGGCTTGGTCTCGCCCTCGCGAACCTCCAGTGCCCGCACCGCGCCGACGACGATCAGGTGATCACCGGCGTCGTGCTCGGCGTCGATCGTGCATTCGATCCAGGCGAGCGCGTCGTCGAGCGCCGGCCCCGCCGGGCGCGCGTGCCAGGAGACGCCTTCGAAGCGATCGATGCCGCGCTGTGAGAAGCGCCGCGCGGCCTGCTCGTGGTGCGCGGCGAAGACGTTGACTGCGAAGCTGCCGCTGGCGTGGATCCTGGGCCAGGTCAGCGAGCCCTTCGCCGGGCAGAAGAGGACCAGCGGTGGGTGCAGCGAGACCGATGTGAACGAGTTGCTTGACATGCCGACCGGTTCGCCGTCATCCAAGGCGGTGATCACCGTGACACCGGTAGGTAGATGGCCGAGTACGCGGCGGTAGAGCTCGCCGTCGCCCTGCGGATCGAGGTCAGGGCTCATCGCGACGGAGACGTTAGCGTGGGGTGAAGGAATTCGTAGTAGGTGACCGGCACCGCGTAGGCGGCGTAGCCCGTGATGTCCGCCCGTGTGACGTTCTGGACCGGGGTGGCGAGCAGATTGACGACCGGCATGTCCTGGTCGACGATCTTTGCCGCGCGTGCCACGAGACTCTGAGCGGCGGGGCCGGCCGGCGTGCTGCGGAGCTGCGTCAGCAGCGCTGCCAGCGCCGGGTCGTGGTAGCCGTCGACGGCCGCCGGGCTCGCGGCATCGAGCGTCGCCGCGTCGTCTTCGAGCAGCAGGAAAGCGGCTCCGCTCACCAGTGGCTGGATGTCCTCGATCGTTGAGGGAACCTGGTGGGTCTGCTCGAGCGCGAGCATCTGGTCGGGGTTGCTGAGTCTCGCGGTGAGCAGCCGGACGTTGACCTGGGCGAGCTGGGCGGTGAGCAGCTCGACCTCGTAGGACCCATTGCCGTCCCCGATGTCCGTGCCCACGTCGAGGTGCAGCGTGAGGCCGTTCGGGTAGCCCGCCTTTGCGAACAGGCGCCGGGCCAATGCCGGGTCGTAGTCAACGGGCTGCGATCGGCCGTAGATCGCCGGGATCGTCAGCGCGTCGTGCGCGGCGTAACCGGCGTAGATCGCCTGGTTCAACTCCGCTCGGTTGACCGCCAGGTTGAGGGCGCGGCGGACCAGCGGTTTGGCGAGTGGCCCACCCGCGACGTTCAGCAGCCACGACTCGACCAGCGGCCCGCTCTCGAGGATCGTCGCGCTGAGGTGGTCTCCGTGTGCGTCCTGGACCGCGGTCGCGAAATCGTTCCACTGCAGGTCGGTTGTGTGATCGGCGGTGCCGTCGAGCAGGTCGGCGAGACGCGTACCGGAATCCGGCACCTGATCGATGTCGACGGTCGTGTAGTAGGGATGGACCCAGGAGCCCGGGTTTGCGCTCAGCACGAGGCGCTTGCCGGGGAGGAACTTGCTCACGAAGTAAGCGCCGAAGGTTGCCGAATGGCTGACGCCCCACTGCTCGGCCCAGGGGTCGCCCGAACTCGCGTGCTCGAGGTAGACGTCGCGGTCATAGATGCCGACGTCGAAGTCCGCGAGCACGCCGAGTAACAGCGGGCTCGGCGCTGTCGCGTTGATGCGTACCGAGAAGGCGGAGAGGATCGTCACCGGATCGCGGGTATCGACGTTCGCGAGCGAGAGGAGAAACGGGGCGACCGGCGAGGCGGCAAGTGCGCGCTCGAAGCTCCACTGCACGTCGGCGGCGGTGAAGAGATCTCCCGTCGGGCCGCGCACGCCGTGGCGCAACTGGAAGGTGTAGTCCCCGTCCGGACTGCGCTGCCAGGAGGTCGCGAGGTAAGGGACGACAGCGTCGGCTGAGGGCAGCGTCGCGTTGGGGCCCGGCGTCGCCGGAGCTGGCCGCACGAGCTCGCTCGACCAGCTCGGCTCGAGCTCGATCTGGGCGGTCTCAGGTATCCCCGTCGCGTCGAGATCGCTCGGGAGGTCCGCGACCAGGTCGATAAAGGTGTGAATCTTGGCGAGGCTTGGCTTTGCCCGCCCGCCGGCGCCGAACGCGCTGGCACCCCAGGCGCCGGCGAGCACCACGAGGATCACCACGGCCGCTACGCCGCGCCAGCGCAGGCGGACAATCAACGCGCGCCGGTCACGGTTTCGGGGCGCCAGACGCGCTCGCCTCCGACTCGAGTCCAGCTCTGACAACCCGCTCGAGTCGACCCTGCGCGGCCGCGAGCCCGCCGGCGTCGCCGCCCGGACCGCGGAGCATCCAAGCGGCGCCGACCGCGAGTACGCCGCCGGCGAGCGGCCCGACGAGGTAGACCCAGTAGTGAGCGAAGTTGCCGCGGATGAGGTCCGGCGCGAACGACCTCGCCGGGTTCATCGAAGCCCCGCTGATCGGGCTCGACCAGAGCCCGGCGAGCACGATGTAGCCGCCGACCGCAACGGCCGAGAGCGTGCCGACGTTTTGGGCCCGCGAAGCCGTGCCGAGGATCGTGCTGACGAGGCCGAGCGTGAGCACCAGCTCGATCAGCATCGCCTTCCAGTCGGCGATGTGACTGCCCGGCAGCGTTGCGCCGAGATGGCCGGCACCGCCGAGGACCTCGCGGACGAACAGGCACGCCAGAGCAGCGCCGATCAGCTGGACGAGGATGTAGCCGGGGACGCGTCGCCACGGGAAATCGCCGCGGAGCGTGAAGCTCAGCGTCACCGCCGGGTTCAGGTGGGCGCCTGATACGGCGCCCATGAAGAGGATGATCGCCATCACCATCAGNNACGCCGACGAGGACGAGCAGGAAGGTTCCGAACAGCTCGGAGAAGAGGCGTCGCCACTCGAGCTCGTCGTTGTCGAAGTCGATCGTGGCCGGGAACTCGAGGCCGAGGAGCGCGCGACTGCGGGCCGGTCGCGCGAGGCTCGGCGGTCCTGGATCCATTTGCTCGCTCATCGCGCCCGAATCTAGCGGACGCGCGCGAGGCGAGGGGCGCCAAACGGTTGTGGCGCTGTGCGGGTTGAGGACGACCTGGCGGCCGCGACTCTGTGAGGGTCGTGGACGGGCGGGCGGTCGCGAATTAGCAGGCGAAACGTCGCTGGCGTCGTTTGTTTGTGGGCGTCAGGCGATCGCCCGGCGACGTCGGGCCGTTGCACGAGATCGAGGTGTGAGGCGCGCGGCATCGCCGGATGAGCTTCAGCTTCGGCCCGCGATGGTCGAAACGTTCTCTGATGGAGGACACCCGCCGCAGCCCCGGTACCGAGTCGCGCGCGAGGCCCGAGCGCTGCGCCGCCGGCGGGCCGCCNNGCGCGCCGCGCTCGGCGCCGCAGCGCTCATGGCGAGCGTCCTGCTGCTCCTCCTCGGCGGCGTCGGATCGCCAGCTTCGAGCTCGCCCGGCGTGGCGCTCGGCCATATCGAGGCGGGGCGCGCGCTCGCGAGCGTGATCCCCGAGAAGGCGTTCACCGTGCGCCGCGCCGGGGCTCGCCGCGGACGAGCAATCAGCGAGCGTCGCGAGCCGCACGCTCCCGCGCTCGTCGGTCAACCGCACAGCGTGAGCGTCGCACCCGGCCAGTACGCAAAGTTCAAGGCGGCCGCATCGGGCACGCCCAAGCCAACCGTGCAGTGGCAGCTCTCGACGAACTCGGGGGAGCGGTGGCACAACGTCCCAGGTGTGAGCCAAGCGACGTTCGCGTTCATGGCCGTTGCGGCGCAGAACGGCGACGAGTTTCGCGCGGTGTTCAAGAACGCGCACGGCAAGGCCACGACTAGGGCGGCAGCGTTGACGGTCGACACCGCCCTCAGTGCCGCCGTCAACAGCCGAGCGGCCGATGCTCCTTTGATCACCGAGCAACCGCAGGGCCACGCCGTGCAGGCCGGTACCAACGTCTCGTTCACGGCTGCCGCGGCCGGCAACCCGGTACCGGCCGTGCAGTGGCAGGTCTCGAGCAACAGCGGCGGTACGTGGGTCAACGTCGCGGGCGCCCTTTCGAGCACCTACAAGTTCGCCGCGAGCGTCGGTGAGAACCACAACGAGTACCGCGCCGTCTTTACGAATGGGCTCGGCTCGGTGATCACCGAGCCCGCCATCCTGGCTGTGAACTACGGCTTCAGCGCCAACTGGTCAGGCTACGTCGCCCTCGAGCAAGCGCCCTACAGCTCGGTGAGCGCGAGCTGGACGGTCCCGACCGCAACGTGCCCAGCGTCGAGCACCAACTACTCGGCGCAGTGGGTCGGCATCGACGGCCTGGGCGACGACAGCGTCGAGCAGGACGGAACCGACGCGGCCTGCATCAACGGAGACGCGCAGTATTGGGCCTGGTTTGAGATGTACGGCGACACCGCGGTCAACAGTGGCAACCCGGAGACCGTCTCCTACCCAGTGTCGCCCGGCGATCAGATCACGGCCTCGGTGAGCGTCGTCGGCTCAAACTGGACGCTCGCGGTAGCCGACTCCAGCCAGACACCGGCTTGGAGCTTTACAACCACCGTCCCTGCTCCCTCGCCGCCGCCGCGGCAGACCTCCGCCGAGTGGATCGTCGAGCGACCCGAGCTGTGCCAGGGCTCGTCATCGTGTGCGCTGGGCAGCCTGGCGCAGTTCACCCCGGTCACCTTCGCCAACGCGACGGCCACCGCTGACGGCTCCTCGCAGTCGATCGCCGCGCTTGACGGCGTGCCGGTCGAGATGACGAGCTCGGACTCGAACTCGACGATCCTGGCCCAGCCCGGCGCGCTCGACAACACTGGCGCGAGCTTCACCGACGACTGGTTTGCAAGCGACTGAGAGCGCTCGGCCAAGGGGCCCTGGGGGTTAGGACGGCGGCGGCGCCTGAGCCCGCCCGATGCACACAAACCGCTCGGTCAGAGCGCGTGGTCGCGGCGCGGCAACCCGATAGCCTGACGCGATGCGCACCCGGCGCTGCAGCCGCCACCACAAAGGTCTTATCGGTTTTATCGCGGGCGCCGCGCTACTTCTCAGCGGCTTTGGAGCACAAGCCGCGTTGCCCGGTGGCACGGGCGCGCGGACCGTCGGGGCGCCGCCGCTCAGTGCGGCAGGCGAGCCCGCGCTTTTCGTCCGGCCGGCCAGCGCCAGCCCGACCCCCCGCGTCACACTCTTCACCGCGATCCCCGCGACGGTGGCTGCATCGGGTGGCAAGGTCCGCCTGCTCGCCGATGTCGAGAACGCCGCGCTCTGCCGGTTCTCGGCGACCCCGCACGTACCGGCGCTCAGCTCCACCCACGACTGCGCTACGGGTGTCGCCTCGGTCGAGGTGAAGCTCGCGCGCAACGCAACGAGCGCCGAGCAGACCTACCGTTTCAAGCTCGCCATCAGCGGCGCCGACGGGAGCAAGACCGCGGCCGTGCTGGTCCACGTGCGTGCAGAGGGGGCCTCGCGGAGCTCCAAGGGCGCTGCCAAGGCGCCAGCGATCACGACACAGCCGCTCAGCGAGAGCGTCGCGGCCGGCCAGAGCGCGAGCTTCAAGGCGGCCGCGTCGGGCAGCCCGTCGCCGAAAGTCAAGTGGCAGCTCTCGATGAACGACGGCGGGAGCTGGGCCAACGTCGCCGGCGCGCACTCGGCGACCTACAGCTTCGTGGCGAGCGCGAGCGAGAACGCCGAGGAGTACCGCGCCGTGTTCACCAATGCCACTGCTAGCGCGACGACCCACGCGGCAACGCTCACGGTCACCGCGGCGGCACCGAGCACGTTTGCGCCCTCGATCACGAGCGACCCAGCGAGCGAAAGCGTCGTCGCCGGGTCGAGCGCGACGTTCACCGCCTCAGCATCGGGCGCGCCGACGCCGACCGTGCAGTGGCAGCAGTCGACCAACAGCGGGACCACGTGGAGCGCGATCACCGGCGCCATCGCGACGACCTACAGCTTTACGGCCAGCAGCGGCGAGACCGGCTACGAGTACCGAGCGGTGTTCAGCAACGGCGTCGGCAGCCCCGCAACAACCGGTGCCGCGACGCTCACCGTCACGACTCCGACGCCACGCAACATAGCGCCGTCGATCACCACCGAGCCCGTGAGCGAGACAGTGGCAACCGGGGCCAGCGCTGCCTTTACCGCCGCCGCATCGGGCACTCCGGCGCCGACCGTGCAGTGGCAGCAGTCGACCAACGGCGGCACCAGCTGGAGCTCGATCACCGGCGCCACCGCGACGACCTACAGCTTTACGGCCAGCAGCGGCGAGACCGGTTACGAGTACCGAGCAGTGTTCAGCAACGGCGTCGGCAGTCCCGCAACAACCAGTGCCGCGACGCTCACCGTCACGACCTCGCCGCCGAGTGACGCGGCGCCGGCGATCACGACCCAGCCGACAAGCCAGATCGTGCTGAGCGGCAACTCGGGCACGTTCACCGCCGCCGCGTCGGGTAGCCCGACGCCCACGGCGCAATGGCAGGTCTCGACAAACGGCGGGAGCAGTTGGGGCAACGTCGCCGGCGCCACCTCGACGGCCTACAGCTTCACCCCAGCCACCAACGAGAGCGGGGATCAGTTCCGCGCCGTGTTCTCAAACGGCGTCGGCAGCCCTGCCACGACCAATGCGGCGACGCTGACGGTCGAGGCGGAGGCGAGCTACAACTGGTCGGGCTACGTCGCGGCCGGCTCGAGCGGTGAGTTCACCTCGGTCAGCGCCAGCTGGACCGTGCCGAGCGTCAGCTGCAGCGGTGACGCAACCACCTACTCCTCGCAGTGGGTCGGCATCGACGGCGGCAACGGCAGCGAAACGGTCGAGCAGGACGGCACCGAGGCCGACTGCAGCTCGGGCAAGGCGGTCTATGACGCCTGGTGGGAGATGTACGGCGACACCGCGCCCGCGGTCAACGGTGGAGACGAGGTCGAGCTCTCACCGTCGCATTACCCGATCGCGCCCGGTGATTCGATCAGCGCGTCGGTCAGCGTCAGCGGCACCAACTGGACACTGACGATCGCCGACAACACGCATCCCTGGAGCGGCGGCGCGTTCAGCACGACGATCAGCTTCTCCGGCGGTGAGCAGTCCTCCGCCGAGTGGATCGTCGAACGCCCCGAGACCTGCAGCCCGTGCTCGGTGGCCGCGCTTTCGGACTTCGGCAGCGCCAGCTTCACCTCGGCCGCAGCCACCACGACCGGCGATGGCAGCGCCCAATCGATCGCCGCGCTCGGCGGCAGCTCGATTGAGATGGTGAGCGAGAACGGCGACAACCCGGTGCTGGCGGCGCCCGGTCCCCTCGACTCGACCGGCCAGGACTTCACCGACACCTGGTACGGGAGCAACTGACGCCGAGGGGACCGGCCCAACGATGTGCAGCCAATGTCCGTAGCCGCTGAGGAACATAATCGGCGTGTGATCGCGCCACCACGCCGGCGCTCACAGCGCCCGTGAGCTCTCAGCAATCTGGCGAACCCGACAGCCCGCTTCACGGGCCGTTGTCGCCGGGCGACCTGCGGCTCATCAACGGCTACTGGCGTGCTGCCAACTACCTCTCGGTGGGCCAGATCTACCTGCTTGACAACCCGCTCCTACGCGAGCCGCTGAAAGCCGAGCATGTCAAGCCGCGACTGCTTGGCCACTGGGGCACGACGCCCGGCCTGAACTTCATCTACGTGCACCTCAACCGGGTCATCAAGGCTCGCGATCTCGACGCGATCTTCGTGACGGGTCCCGGCCACGGCGGTCCCGGCCTCGTCGCGAACACCTACCTTGAGGGCACCTACACGGAGGTCTATCACCACATTGGTCACGATGAAGAGGGACTGCGGCGGCTGTTTCGGCAGTTCTCCTTCCCCGGCGGCATCCCGAGCCACGTCGCACCGGAGACGCCGGGGTCGATCCACGAAGGCGGCGAACTCGGCTACGCGCTCGTGCACGCTTTCGGTGCTGCCTTCGACAACCCAGAGCTGCTCGTGACCTGCGTCGTCGGCGACGGTGAGGCCGAAACCGGCCCGCTAGCTGCGAGCTGGCATTCGAACAAGTTCCTCGACGCGGCGCGCGACGGAGCCGTACTGCCGGTCCTGCATCTCAACGGCTACAAGATCGCCAACCCCACGGTGCTCGCGCGGATTCCGCCGGCGGAGCTTCGCGCACTGCTCGAGGGCTACGGCTACGCGCCGCGATTCGTCGAGGGGTCCGATCCCGAGACGATGCATCAGCTGATGGCAGCCACCCTCGATGAGGTGATCGAGGAGATCGCCGCGATTCAGCGTCGAGCGCGCGAGGACGGCGAGCAGACGCGGCCGCGCTGGCCGATGATCGTGCTGCGCACACCGAAGGGTTGGACCGGCCCCAAGATCGTCGACGGCCTTCCGGCCGAAGGTTCTTTCCGCTCCCACCAAGTTCCGCTGTCGGAGGTCCGGACGAACCCTGAGCATCGCGCCCAACTGGAGGCCTGGATGCGCTCCTATGTTCCCGAGGAGCTGTTTGACGATGTCGGCGCGCTGCGTGAGGAACTGGCCGCGCTGGCACCGGAGGGGACCCGCCGGATGGGCGCCAACCCGCACGCCAACGGCGGTCTGCTGCTGCGCGACCTCGAGCTGCCCGACTTCTGCGACTACGGCGTCGCCGTGCCCTCGCCGGGCACCACCAACAGCGAAGCCACGCGCGTGCTCGGGACCTTCCTGCGCGACGTCATGGCCGCCAACGCCGACAACTTCCGCGTCATGGGCCCCGACGAGACCGTCTCGAACCGCCTCGGCGCGCTGCTCGAGGTCACGAACCGCACGTGGGAGGCCGAGCGGCTCGAGAGCGACGACCACCTCGCCCCTGACGGGCGCGTGATGGAGGTGCTGAGCGAGCACCTCTGCCAGGGCTGGCTCGAGGGCTACCTGCTGACCGGCCGCCACGGCCTGTTCAACTGCTACGAGGCGTTCATCCACATTGTCGACTCGATGTTCAACCAGCACGCGAAGTGGCTCAAGGTCACGCGCGAGATCCCGTGGCGGCGACCGATTGCCTCGCTCAACTACCTGCTCTCCTCGCACGTCTGGCGCCAGGACCACAACGGCTTCTCCCATCAGGATCCTGGCTTCATCGATCACGTCGTCAACAAGAAGGCCGAGATCATCCGCGTGTATCTGCCGCCCGACACGAACACGCTGCTGTCGGTCGCCGACCACTGCCTGCGCTCCCGCGACTACGTCAACGTGATCGTGGCCGGAAAGCAGCCGGAGCTCAACTACCTGAGCATGGACGAGGCGGTCGTCCACTGCACACGTGGCCTCGGAATCTGGGAGTGGGCGAGCAGCGATGGCGACAACGAGCCCGACGTCGTGCTCGCCTGCGCCGGCGACGTACCGACGCTCGAGATCCTCGCCGCCACAGCGATCCTGCGCGAACGCCTGCCCGAGCTTCGCGTCCGGGTCATCAACGTCGTCGACCTGATGCGCCTGCAGCCCGACAGCGAGCACCCGCACGGCCTGTCCGACCACGAGTTCGACGCGCTTTTCACTGTGGCGCAACCGGTGATTTTTGCCTACCACGGGTACCCGTGGCTGATCCACCGCCTTACCTACCGCCGTCGCAATCACCAGAACCTGCACGTGCGTGGCTATAAGGAAGAGGGCACGACGACAACGCCGTTCGACATGGTGATGCTCAACGACCTCGACCGCTTCCACCTCGTGATGGACGTGATCGACCGCGTTGACGGCCTCGGCGAACGCAGCGCGCACCTGCGCCAGGAGATGGAGGACGCGCGACTGCACTGCCGCGCCTACACGCGCGAGTACGGCGACGACGTACCGGACGTGCGCGACTGGACCTGGCCCGGCGTGCCAGTGTTCCCAGCCGCCGCCGGTTAGAGCCGAGATCGCGCCGATGCGTGTCCTCGTCGTCAACGCCGGCTCGAGCACCCTCAAGCTCGCGCTGATCGATGGCGATGATCAGACGCTCGCCTCACGCGAAATCGCCGCAGCGCGTGCGGTCGTTGACCGGGCGGAGGTGCGCGCGGCATTGGTGGGCGAGCTGGGTCAGGCTGACGCCGTCGGACACCGCATCGTCCATGGCGGCGCACGTTTCGACGCGCCGATTCGCGTGGACGATCAGGTCGAGTCGGCGCTGCGCGAACTGACCGACCTCGCGCCGCTGCACCAGCCAAAGTCGCTGGCTGCCCTCGATGCCGTCTCCGCCGAGCTACCGGCGCTCCCCGCGGTGGCCTGCTTTGACACCGCCTTCCACGCCACGATGGGCCCGGCCGCGACGACGTACGCGCTGCCCGAATCCTGGCGAGCGCAGTGGCCGATTCGTCGCTTCGGCTTTCACGGCCTCTCGCATGCATGGATAGCCCAGCGTGTCCCTGAGCTGCTCGGCCGCGACGGTGGCGAGCTGCGAATCGTGAGCTGCCACCTGGGCGCCGGCGCGTCGCTGTGCGCAATCGCAAATGGACGCTCGCGCGATACGACGATGGGCTTCACTCCGCTCGAGGGCCTCGTGATGGCGACTCGCTCCGGGAGTGTCGACCCTGGCCTGCTGCTGTGGCTGCTCGAGCATGGCGCGCTCTCCCCTGCCACACTCGCCGACGCACTCGAACATGAATCGGGTCTCCTAGGCCTGGCGGGGACCGCCGACATGCGAGCCGTGGTCGAGCGGGCGAACAAGGCCGACAGCACGGCGCGGCTCGCGCTCGATGTCTACGTGCACCGACTGCGCTGCGGGATCGCGGCGATGGCAGCGGCACTCGGCGGCATCGATGTGCTCGCGTTTACCGGTGGCGTCGGTGAACGATCCGCGGTCGTGCGGGCGCTTGCGGTCGATGGACTTGGCTTTCTCGGTTTGGCGATCGAGCCTTCGCACAATGAGACCGCCATCGCCGACACCGATATTTCGGCGGCGAACGCGGCGGCCCGGACTGTCGTGGTCACCGCGCGCGAGGACCTCGAGATCGCGCGACAGACGCGCAGCGTGCTCGGTGCCTGAGCACCGCGGCAGCGACAGTTAGCCGGGGAGCGCCACGCTCGCGGCCAGCAGCTCCAGGACCTCCTCGTCACTGACCGCTGAGAAGTCCCGATACCAGCGACCTATACCGAACAGCGAGCGCGGGATCGTCAGGCAGACCAGTTCGTCGGCCTCCGCAGCCACGAGCTCGATCGACTCGCGTGCGCCGACGGGCACCGCCACGACGATCGTGCTCGCACCACTTGCTCGCAGCGAGCGGATCGCCGCTAGATCGGTTAGCCCAGTGGCCAGGCCGTCGTCGACGACGATCACCGTGCGCCCACTCACCTCGAGCGCTGGACGACCGTCGCGGTACCGCGCGACCTGGCGGCGCAACTCCGCCGCCTCGCGGGCGACGGTCGCGTCCAGCACGTCCTGCGTCATGCCGGCGCGTCGCGCCGTCACCGAGTCGAGCACGGCGCTCCCGTCCTCGGCGATGGCACCGACGCCAAACTCGAGGTTGGTCGGTGCGCCGAGCTTTCGCACCGCGAGGATCTCGAGCGGCGCCCCAAGCTGGATGGCGATCTCAAAAGCGACCGGGACACCCCCGCGGGGGAGCGCGACGACGATCGGGCGCTCAGCTGCAAGATGGACGAGTTGCTTGGCCAGCAGCCGTCCCGCATCCCGCCGATTCGCGAACTCCATCAACACATTCTCGCTCGCGAGAATGCTCGCGGCCGCCGCGGACACCCATAGTGACGGTACCTATCGGCGCAGCGTGCCGCGGCCCGCCTGCGGCAGACGCTCGTAGAGTCTTGCCCGGCCACTGGCCGCGACAAGGATGTAGCCGAGGAAGCGACGTGGGCTTTTGCTCATGTCGGTGGCTATGGCGTCGTCGGGGTATTCGACGACCCATGCGGAGTGAGCGTAGGGGGTGGTCAGAGCCTGCTGCCAGAGGCCACGATCTCCAGGGGAGATGAACTGATCGAGGTTGAGGTCTGATTCGAAGATCAGCGATGAGGCGGAGCCGTCGTCGGCGAGCACCTCGCCGCCGTGGTAGTGCTCGCGCAGGTAGATCGCGGCGAGTGGTGGGTTTCCGGCCCCCGTGTGCGATTCCCCGGTGCGTCCATCGGCAAGCGTCACCGGAGTGCTGAGGCTCATCAGGGCGATCCCGGCGACGGTGGCGCCCGTCGCTGCAGTCGCGTAGAGGCGCGACCTTGCCGCGATGCAACCCAGAGCGACGGCACACAGCGGCAGCGCGAGCAGCCCGTAGCGGACGTTCCACAGCTGGTGGGGAGCGAGTTGGGACACCCTGATCGTGATTTGGCCGGCGTAGAGCGTCACGAGGTCAAAGAGGACCGGTGCTCCGAGCAGGGCAAGCACGAACAGTGTTCGCCGTCGCTGCGGATCGCGTGTCCCGAGCAGAACAATGGAGAGGGCCGCCGCGATGAGTACCGGCGGGCCGACGGTCCCGACCAGGTCCCAGCCGAGGGTCAGCACCGTTGTGGTGATGTGGCCCTTGGTCCCGAGAAGTCCGAACTGAGCCTGGCCGCCATTGATTACCTGCGCGCTATAGATGCTGTGCAGGAAATAGAGAGGGTCATGGAAGATGATCAGGTTGTAGAGGAACCACAACGCCACGCCGTACGCACCGAGCAGCGTGAACACCAGTGTGTTGGCTTGCTTTGAGTGCCGGCGGCGATCGGCGAGATGCCCCCAGATGACAACCGCAACGACCTCGACCGCGAGCAGGCCCCATGCCTCATATCGCGAGAGCGTGGCAAGACCGGTCAGCACCGCGGCCCATATCAACTCGCCCATCCAAAAGGTGCGCATCCACCTGGCGAGGTGATAGACCGCCCCGACACAGAACGCGATCAGGACCGGCTCGGTCAGCGCGGTGCTCTGCACGTAGAGCAGGTTGAGATTGAACGTAAACAGCGCAAACGCGCACCAGGCGCCAATGCGACTTCCCGAAAGCTCCTTCACAAGTGCATAGATCCGCGTAGCGCTGTAGACGAAACAGACCCCGGACACCAGCGCCCCTGCGATACCCGAACGCCACAGGCTGCGAACCGCAACCAGCGGCACCAACAGCAGATGCGGAACCGGCAGCCACACACTCCCCAACTGCGCCAGCCCAACGTCCAAACCGTCCGTCACCCGCCGCGCCACATCCAAATGGGCCTCGGCATCCCCATACAGCAACATCGAATGCGTGGCGTAGGACCAAACCGACGCGCCAATCGCCGCCAACAACGCCACCGCCACAACCGGCGCCAACTCGTGCGCCGTCACCCAGGTCAAAACACGCGACCTACGCACCCGCGGCAACACCGCAGGAACAACTCCTGCCCCCACCCCGCCCAAAGACGGCGCTGCCACAGCCGTCTCCCTCGCCACAGCCGTTGGACCTGCCAACGCCACGCTGTCCGCCCACAATCGCATCGCAAGCGGTGCACTGAAGGCCGTCTCCTCGTCCGTCGACGGCGACGAACTACCGTCGCTGAAGGCCGTCTCCTCGTCCGTCGACGGCGACGAACTGCCGTTGCGCCCGCCGGGCACGGTCCGTCCGGCGCCGCGGCCGGTGCGGGCGTTGGTGGTCGATCGTTGCGTGTAATCAGCGGCCTGGTCCGCGAGGCTCAGGAAGCCGTGGTCGGTCTTNNCTTCTCCCAGTGCCACGGTTTGCTGACAAGTTGGAACAGCGCCTTGTATGAGGCGATGGACATCAGCAGCCAGTAGGCGGGAGCGAGCAGCGCCCATTTGACGTCCTCGTAGTTGCGTCGCGCGTAGCAGCCGCTGACTGCGGAGAGCACGCAAGCCGCGTTACCGACGAAGAGTCCGACGGTGCCAGCGTAGAGAACGGGCGCTGGGAAGATACTCGCGATCCACCCTGCGCGCGTCGTGTACCAGACGAGGAGCAGCGCGAGGTAGATCGGGTTCACCAGGAGACAGAGCGTGTTCGCGCCGAAAAACAGGTTGAACGCCGCAAACGCTTTCGCACCCATGCCGCGGCCGACCCGGATCGGGTGCTGGGTGTTGAGCAGATAAGTCTGCATGTAGCCCTTGACCCAGCGACTCCGTTGGCGCAGCCAGTTCCCATAGCGGCTGGTTGCCTCTTCAAAGGTCGTTGAGTCGAGGACGGCGGTCTGCCATCCGCGCAGGAAGATGCGCACCCCCAGCTCGGCATCCTCGGTCACGTTGTACACGCTCCAGCCCTCCAGCTCGCGAAGGCGCTCGGTCGCGAAGTGATTCGAGGTGCCACCCAGCGGGATCACTACGCCAACGTGCGAGAGACCGGGTAGGAGTTGGTCGAACCAGACGGAATACTCTGCCGTGAACCACCGCGTAAGCAGGTTATGGTCGCGGTTGAAGTAGTTGAGCTTCGCCTGCAGGCAGACAACGCCGGGCGGCTGCTCGCGAAACGCTGCAACGGATTTGCGCAGCTGATCGGGCTCCGGACAATCCTCGGCGTCAAACACGACCAGGTATTCGCCGCGCGCGCTCGCAAGACCGAAATTGCACGCGCGCGATTTGCCTACCGGCCCGACATCGGGCACCACCAGGACTTCAAAGCACGGAGGCAAAGACAACTCCGCAACCGCCGCACGCGTCGCGATGTCGTCGTGCTCAAGCAGCAGCTTTACGTCAAGGCGCTCTTGAGGATAGTCGAGCGCCTGCACACCGCGCACCAACTGTTCCAACACGGCAGCTTCGCGATAAAGCGGCAGCAACACCGTATACACCGGTAACTCGTCGTCGGCGATGCGATTCACCGCACCCTCGTCGACCGTTATCGCGCTGGGATGTCTCAGTGACCAACGAATCAAGGCAAGCTTCATGCCATTCGCGGCCACAAAGAACACCATCACCACGCCATTGAGTACCGCCAGAGTCACGACCGCATCAACAAACAGCCCCCACACTGCCAACCCCAACACCACCAACAAAACCGTGGCCTGTGCGCGCGAAAGCAACCGCGGCGGTGGCGGTACACCCACACCGCCAGGGACCAGCGGCGGCTCACCGATAAAGAAATCGCCGACGGGCTCAGCGAGAATTTTTTTACTGCCGCCGCTCCGGCGATGCGACGTCGTCGGCTGCCCTGGCGAGCGCAGTATCCATACCAGCACACCGCCGCTCAACAGCGACGCGACCGTCAATCCGCTCAGTGTCAGGAGCATGTGGAGAATCCCCAGTCCACGTCGGCGATCCGCCAACAGTGGCTCGCCGCTCCGGTTGCTGGCCCGGTCGCCTCTGCTGTCATGCGCGCGGTTCAACCGTGGCGCGCGGTTGTCGCCGGCCCGCCTGGGCATGGCAGGCAACGTGTGGGCACCCGATCATGCTCAATTTCAAAGTGCCACGCCCATGAGCAGTAAGGGTAGGCGCGACCTTGACCGTTACTGTGGTTGAAAAACTCCTACTCCCCCCTACGTTTCTCCCCGTTCGACGCGCGCTCACCGGTAAATATCTACCCAGTAAATAACCGCGCGCTCACCGGTCAGTGCTCGACCGACGACTGACTGTCGTCCCTAACGGCTCGGGCACGGTACGGTTCACGGCGTGACAAAATCGTCGGGTGAGAGTTTGGCCCCCGGCGCCGCGCAGGGCTCGGACCGTCCGCAACGCGCACGTCGTTTGAGCGTTCGCGCGTGGCTATTCGGGATATTGAAGCTCGCGATCCTTGCGACGGCCGCTCTCGCCTTTGTACCCGCCAGCACGACGAGCGCGACGACCGCCGTGTCGCACGTCCAAGCGAGGCCGTGCGGGACTCGCGTGGGCGTAGACCACGCGACAACGCCATGCGACCCCCACTACGTCGAGGTGTGCGGCGCAAACCTGTGCCTCGACGGCCAGCCGTTCGTCATTCGCGGCGCCACCGCCTATGGTGAGTATGGCAATGCCGCGAGTGAGGTGGCCCTGGCCAAGCAGGCAAACCTGAACGTCCTAGAGCTCGTGGAGTTCGAGACCTCGTATCACTCCCTGGCTGCCGCCGAGACTGGAGCTACGTGGCGGCGCGTCGACCAGTTCATCGCCAAGGCGGGAGCCACCGGCCTCCACGTCATTTTGAATCTCAGCGAATACGGACAGTCATTGCTGGCGGATGGAAAGACGCCGACCACGACCAACTGGGACAGCTATCTGCGCTTCATCGCCGATCGCAGAAACACGGTCACTGGGGTGCTGTACAAAGACGATCCCGCGATCGCGATGGTCGAGTTGTTCGGCGAGATCGACGCACCGAATTCAGGAGCCGATCCAGGTGCCGCCGGCACGACGGCGCAACTAAACGCGTTCTTTAGCCGCACGCTCACGCAGTGGCACACGCTCGCACCACATATCCTCGTCAGCACCGGTGGCTTCTCATACATCAACGAAGCGAACAATGGCATCGACTGGCAGGCCATCGTCCAAGACCGCTACAACGCGACCTGCGACGTCGAAGTCAACTCGGCGAATGATCTGGCGGTGAGCGTGCCAGCCGTCTCAAGCTTCTGTTCGCAGCTGGGCAAGCCGTGGTTTCTTGCGGCGTGGAGCGCGTGCTACGCAGATCCTGCGAACGGCTATGACTATTTCGGGAGTGACGTCGCGATGGCCGCGCACGCGAGCGCCATGTACGCCCTCGCCCATGGGGGTGCGCCAGCGGCAGCGCCAGCGGTGGGTACCGACTTCTGGAACCTGGCCGGCGGACCGGTCGTGACCGACAGCTGCAACATTGGGCCCGAGTTTCCGCTGACGTTTGCCGCGATTCAAGCGGGCTAGCATCGTTGGCCACGAGTAGGGCGACGTGCGACGCTCGGCGGGGTAGCGAAGCGGCTGGCTGGCGGCGGGGTCGCGCGAACACGATGTCGGGGCGCGGTCTCCATCGGACCGAGCGTTTTGCGACTCTGGGTCCACCGACTTGTAGGCCCTTTCCCTACGGGAGCGACGGGACTCGAACCCGCGACCTCCGACGTGACAGGCCGGCGCTCTAACCAACTGAGCTACGCCCCCAGGGAGCGGGAAGTATGGCAAGCGCGGTGCGTGTTCGGATGGTGCTAGCCGGCTGCGGCGGTGAAGAGCTCACCGGCGCGCACGCGCGCTGCCATGTCGTCGGACTCGGCGCGGTAGACGGTACCGTCATCGAACTCGATCACGGGCAACCACTTCTGGCCGCTCAGCTGCTCGACCGCCGGTCGCGATCCCTTGCCGTAACCGTGTTTGACGATCTCGAAATCGATGCCCTGTTCAACCAGTGCGCGCTGGACCTTCCAGCACACGTCCAAGTCGGTGTGGAGCATGGTCCACGAGCAGCGGTGAAGCTTGACCTCTGGCACTGTGGGCGAGTCTAGCGGTCGCCCACATCCTCGGCGGCCGGGGCCTGCTCGCGCCGGCGCCGACGCCGGGCGGCTCTGCCCGCGAGGACGCCGAGCATCAACGCGAGCAGGATCCGCGCCGGAGAGGCGACCGTCGATCGGTCCTCGTGTGAGGGTTCGCTCTGGGTGTGCGGACCCGCCTCGGGCGCCTCTGCGGCGATCACGTCGATTTGCTGCGGGCCGTCCTCGAGCGGAGCCTCTGCGGCGATCACGTCGATTTGCTGCGGGCCGTCCTCGAGCGGAGCCTCTGCGGCGATTACGTCGATTTGCGGACCCTGGTCGTGCGGAGCCTCGCTGGCGATTACGTCGAGCCTCGTCGAGTCTGCGGTATCGCCGGAGGACTCAGGCGCCGTGGCAGGCACAGTCGCGCGCACGCGCTTTGCCCGACGGCGCGCCAATAGTCCGAGCAGGACGGCCGCGAGCAGAGCCGCGGCGATCAGGGCGAAGTACCACCACCGCCAGCCCGACGACGAGCTCGTTCGCTTGCCCGCGATGATTACCGGCACGCTGGGACCGGGGCCGGCGCGAGTGAGCGTCGCGACGCCGGTGATGCTCACCGACGGACCGCAGTTTGTTGCGCTGACCACGAGCTGATCTCGCCCGAGCGGCAGTGGCTCCGGCCAGCTAAACGGGTAGGCGATCCGATCGCCTGGGAGGATTGTGCCGAGCGGCTGGCTGAAACTCTGCGGCAGCAGGCCGCGGTGGTGGATGTCCACCAGGAGCTGCGGCTGACACAGGCGCAGCCCGCTGTCGACGAGCGTCACAACCACCGACGCGGCGTTCGATCCGGGCACCAGAGCCAGACCGTCGAGCGCGATCTGGGGCGGCCCGGGCCCAGGGACGGCGATCTCGATCCCGAGCACGGAGTGTTGTCTTGACGGCGTGGCGGCGCGCCCGGCTCGGCCGCTCCGCATCACCGGCTCAAAGCTGAGACCCGCGACATGGTCGCCGGGCTGCGCGCTGGCCGGCACCGTGATACTGAACGTCACGTGCGCCGACGAGTGCGCCGGCACGGTCAGCTGCGAGCTATCCGGCTTGACCCAGGCCGCAGTCGCCGTCGAGGGTGCACCGCTGTTGGCGTAGACAACGCCGGAGGTCTCCGCGGTCAGCGCCCCGATGACACTAACCGTGAGCGTGACCGGACTGACGCTGGTGTTGGTAACGAGCGCCGCGTCGCGCTGCACGCTGCCGGGCGCAGCGGTGAGGACGAAGTACGGGCGAGTAGCCGAAACTTTCGCCGACGCGGGCGCAGGCTCGATGGTCAAGCCCGGGGTCGACGCGGCGGCGGCCGGCGCTAGCGGATAGAGGCTTGCCGCCAGCACGACCACGGCGATCGCACCGGCGCGCTCCAGCGCGATTACGTGACGCAGTCGTTCTCGAAGGGCTCCGCCGCACATGGCAGGCAGCAGTAGCAGATTGTCCCTACCGGCGCGGCCGGCGGCGCAGCCCTCCGCTCACGCCCACTGATGCGCGAGGCGAGGGCGAGCAGCACCCGCCCCTCAAGGGTGGAGTGGGCGCACGACCCTGCGCGTCGTGCGCCCACTCCGCTCGTCAGTGCAAGAGCCGCAGCGTGTTGTTGCCGTCGTCGACGAAGTACACGCCGGCGCCGTTTGCCGCGACGTCGAGGCCGAACAGCGATCCCGCTCCGGACTTTGGATCAGCCGGATCGGCAAGCAATTGCTTACCAGCCGGTGTCGTCTCGACGATGTTGCCGTCACCCGCGTTAGCGGTGAGGATATTGCCGTTGGGTGCCAGCACCAACCCGAGCGGCTGCTTGAGATGGCCGCCCTGCGACACTGTCGTGCCGCCGCCAGGGGCCGCCGTGGTCCGCGTCAGCGCTTGGGGGATTGCCGTGATCCGATTGGCAAGAGTGTCCGCGAGATAGAGCGTGCCGTTGCTCGCGAGAGCTAGGCCGGTGGGCCCGATCACCAGCGCCGCGCTGTTGTCCACCCACGGAATCTTGTCGGCGATGACCTGCTCGTTGAGAACCTTCGGCAGTTCGCCGCTCGCCGTGCGCAGGCGGATCCGCAGCACCGTCGAGTTGTCGTCAGTGACGACCCCCTGAGCAGCACCGCCGTTGAGCACGTTGGATACGAACAGCGTCGTCGTCGAACCGTGGGTTACCGCGGTCATGTCCCACGGCCCCTGGATCTGGCTCCCGGAAATCGTCTCGACGGCTTTGCCGGCGCTGTTGAGAACGATCAGACAGCCGTACTGGGCGGTCGCGGACATGCCGTTGGTCGTCGGCAGGCTGCCGACGACGACGTAGCCGCCGGGCAGGACGTTGAGCGCCGTGGTCAGGCCGACGCCGCCGGGGCAGCTCCCCGGGAGCGCTGCTGCTTTGATCTTTGTGAAGAGTGAGCTTTTGCCGGCGGTGGTGATCTCATCGATCGTTGTCCCGGTGCCCTGCGCGTTGGCCTTGTCGTTGAAGTTGCTGACGAGCAGATCACCGGCCTCGAGCATGCCGATTGTGCTGGGGACGGTAACGATGCCATATGGGTTCACATCCCCGTTGTGGGGAACGGTTGAGGTCAGAGAGGTGACCGTCTTGAGCGGCGCGAGAAAGCTGGCCGAACTGGCGCCGGCAGTCGCGGTCGCGCCGTAGCCGGCGAGCGCCACTGCCGCTGCAGCCAGGACTAGGTTCTTCGATTTGTGCACTGAGATGTCTCCTGTGGTTGGGAACGCTGCTCTCAATGACTCCGGCGCGTCCTGATTGCTTCCCGACGGGTGCGCCGATTGCCGACCAAAAGGCTCGGAAACTCAAGGCGCCCACGTGACGAGTCGATAAGAACCCCACAAGGCCGTGGAGGCCAATACACCGCTTCCCACGGCCGATCCACGACCCCAAACCGGTCTACAGGGACGGTGGTCGCACCACATATGGTTCCGGCGTCAGACGCACATCAAACAATCGTCGTTGAGCAACCTGGCCAACGGCACCAGATCGACGACGCCCTAGACGAAGTACCCGAGCCCTCGGACGGGAGCGTGCAAATCGGATCGGAGCTGATGGCTCAGATGGGTCACGAGGTCCGCACGCCGCTCACGGGTGTCCTTGGCACGACTGAGCTGCTGCTGAACACCGATCTGAGCGACGAGCAGCGCGAGTACGCAAACGCCACGATGACCTCGGCCACGACCTTGATGGTCGTGATCAACGACATCCTCGACTTCTCGATGCTTGAAGCCGGCACGCTCGCACTCGATGCCGGCACTTTCGAGGTTCGCTCGATGGTCGAGAGCCTCGGCGTCACCGTGTCGACGCTGGCAAGCGATAAGGGCCTGGCGGTCGTCTCCTCGTCCGAGGAGAGCGTGCCCCATGCCGTCTGCGGCGATGGCAAGCGCATCCGTCACGTTTTGACAAAGCTCGTGCTCAGCGCGCTCAGAAACACGACGCACGGCCAGGTCACGGTCCGCCTGAGCGTAGCCGAACCACGTGGCAAGCTCGTGCTCTTGCGCTTCGAGGTGGCCGACACCGGGCCGGGAATGACCGATGGGTCGCTCGAGTCGATTTTCGACCCCTACTCGCAGCCGTCGATGATGCAAAACGACCGCGCCGCCGGCCTCGGCCTGACGGTTTGCAAGCAGCTAATCGACTTGATGGGCGGAGCGATCGGGGTTAAGAGCACTATCGGCGAAGGGACCACTGTGTGGTTCACGACGCCCGTCGGGATCGACGGTGCCACGCCCTATCCCGAGCAGCGGATGCGCGTCCAGCCCGCCGCGGCCAGGACTCCTGCCGCCACCATCGATCCGCATCGCGCTAGCGCGCCCGCGCGCCCGCCGGTACCGGACGGCACGGCTCGCGTGCTGATCGCCGACGACGACCCAGTCAGCCAGCTTGTGATCACGCGTCAGCTGCAGATGCGTGGGTTCACAGTCGATGTCGCGCGCAACGGCTTGGAAGCCATCGAGAAGCACGCCAACGAGGTCTACAGCGCGATCTTCATGGACTGCCAGATGCCTGAGCTGAACGGCTACGACGCGACCAGCGCAATCCGCGAACGCGAAGGCTCCGACGTTCACACACCGATCATCGCGATGACCGCGAGCGTCCGCGAATCCGACCGTGAGCTGTGCTTCGTCAGCGGTATGGACGACTACGTGGCCAAGCCGCTCGACCAGATCGCCCTAGACGCCGCAATCGCCCGCAGGATTCCCGGCCTCGACCTCGCCACCCCGGGAGCGGCGCCGACCAACGGCGATGAGGCTGACGTAGCGCGGCCCGCCGGCGATCCGAGTGTGCCCCTCCTTGACGGCTCTGTGCTGACCGACGTCTTTCGTCACAACAGCGAATCTCGAAGCTACCTGATCGGTGTGTTCGTCGATGAATCGCACACACGAATCGAACAGCTCGCCGCGGCCACCGAGGCCAGCGACACGGCAACCATGCTGCGCCTTACCCACGCACTCAAGGGCAGCGCCGGCGCCGTTGGAGCCCGGCGACTGGCAGTCATCTGCAGCGAGGCCCACGACGCTGTCACCATCGGGCACGTGAGCGACGCTGCGCGGCTGCTTGGACGGATCGAGCGCTGCTTCGAGATGACTTCGCAGCTGCTGTTCCGTGGCTGCCCGCAAGCGCGCGACGCGGCGTCAGCGCGGCGCTAAGTCGGGCCCACGGGCAGAACCCTGAGCATCGCGGCGCTCGCCCTCGGTTGAGGTTCGCGCCACCTCCGTCACCGGTCGCCGCACGGGGCCGCCATCGACCGAGCTGACCTCCCGTTGGGAAGGCGGAAGCTCGCGGGGGTCATGCGCGGGCGGTTAGGGTACGGAACGAGAAAGCCAGCGGCCCTCGAAAGGGAATCGGAGGGACGACGATGAGTGACGTAGCCGTACCAAAGCTTCGGATTGGGGTGCTCGGCGCCGGTGCGATCTCACAAGCCGCCCACCTTGAGGCCTGCCGTAAAGCCCGCAACGCGACGCTTTACGCGATATGTGACGCGGCCGAGGATCTCCTGCAGGCCGTTGCCGTCGTGCACCAACCGTGTACGACTTTCACCGACTACGACCAGATGCTGGCCGATCCCAACGTCGACGCGGTCATCGTCGCGATCGCGGATCAGTTCCACGTTGCGATGGCCTCCAAGGCCATCGCTGCCGGCAAGCACGTCCTCGTCGAGAAGCCGATGGGAGTGAATGTCGAGGAATGCGAAGCGCTGACCGCCCAGGTTGGCGCCTCCGGGCTCACACTGCAGGTCGGCACGATGCGCCGCTTCGACGAGGGAATCGCCTACGCACATGAATTCATTACTGAGGAGATTGGCGAGGTGCTCTCGATGCGCGCGTGGTACTGCGACTCGACGCACCGCTACGCGATAACCGACGCCCTCCAACCACTGATTCGCACCAGCGGCGGCGCGGTGCGCCCGCCGGGAGACCCCAAGGCCAACCGACGCAGCTACTACCTCCTCGGCCACGCCAGCCACCTGGTCGACACGGCGCGGTTCCTGTGCGGCGAGATCGTCAGTCTCCGCGCAGAGCTGGTCGAGAAGTTCGGCGCATTCTCGTGGTTCATCAGCACTCGCTTCGCCGACGGCAGTATCGGCCACCTCGACCTCACGATGTCCGTACGCATGGACTGGTTCGAGGGCTTCCACGTCTACGGCGAGCGGGGTTCGGTGGTCGCCAGGTCCTTCCAACCCTGGTATCTGCGGACGAGCGAGGTCGAATGCTTCAGCGAGTCCGATGGTCTGTACCGGCGTCCGCTCGGCGCCGACGGGCACTTCTGGCGCCGCCAGGTGGAGGGCTTTGCCGACACGATCCTCAACGGCGCCCCTCAGCGCGGCGCTGACGCGCACGATGGCCTTGCAGCTGTTCGAACGCTCGTCGCAATCCAACGCTCGCTGGACAGCGGCGAGGAGGTCGAGGTCGCAGGGATCGTCGGCGCCGTGTGATGGACCTCGGGATCTTCGCCAAGACCTTCGCTCGACCCGAACTGCCCGAGATACTCGACGCCATCGTCGCGGCAGGCCTCGGCACGATCCAGTTCAATATGGCGCTGACCACCGCCGGCACATCGCTGCCCGATGAGATCCCGCTCGCGCTGGCCGCCCAGGTTCGTGACGGAGTCGCAGATCGCGGTCTGAAGATGGCCGCGGTCTCCGGCACGTACAACATGGCCCACCCCGACGCGACGATCCGCGCGGCCGGCAGCCGACGACTCGACACGCTGATCGCCGCCGCACCCAGCCTCGGCACACGCTTGGTGACTCTATGCACAGGTTCTCGCTGCGCCGAGGACATGTGGCGCTGGCATCCCGAAAACGCGAGCGCGGAGGCATGGCGCGATATGCGCTCGAGCGTCGAGGCTGCGATCGGAACCGCCGAGACGCACGATGTCACGCTCGGCTTCGAGCCCGAGCACAACAACATCGTCAGCGACGCGGCGAGTGGGCGTCGCCTCCTGGACGAGCTCGGCTCGCCAGCACACCTCAAGGTCGTCATCGACCCGGCAAACCTGTTTTCGAGCACGGATCTGGACCGCCAGGCCGACGCCCTCAACGTGGCGTTCGAACTCCTTGGCGAGGACCTCGTCCTTGCCCACGCCAAAGACGTCACGAACGACGGAGCGGTCGTCGCTGCGGGTCAGGGTGCGCTGGATTACGACCTCTACGTGTCGCTGTTGCACGTGGCCCCGCGAGGCGTCCCACTGATCATGCACGGGCTGACCGAAGCCGAGGTGCCCGCGTGCCTTGCGTTTCTCCAGAACGCGCTCGCTCGGATCCCGCCCTCGTGAGCATGCACACCCTCGCCCGCGAGGGGATCACCTTCTCCTACCTAGATCGAGGCGTGGGGGAGCCATTTGTGTTCCAACACGGTCTCGGTGGTGACGCCACACAACCCGACGGGCTCGTCGACCGCCGTCGCCGGTTGGTCTGCCTCGAATGCCGCGGTCACGGAGACACCGTCCCGCTTGGTGACCCGGGGGCACTCACCTTCGCCACGTTCGCGGCCGACGTGCTCGCGCTGATGGACCACCTCGAGATCGAGCGCGCGCTCGTCGGCGGCGTTTCGATGGGCGCGGGAGTGGCAGCGCGCATCGCTGCCGACCACCCGGAGCGCGTCACCGGCCTGATCCTTGTCCGCCCAGCTTGGCTCGACGCACCCCACCCAGACGGTCTCCGGATCATGGAAACCGTCGCCGAGCTGATTCAGCGGAACGGCATCCAAGCCGGCCTCAGGGCGCTCGATCACGATTCCGCCTACAAAGCGATCGCCACCCAAGCACCCAGCGCAGCCGCCTCCCTGCGCCGCCAATTCGAGCGTCGGCTCGCGCGCGAGCGCGCCACGGTCCTCCAGCGCATGCCCGCCGACGTCCCACTATCCAACGGGCCGCAGTGGGCCGACATAACGACCACCACGCTCGTGATCGCTACGCGCGGCGACCCCATCCATCCGTTCACGATCGCCGAGGAGATCGCCGCGAGGATCCCGACCGCCACACTGCACGAAGTCCCATCGATCGAGATAGATCGGCACGCGTACACCCGCGACATCGCAGACTCGCTCGCCACCTTCGCCGACGAGACGCAGAATTCATATGGCTGAACAGGCCGGTGTACGAAGCCTCGATCAATTGCTCACCTTATGAACAAATGGTAGGCTGGCCAGGGCAATGGACCATGCTCACCTGAGGCTTAGATGACGCTGAGTAACGCCGAGCTGGATGCGGCCCGGGCGCGAGCGGCGAGCGTTCTCGCGCAGGCAGGGCTGGCAATGACGGAGGCCGAGCTCGAGGCGATGGAGATTGCGGACTTCGGCCTCTCTAGCCTTGACGAGACCGGTCTCGAGATCGTGGTCTACATCAACACCGAGCGCGTCTGCGCGAAGGAGCTTGTCATGTTCCCGCGCCAACTGTGCCCGGAGCATCAGCATCCGCCGTTCGAAGGCACCCCCGGCAAGGAGGAAACCTTCCGCTGCCGCGCAGGCACCGTTTACCTCTACACAGAGGGCGATCCCACGCCCGAGCCGGCTGCGCGGGTCCCGGCCGAGGGCGTCTTCACGGTGTGGCACGAAGTCGTCCTCACCCCAGGCATGCAGTACACGATCGAGCCCGACACTCTGCACTGGTTTCAGGCTGGCGACGAGGGGGCCGTCGTATCGGAGTTCTCGACCCAGAGCCGGGACGATCTCGACGTTTTCACAGATCAGCGGATCCAACGGACGACGAGCTCGGCGGACGGGTGAACCGGCCTCCCGTTCTCTGCATCGGCGTCCTCGTCGCCGACATCTTCGTTCCACCACTACAGCGATTGCCCGCCGCGGGAGAGCTCGTGGCAACGGATGATTTCCTGATCCAGCCAGGTGGGTGCGCGGCGAACGTAGCGCTCGCACTCGGCACACTCGCTACCTCGGCAGCGGTCTGCGGACGTGTGGGCGCGGACATGCTCGGCGAATTCGTCGTGCGCGATCTCCAGTCGCATGGAATCGACATCACCGGCGTCCTCGCGACACCTGGGTTTGGCACCTCGAAGACGGTGATCCTGCCCGTGGTCGACGAGGATCGCCGCTACCTCCACACGTTTGGAGCAAACGCCGCGCTGAAGGCAAGCGACATAGACGACGCGGCGCTCGACGCCGCCGAGGTTGTGTATGTCGGTGGATACCTGATGCTGCCAGCGCTGCGCGAGGATGAGCTGGCTGCCCACCTCACGCGAGCCCGCGCCCGAGGCGCGACCGTGATCCTCGATGTCGCCCTGCCAGCGGGCAGCGGAGCCTCGCTGCGGGACATGAGTGGACTGCTGACGCTCGCCGACTACTTCGTGCCGAACATCGATGAGGCGCGCGCGCTCACGGGCGAGGCAGACCCTCGCCGCCAGACCGATTGCCTGATCCAGCACGGAGCTCAGCGCGTCCTGATCAAGCTCGGCGATCGAGGGACGTACGTCCGCAGCAGCGAGCGCGAATTCGAGATCGGGGCGCCGCAGGTGAACGCCATCGAGCCGTCAGGCGCAGGGGACGCGTTTGCCGCTGGGCTGGTCGTCGGGATACGCGAGGGTTGGGATCTCGAGCGCACGGTGCGCTTCGCCAACGTGACCGGCTCATCGGCATGTACCGCACTCGGATCGTGGGGGGGTGTGTTCACCCGCGAGCAGGCTGAAGCGGTGCTCGCGTCACAGCCGCTGCAAGCGCGGAGCGCAACGCCAGTCTGATGGCGCTCGAACCGATGACCGAGATCCTCGCGCGCGCCCGCGAGGGTGGTTACGCGGTCGGCTACTTCGAGGCCTGGGATAGCTACTCGCTCGAGGCAGTCGTCGATGCAGCCGAGGCCGAGCAGGCGCCGGTGATTCTCGGCTTCGGCTGTCTACTGCTCGAACAGCGATGGCTTGAGGACGGCGGTATCGAGACGCTCGGGTGCATCGGCCGCCACGCCGCTGCGCGGGCCCGCGTTCCCGTGGCGCTCCTGCTCAACGAGGCGCATAAGCTCGAGCACGCGCTGCGCGGGATCGAAGCAGGGTTCAACGCGGTGATGCTCTGCACAAACGACGCTGACGTGACCGCGGGGCTCGTCGCGCAAGCCCATGGACGTGGCGTTGCCGTCGAAGCAGAGGTGGGCGAGCTGCCGGCCGGGGCTGCTGACGGCGAGGTCGATACCTCTCACGCCGCTCTCACCGATCCCGACGAGGCGGCCGAGTTCGTCGCGGCTACGGGGGTCGATTGCCTTGGCGTGTCTTTCGGCAACGTCCACACACTCGAGGGCCGCGTCGCATCCGTCGATCTCGACCGCCTCGCGGCGATCAGGGACCGCGTCGAGGTGCCGCTCGTCGTCCACGGCGGGAGCGCCTTTCCGGCCGACGCGGTTGCCGGCGCGATCGCCCGCGGGGTTGCGAAGTTCAACATCGGGACTGCGCTCAAGCGCGCATACCTCGACGTGCTCTCGACGGCGGTCATCTCCGTCGGGGAAAACGAGAGTCCCCACGACGTAGTCGGCTCGCACGGACCGCGCGACGTGCTCGCCGCCGGGAAGCCCAGCGTGGTGGACGCTGTGCGCGCGCGGATTCGTCTCTACGGCGCCAGCGGGCGGGCCACGTGACGTTGGGCACTCAGGGCGCGAGCGCCGTCAACCAGGAGATCGAGCTGCTGACGCGAGTGGCTTCGCTCTACTACCTAGAGGATGCGACGCAAGCCGAGATCGCAACCGCACTCGGGCTTTCCCGTCCCAAGGTTGCGCGGCTGCTGCACAAGGCTCGCGCTGAGGGCATCGTCGAGATCGCGATTCGGACGCATCCGGCGCTGAACCTGGCGCTTGAGTCACAACTCGCCGAGCGTTTTCAGCTCTCGCAGGCGATCCTCGTGGCCGACCAGCGATCGGAGGAGATCCAGCGGACGTTGACGGCCCGCGCGGCGGCCGAGTTCCTCACCCGCACGCTACCCGCAGACGGCGTCGTGGCGATCGGCATGGGACGTAACGTGGGCGCCATTCCGGAGCAGCTGGCTAGTCCCCCTGAGCGTGCGTGCACGTTCGTGAGCGCGATCGGCGGGTCGCCCCAGGTCGGTGCGAGCGTCAATCCGGGCGACATCTGCCGCCGGCTCGCCGAGCGCTTCCACGGTAGCGCTGAGGTTCTCTACGCCCCCGCTTACGCCGAGGACATGGCGAGCCGCGGAGCCTTGCTCCAGCACGCCGATGTTCGCGAGACACTCGCCCAAGCTCGAGCAGCCGAGACGGCGATCGTCGGCATCGGCGATGCCAACGATGACAGCGCGGTGGTGCAGATGGGCTGCTTTTCGACAACCGACATGGTGCGTATGCGCAAGGAAGGCGCGGTGGGCGACATCCTCGGGTACTTCTTCGACATCCACGGAGCCCCGGTCGCTGAGAGTGTCGGGAGCCGCGTCGTCGGGCTGAGCGCTGACGATCTGCGGGCGATACCACGCGTGATCGCAGTGACCAGCGAGGCGGACAAAGTCCGCGCCGTTCTCGGCGCATTGCGCACAGGCATCGCCGACGTCCTGGTCACGACCCTGCGGACGGCCCGACAGGTGCTGGCCAGCGGCGAGTAGCCAGCAGGCCAAGCAACGATGCCTTTCAACGCGACCTCACCCCCAGATCTATGCGATCATCTGTTCAATGCCTGAGCATCTGATCATGAAGGTACCGCAATGACGGCACCGGAACAGACGCCAGGCGATCCGGCGGACGCCGCGATGGTCGATCGCCTTTACCGCGGCATGCTGCTCATTCGACGTTTTGAAGAGCGCGTCTATCGCCTATTTCTTGAAGGCGAGATCCCCGGCACGCTGCACCAATACCACGGTCAGGAGGCAGTGGCGACCGGTGTTTGCGACGTCCTCAGGCTTGACGACTGGATTACCTCGACACACAGGCCCCACGGTCACGCGCTGGCCAAGGGGGTCAGCGCGCGCGCGGCGATGGCCGAGCTCGACGGCAAGCGCACCGGATGCTGCGCCGGCAAGGGTGGCTCTATGCATCTCGGAGATCCGGCGGTTGGCATGTTGCCCGCGATCGCCATCGTCGGCGGCGGCAACACGGTAGTGACAGGACTCGGCCTCGCAATGAAGCTGCGCAAGAGCGATCAGGTCGCGGCCTGCTTCTTCGGCGAGGGCGCGACCAACGAAGGAGCGTTCCACGAGGGACTCAACTTCGCGGCGGTCGAGCAGCTGCCGATCGTGCTCATCTGCGAGAACAACCTCTACGGCGCGTCGACCCCTTTTCACCGCGTTTCGCTGGTGCCCGACGTCGCCGAGCGCGCAAAGGCCTACGGCGTGCCGTCGCAGATCGTCGACGGGATGGACGTGCTCGCGGTGCGCGCGGCGACTGCCGACGCCGTGGCTTCGGCGCGAGCCGGCGCGGGTCCAACATTGATCGAATGCAAGACCTACCGCTTTACCGGCCACAGCCGCAGCGACGCACGCGATTACCGGACCGATGAGGAAGAGGCGGAGTGGGCCGCGCGCGACCCGCTACTCGTACTCGGCGCGCGGCTCGACCAAGCGGCGTCAGAGCTATTCGAGGCCAGCGTCAAGGCAGAGCTCGACGACGCAGTCGAATTCGCGCGGAGCTCGCCCTGGCCCGAGCCAGCTGAGGCGTTGGAAGGCGTGTATGCCTGAGACCGTGATCGAAACGCGGCGACTGACGATCGCCGAGGCGTTGCGCGAAGCGATCGCCGAGGAAATGAGGCGCGATGAGAACGTCTTTCTGCTCGGCGAGGACGTTGGCGTCGAAGGAGGCTTCGGCGGCGCATTTGGCGTCTACCTCGGGCTAGTCGAGGAATTCGGCCACGAGCGGATCATCGACACGCCGATCAGCGAAAAGGCCATCGCCGGTGCCGCGGTGGGGGCCGCAGTACTTGGAATGCGTCCCGTGGCAGACATGCAGTACTCGGATTTCCTCTTCGAGTGCATGGACGAGCTCGTCAACCAGGCTGCCAAGCTCCGCTACATGTCGGGCGGCAAGCTTTCGGTGCCGATGGTCATGCGTGCGCCGGTCGGGGCCACGCTGAGGGGAGCACAGCACGGCCAATGCCCGGAGAGCTACTTCGTACACGTGCCCGGCCTCAAGGTCGTCGCGCCGTCCGACGCCTACCACGCAAAAGGCATCCTCAAGAGCGCGATCCGTGACGACAATCCGGTACTCGTATTCGAGCACAAGCTGCTGTACGGCAGCAAGGGGCGCGAGGCCGCCGGCGGTTACGACCTCACGGCCGAGGTGCCGACAGATGACTACACCGTGCCGATTGGCAAAGCCATCATCAAGCGGCCCGGCACCGACGCGACGGTCGTGGCCACGCACGTGTCGCTCTACCGGGCGCTCGCGGCCGCAGATCAACTGGCGAGCGAGGACATCGAGTGCGAGGTCATCGACCCCCTCACGCTGAACCCGCTGGACGAGCAAACGATCTTCGGTTCGGTGCAGAAAACCGGCCGGCTCGCGATCGTCCATGAGGACACCTTGACCGGCGGCTGGGGTGCCGAGGTCGCTGCGCGCGTCGCCGACGACTGCCTTGCCTATCTGGAAGCCCCGATCAAGCGGATCGCGACCCGCGACGTCCCCGCCCCCGCCGCCCCGGTGCTCGAACAAGCAATCGTGCCCCAGGTAGAAACCATCGTCGCGACCGTCAAAGAGATGCTCGGCTAACCATGGCCAGCCCGGTTCGCATGCCGGCGCTCGCTCAAACCAGCGATGAGCTCCGACTCATCGCCTGGCTCAAGGCCGAGGGCGACGAGGTCACCGAGGGCGAGCCGCTGTTTGAGGCCGAGTCCGACAAGGCGACACACGAAGTCGAGGCGACCGTGTCGGGGATCCTGTTGCGCGTCCTCTGCGAGCCCGATGAGGAGATCGAGGTGGGCACGGTCCTCGCGTGGGTCGGCGAGCCCGGCGATGAGATCCCCGAACCGGATGCGCCGGCGGCAGAACCAGACGCAACAGAATCGCCAGAGGCACCGCCACCGCCGACGACGGAGACCGCGGCGGACACGACCCGAGCAACAGGGCAGCAAGAGCACGCCGGGCGCGTGTTGGCGACCCCAGCGGCCCGCGCCCTCGCGCGGGAGCACGCGCTCGATCTTGCTGGCGTTCGCGGCAGCGGTCCCGGCGGACGCATCGAGCGCCGCGACGTCCTGCAAGCGATCAGCGGCGGCGAGGATCCAACGGGCGATTCCCGAGGCGAACCGGTGCCCGCACATCGGCAGGCGATCGCACAGCGGCTAATCCGTGCCACCCGCGTACCTCAGTTCTCAGTTGAGAAGACGATCGATGCGCGTCAGGCGCTCCTGCGCGTAGCCGCGACAGAGGGCGCAACGCTGACTCACTTGCTCCTGCGGGAGATGGCGACCGCACTCGAGCAGTTTCCCCAACTGAACCGCGTCTGGATCGAAGACGGGCCCCGCTTCAGCCAGCTAGGGCAAGTCAACGTTGGGCTTGCGATCGCCTCGGAGGACACCCTGATCGTTGCGAGCATCCCCGAACCGCACCGCCTGAGTCTCGAAGAGTTGGCGCAAACGACGCGTCGAGCAGTGGAGCAAGGACGGGCCGGGCGGCTCGCCGGAGCGTTCAGCGCCCCGGCGGCCGTGACCCTCAGCAACCTTGGGATGTTTGGGATCGACCGATTCCAGGCGATTGTCGACCCGGACCAGACGGCAATACTCGCGGTCGGCCAGATCGTCGAACGACCGGCCGTCACTGACGAGGGCATCATCGCCGTCGCGCAGCTAGCTCTAACCCTGACCGTCGATCACCGCACCGTCGATGGCGCAGACGCAGCGCGCTTCCTAGCCGCGCTCTGCGCGCAACTCGAGGGCTGATGCAAAGCCGCTGGGACGACGCGGAGGCGGCGCGTTTCGAGGACGACATCGGCCAGCGCGTCTACTCATCGCGACTCCTCGGCGCAGACAGCTCGCTCGTCCTCCACGGCGGTGGCAACACGTCCGTGAAGCTCAGCCAGCGAAGCCTGCAAGGCGCCGATGAGGAGGTCCTTTGCGTCAAAGGCAGTGGCCACGACCTTCGAACCATCGAAAACAAAGGCTTCACTGCGCTCCGGCTGAGGGATCTCATCCCGCTCGCCGAAATCTCGGACCTGTCCGATATCGACATGGCGCGAGGACTCCGCCTCGCCGCATTGGATCCCGATGCGCCGGCAGCTTCGGTCGAAGCGCTTCTTCACGCGATCCTTCCCCACCGCTACGTCGATCACACTCACGCGGAGGCGGTCCTGGCGCTCACCAACACGCCCTCCGGAGAGGAGCACATTCGTCGCGCTTACGGCGACTCCGTGATCGTCGTTCCGTATGTGACGCCGGGCCACGCGCTCGCTTACCTCTGTGCCCAGCTCCTTCCGACTCAGCTAACCGAGAACACAATTGGCCTCGTGTTGCTCCACCACGGCCTCGTGTCATTCGGAGCGAGTGCCCGCGAGTCCTACGAGCGGACGATTGAGTTGGTCACACGCGCAGAGGAGTACCTGTCCGCCCGCGGCGCATACGAGCTGCCGATCCCCGCTGCACAAGAAAGCGGAGTGCAACTCGGCCTGAGCCTCGCGCAGCTGCGGGCGGAGGTCTCACGCGTCGCCGCGCTCCCAATGGTGTTGCGCCACGACGACGATCCCGTCGGCTCGGCGTTCGCGCGCCGCCCCGATGTCGCGACGCTCTCGCAGTCCGGGCCGGCGACGCCCGATCACGCGATCCGGACCAAGCGTCTCCCGCTCTTGGGTCGCGACGTCGAGAGCTACACGGCGGCCTATCGAGAATATTTCGCAGAGCATGCAAGTCGATCCGGAGCGGGTGAACCGCTTCAGATGCTCGACCCCGCGCCACGTGTCGTGCTCGACCACGACCTGGGCCTCTGCACTGTCGGGCGCTCCGTCTCCGACGCAATCGCGACGGCCGACATCTACAAGCGCACGATAGACCTGATCCTGCGCGCCAGCGCCCTCGAGCGATGGCAGGCCCTACCCGCGGCCGACATCTTCGCCGTCGAGTATTGGTCGCTCGAGCAAGCGAAGCTGACACGCGACCAGCGAGAAAACGATTTCGCGGGCGAAGCGGTAGTCATCACAGGCGCTGCATCCGGCATCGGCGCCGCCTGCGTCGATGCCTTCCTCGCACGCGGAGCCTGCGTTTGCGGACTCGACATCGACCCCGGTGTGACTGACTTGCGGCTCGCGCCGTCCTACATCGGCTCGGTTTGCGACGTGACGCACGAAGAAGAGGTCACAGCCGCATTCGAGCAGTGCGCACGGTCGTTTGGTGGGCTTGACATGCTCGTCCTCTGCGCCGGCATATTCCCCCCGAGTCGTGGTGTCGACGTGCTCGAGGTAGACCAGTGGCAGCGCACCTTCGCCGTTCACGCCGACGCGAATCTCCTACTCCTGCGCGGTGCGCACCCGTTCCTCGAGCTCGCCCCGAACGGCGGTCGAGTCGTCGTTGTCGCCTCGAAGAACGTCCCTGCTCCAGGGCCCGGGGCGGCTGCGTACTCCGCGTCAAAGGCCGCTCTTACCCAATTGGCGCGAGTCGCGGCGCTTGAATGGGGTGCGAAGGGCATCAGGGTGAACATCATTCACCCCGACGCGGTGTTCGATACAGGAATCTGGACCGACGAGGTCATCAACGCACGCGCCGCGCACTACGGCGTTACAGCGCAGGAATATCGAACACGGAATGTCCTCCAGGTGGAAGTCGCGAGCAGAGACGTCGCCGAGCTCGTCGCCACGATGTGCGGCCCCGTATTTGCCAAGACGACCGGCGCCCAGGTGCCAATCGACGGTGGCAACGAGCGAGTCATCTGAGCGGATTCGAGCAGTGGCAGCGCCCGCGTGCGGGCGCCCGCAAAGGGCGCTCCGCGCGTTTGCCCGGCTAGGCGTGTGCCAGCTCGAGTTTGAACTCCATCGTCGCCGTGCTCTCGACGCTGACGAAGCCGCCGACGCTCGGCGCCTGCATGTTGAAGAGACCCCATGGGAACGTGTACGAGCCAACGGCCTGGATCTTTGAGCTCGACAGCGTCATCTCAACCGGGATCGTCAGCAGCTTCGTGGTGCCGTGCATCGTGACGTCACCGCTGACCTCGACGTCGACGACGCCGCCGCTCAATGCGTTTCTGGCGAGCCGCACTGGGCGGGTGAGCTTGAATGACGCGTTTGGGTAAGTCGCGCTCTGAATGCCGATCGTGTGGATGTGCTCGTCACGCAGGTACTCGTTGCTCTTGAGCGAGTAGACGTTGATCACAAACGACGCTGCGGTGACGGTGACATTGCCGCTGGCGTCGGTAAGGGTCGCGCCGCCGGTTATCTTCGAAGTGCGTCCGACCGCATCGTCGAGTGCCGGCAGAAACGCGAGCTTCTCGCGGACGCGGTAGCCGGCCTGCGAACCCGACGCGATCGTCCACTGGCCGACGAGTGAAGATCCCGAACCCAGGGCAACGGGGCGCTCGGCCGCGCTGAGGCGGAACGGCGGCGCCGCCGAGGTCGGGAAAAGGACGAAGTAGATGAAGGCAGCGCCGCCGACCGCTGCGACGAGGACCGCAGCGGCGATCGTGCCGAGTACGCCTCGCTTTGTCTTAGGAACCCCGAAACGCAATGCCATGGCTAGCCTCTTGGGTGAGAGGGCAGGGACCACATTCTGCGCGCCGATCCTAAATGCGAGCTGCGTGTTGGCTGAGTAGCGGGCGGCGTGTCGAGGGTTGCCGTGCTAGTCGGTCGTGCGGCGGCGGTAGAGCGCGGTGGCCAGTGGAGCGAAGATCGCGATCAAGGCGACCGACCACAGCAACGACGCGAGGACCGCGTGCTGCATCGGCCAGGCGTGGATCGTGACCGACGGGTTGGGGTTCCCGAAGAACTTTCGGCTGGCGGTGGTGACAGCGCTGACCGGGTTCCAGTCGGCGATCGTCCGCAGCACGACAGGCATGTGCTCGGTCGGCACGAGTGCGTTGGAAACGATCGCGAGCGGGAAGAGGATCACTAGCCCGATCCCCTGTGCCGATTCGGCACTTTTGCTGACCATGCCAAGACACGCGCAGCCCCACGACAGCGCGTAGCTGAAGAGCAGGAAGATCGCAAACCCGGCGGCGACCGAAGCCACGCCGGCATCGGGGCGCCAGCCGACGAGGAGGCCGGTAGCGCCAACAAACGCGCTGCAGATCACGGCGGTCATAAGGTCGGCTAGAGAACGCCCGACGAGCACGGCCGGCCGCCACATCGAGAGCGTCCGGAAGCGATCGATCACGCCGCTGCCGAGATCGCTGCTCAGCCCGACCGCCGTACCCATCGAGGAGGTCGTGAGGTTCATCGCGAGCAGGCCGGCGATCGCGAAGTCCTTGTAACTGCCGCCGCCGGGGAGTACGACGCCCGATCCGAAGACGTAGATGAAGAGCAGCGTGAACAGGACTGGCTGGACGGTGACATCGGAGAGCTGCAGCGGCTCGCGCTTGATGTGCAGGAGGTTGCGTCCGGTGAGCACGACGACATCGCGGAAGCGTTGCGTCGCTCCGCGGGATCTGGTTGGCCGCGCGCGCGGCGTGGCGGGCGAGGCTGCGGGCGCAGGGGCTGTGGTCAGGCTCATGAGCGGGCGACCTCCAGGTCGGCGTTGTCGGGCTCCTCGGTCGGGTGGCCGGTGAGAGCGAAGAACACGTCATCGAGTGATGGTTGGCGCAGCTCGACATCGTCGACGGTGATTCCCGCGTCGTCGAGCGCCCGCACGACCGTGCTCGCGAGGCCAGTCGTGGCGCGGACCGGTGCGCGGAGGCGGCGGCCGTCGTGGCTGACGTGCACGGCACCTTCGACGAACGGTGCGAGCACCTGTGCCGCCGCGGTGTGGACCTCGCTCAGCGTGAGCTCGAGGCGGGCGCCGCCGGTCTGCGTCTTGAGCTCGGCCGAGGTTCCGTTTGCGATCACTCGGCCGTGATCGATGACGACGATGCGGTCGGCCAACTCGTCGGCCTCGTCTAGGTACTGGGTCGTGAGTAGCAGCGTCACGCCGTCAGCGACGAGGCCGCGTATCACCTCCCACATCCTGACTCTGCTGGTCGGGTCAAGGCCCGTGGTCGGCTCGTCGAGGAAAAGCACCGGCGGCCTGGTGAGTAGGCCGGCCGCCAGATCCAGGCGCCGGCGCATCCCGCCCGAGTATTCCTTGAGTACGCGGTCGGCAGCGTCGACGAGATCGAACTGGTCGAGCAGCTCGGCCGCCCGCAACCGTGCCTGCGCTCGGCGCAGACCGCTGAGGCGTCCGATCATCACAAGGTTCTCGCGGCCGGTCAGGACCTCATCGAGCGTTGCGTCCTGAGCTGTGACGCCGATGTTGCGCTGGACCGCCGCGGCTTCGCGGACAACATCGTGGCCGGCGACGCGCGCCGAGCCGGCATCGGGAATCGACAGCGTGGTCAAGATGCGCACCGCCGTCGTCTTGCCAGCGCCGTTCGGCCCGAGGACGCCGAGGATCGCGCCGGCGGGGACTTCGAGGTCGATGCCGTCGAGGGCGACAGTCGGACCGAAGCTTTTGCGTAGGCCGCGGGCCTCAATCATCAGGTCGTGCGTCACGGACCGCTCCTAACGGATTACTTACCGGTCGGCAAGCAAGGGAAGAGCATACACGTTACTAGCCGGTCGTCAAGTAAGCTGTAGATAATTATGCCCCCACCCCCACAAGCCGGGCTCGATGGGGAGCCGCAACAAACCGCGGCGGCGGCGCAGCCGCACACGGGCACTGGCGCCGGCTCGACCCGTGAGCGGATCCTCGACATCGCCCTCGAGCTGTTCGTCGAGCAGGGCTATGAGAAGACCTCGCTGCGCGACATCGCCGAGCAACTCGGCACCACGAAGGCCGCGCTCTACTACCACTTCGAGCGCAAGCAGGACATCCTGCTCGAGCTCCACCTACGCCTGCACGCGCTCGGCCGCGACGCCTTCGAAGAGCTCGCGCGACTCGAGGATGGACAGCGCGCCGACGCCTGGCCGGCACTCGTCGACCACTTGATCGATCAGGTCGTGGAGAACCGCGAGCTGATCCTGATGCACCAGCGCAACTCCAACGCGCTCAGGGAGCTGACCGACACCGAGCGCCACCGCGCTGAAAACGATGACATCGAGGAGCTGTTCCGGCGCGTGCTGCAGAGCCCCGCGATCCCGCTCGAGCAGCGGGTGCGGATGACCTGTTCGCTCACTGCGATCGTCGGAACGCTGGCGACCGGTGACGCGATCTTCGGCGACGTGCCGATCGAGGAGCTTGCCGAGCTCGTGCGCGTGGCGGTGCGGGACCTCCTACGAGTCCCAGAACCGTCGCGAGCAACCAGCAGCTAGCCAGCCGTAGCCGCGGTGTCGAGTCCTCCGACGCCGGCGAACTCGATGTGCTCGGACTCCAGCTCTTCGCGTGAGGCCCGGACGAAGACGGCGACAACGATCGCGGCGAGCAGCATCAGCGCTGCGCTGAGGCTGAAGGCGGTCGTGTAGCCGTGGACTGCCCCGAGCGATGTGGCGACGAGCGAATGCGCATGGCTCGCGAGATAAGACGCGGTCGCAGTGGCTGCAACGGTGTTGAGCAGCGCGGTGCCGAGCGCGCCGCCGACCTGCTGGGTAGCGTTGACTAGTGCGCTGGCGACGCCGGCGTCCTTCTCGTGCACGCCGATCAGGGCCGTGCTGCTCATCGGGACGAAGGTCATTCCCATGCCGAAGCTGACGATGATCTCAGGCCCCAGGACGCCTCCCAAGTAGCTGCTGTGTACGCCGAGCTGGGTGAACCACAGCAGTCCGGCGGTCGCGAGCGTCAAGCCGACGACCATCGGCAGGCGCGGACCGACACGCGGCAACAGCTGGCTGGCAATGCCCGCGCCGAGGATGATGCCACCGGAGAACGGTAGGAACGCAAATCCGGTCCGCAGGGCGGAATAGCCAAGTGTGCGCTGCAGGAAGTAGGTGAGGAAGAGGAAGGTGCCGAGCAGCGCGCACCCGACGAGCAGGGAGGCGAGGAACGAGCCGCCGCGGTTGCGCTCGAGGACGACCCGGAGCGGGAGCAGCGGGTTGCGAACGCGCAGCTCGATGACGACGAACGCGGCCAGCGCCAGCACGGCGCCGATCAGTAGCGCGAGCGTCAGTGGCGCTCCCCAACCATGGGTGCTGGCGATCGTGAACCCGTACACGAGCAGGAAGAGTCCGACGGTCGAGGTCGCCGCGCCCGGCAGGTCGTAGCTCTGCCTGACCTCCGCCTTGCTCTCGCGGATGTAGTGCACCGCGGCGAAAGCGGCGGCGATCGCGATCGGGACGTTGATCAGCAGTGTCCAGCGCCAGGAGGCGAACTGAGTAAGCATCCCGCCGAGCACGAGGCCGATCGCAGCCCCACCGCCGGCGACCGCGCCGTAGACGCCGAATGCCTGAGCGCGTTCGCGCGTCTCGGTGAAGGTCACGGTCAGCAGCGACAGCGATGCCGGCGCCATCATCGCGGCAAATGCTCCCTGCACCGCGCGAGCGCCGAACAGCATTGCCTGGTCCTGGGCGAGCCCGCCGAGGGCGGACGCCGCGCCGAACCCGATCAGGCCGATCACGAACATGCGCCGGCGACCGACGTGGTCGGCGATCCGTCCGCCGAGCAGCAGCAGGCTGCCGAATGCAAGCGTGTAGGCACTCAGTACCCACTGCCGGTTGGCCACCGAGATGTGCAGTGCGTGCTGCGCAGATGGCAGGGCAACGATGACGACCGACGCGTCGAGCACGATCATCAGCTGCGCGATCGCGATCACGGCCAGCGACCACCAGCGGCGCGGGTCCGGTCCGGCGGCTGGTTGCGGGTCCGTGGAGGTCAGGGTGTCAGTCGCCATCAGCTTGCTCCTAGGTCGAGGTCGGGCTATAATCGGAGCGGTAGTTCCGGTTCGACCGCGGACTATACGGAACTAGCGTTCCGTTTGTCAAACTAAATTTTGCGAATAAGGCGATGATCGCGGACCCCGGGAGCGAGAACGTCGCGCAGGCCGACACACGAGCGAACGGCGCCGCCGCAGCGCTGAGACCGCTGCGTGCTGACGCCGCGAAAAATCGCGAGCGGATCCTCGAGGCCGCCGAGGCGACCTTCACCGCAGAGGGCGTATCGGCGCCGATCGACGCGGTCGCCCAGCGGGCCGGCGTCGGGGTCGGGACTGTTTACCGTCATTTCCCGACCAAGGAAGCGTTGTTCGAGGCGATCGTGACAACGCGTCTCGACGAGCTCTGCAAGACGACGAGAGAGCTCGCCGAGGGCGAGGCGCCCGGCGAGGTGTTGTTCTCCTTCCTGCGGGAGTTCGGCCGCCAGGCGTCAGCGAAGCAAGATCTGTTTGACGCGATGGACGCCGCCGGGCTCGACATCAAGTCCACCTGCGCCGCGAGCGTCGATGAGCTCACACGCGGCATCGACCTGCTACTCGAGCGAGCCAAAGCGGCTGGCGCCGTGCGAGAAGACGTCGCAACCGGCGAGGTGATGGCTTTGATCGTCGGCGCCTGCCACTCCAAACAGGACGACCTCGTCTGTCAGCGGATGGTCGAGATCGTCTGCGACGGGATCCGCGGGCCCACGTTGGCCACGCGCTAGTCCGCGCCGAGAACGACCTCTTCACCGAGCGCGAGGAGCTGGCGCTCGACTACGTGGCCGCCTTCATGCGCACCCCGCCAGAGGTACCCGACTACCTCTTCGGCCGGATGAAGGAGCACTTCAGAGACGAGCAGCTCGCCGACATCGCAAGCACTGCTCGCGCTCGTCAACCTCGGCCAGTTCAAGCGCCTATGACATCGGCTGGCCGGTTTCAGCGACGGAATGGTCTGCCTGCGGCCCGCCCGACCAGCCGCCAAATCCGCGTTCGCCGGGTAACGCTCCCACGCACAGCCCGAGGCCTCCAAATCGGCAACAACCTCGATGCCGAGGTTGCATATCATCACGATTCCTGACCGAAACTGCGATCGAGGGAGCCGTAGATGTCGAGCGTTGAGTCGCACGAGGCGCTGTACACGTTGCTCGGGCGAGCTGGCACGACGGTGCCGTTCTCGGCTGGCGAGATTGTGTTCGAGAAGGGTGACCACGGCGACGCGATGTTCGTCGTGACGAGCGGGACGGTCGTGCTCAAGGACGGCGACCAAACGTATGACACCGTGGCGGCGCCGGGGCTCTTCGGAGAGATGGCGCTGATCGAGTCCAAGCCGCGGGCGCTCACCGCGGTCGCAGACGATGAGGTCGAGTTGGTCCAGATCCCCGCGCGAACCTTCTGGGTCCTCGTCCACGAGACGCCCTATTTCGCACAGCTGGTTATGTCAGTCATGGCAGACCGGCTCCGTCGCGCCAGCGGAACAGGCTGAGGCGGGCTGCCGTCGGTCGCTTGCGACGGCCGCGATGTGGGAGTCGGAGCTCCCTCGCATCGGTTACTGAATCTGGCTCGAGCCTGCGGAGCTGAGGTAGTTCGTCGCGATCTCCTGCGCGGCCTCGTGGCTCTCGCGCAGCCCCGTGACCGCGGTCAGGAACCGGTCGCGGTCGAGCGCGAGCAGGCGCGTCGGAGTGACCGTGCGCACCGTGGCGGTGCGGGGCACGTCGCGCAGCAGCGCGATCTCGCCGAAGCCCTGTCCGGCGCCGAGTCGCGTCTGAAACTCATCGTCCTTAATAACCTCGACCTCGCCGTTGGCGATTAGGAACCAGAGGTCGCCTGGGTCGCCCTGGCGAATGACAACGTGACCCGTCGGGAGGGAGATTTCGCGGAGCGCGCGGGTCAGCGATTCGGTGACGCCGATCGGCATCGGCGCAAAAATGGGACTGGCCCGCAACAGCTCGAAGCTTTCGCCCGGCACCGGGACGCCGGCCTCGAGGTTGCGCAGCGACCGTTGGCTCAGGATCGCGATCAGCGGCAGGAAGACACCGGAGGCGATCAGCGCGCCCTTCCTTCCGAAGGCCGACACCAACGCAGGGGCGACGATTGCGCCGATCCCGATACCGGCGACGAAGGTGGTCTCCAGCACCCCAAGCACGCGCGAGAGCACACGATCCTCTGTCAGTCGTTGCAGCAGCGTGAGGCCGGTACCTTTCACCAAGGCGTAGCCGAGCCCAACTGCTGCCCAGGCAATCAGCGCCGTGGCCGGGACCGGCACGATGCCAACGAGGACCAGTGGCAGGCACAGCGCGCATGCGCCGACGAGCACGGCAGCAACTGGTATCGACCTCTCAAGTAGCGCTATTGCGGCGATACCGGCGAGCACTCCGCCCGCACCATAAGCCGCGCTCAGATACCCCACGCCCGCGGCTCCGGCGTGCAGCAGGCTGATCGCGGTGACCACGACCAGGACGTTCGCGAGCCCGCCCGTGACCGAGAGGCTTGCCAGCAGCAGCACAAGCAAACGGAGCTGATGCTGCGCGCTGACAGTTTGAAATCCCGTCGTGATCTCCTGAACTAGTCCGAGTTTCGCCCGGCGGTTCTTTGGTCGAGCGTCTCGTGGGAGTGCGGCGATCATCCACAAGCTGATCAGGTATGCGAGTGCGCAGGCGCCGACCACCGCCTGGGTGCTCGTGGCTGCGACCATCACACCGCCGCCGCCAGCGCCCACGAGAAAGCCGGCGTTGTCGAGCGAGCTCACGACGGCATTGGCGCTGGATGCCTCGCTCGGGACACGAGACAGCGCCGGGATCAGCGCCGCGCGTGCCGGCTGGTTCGCGGTCGAGACCATGCTGTACAGCACCGCCAAGGCAAATACGACAGCTGCGGGAGCATGTGCCCACATCGCCGCAGCGGCTCCAGCCAGCATCGCCGTCCGGGCCGCGTTGGTCACTAACAGGACTTGCTTGCGCGAGTGCCGATCCCCCAGCCACGCAAGGACCGGCGCCGCGAGTACTGACGGAAAGGCCTGCAAGAGCAGCACGACACCAACGAGCGTGGTGCCTCCCGTGCGATACGCATACACAGCCAGCGCCACGCCGAAGCCCCATTTCCCGACCGATGTGGCACCAGTCGACGCCGCGAGCAGACGTAGGCCTCGATTTGCCATGACAGCGCGAATCGACCCGCGCACGGTTGTCACAGAGCCCGCGAGACGCAGTGCATCGTAGTTGCTCCGTCCCCCAGGAGTTCGCGGGAGCGGTGCTGGCGCAGCCGTCGAGGCACCATCGCCTTCGGCGCTCTTCCGAGCGGAGGATCGTTTTCGCGATCTAGGCGGTGGCGAGGAGGGCAACGCCGAAGAGAGCCAAAATATGAAAGGACTGGTCAACCATCACGAAGAGGCGATCTCCGGGCGTCGCGGGAGAGCGTTTGACGACGCGGATGTACTGGATCAGGAGGCGGCCATCGTCCTGGAGAACATGGGGGACGACGATCAGAGCCAAGAGACCGATTGACCAAGCGCCCGGTCGTCCATCGACCGCCAGCCATACTGTCGCGGGAATGAACGCCACGAGGTAGCTAGCCCCGTGTGCGAGCAGCGCCCATGGCTTTCCTCCTCCGCCTAGTGCGCCGAACTTGTTCCGCGCTTGCCATCCGGTCTGGAACAGGAAGTCACCGACCAGGTGCGACACCACGAATACCAGAAAAATGTCGGACCAGCGCATGGCTAGCGGAGCCGCCCGGTCGCCGTGAGGGTCACCGAGCACGTGGCGGTCAGCGACCGACCCATCTCGCCGGCGGCAATGTATCTGGGAGTGCGCGGTTGAGTCCGGTGCCCGGACCGTGAGTTAGCGTGATGTGACACTCACATCCTTTCCGTGGGAGGCTGACGCGACGCGGCCGACGGGTCATCTGACGGTTGCGCCACTGTGACGTGCGGCACATCTGCCGCGGTGAAAAGGGTGTAAACGGCCATTTTCCCGACCCGCCCACGGATCTCCACGTCGTCGACAAACACGAGGTCGTCCGGGGTCGCTCGCATCCGCTGAAGCGTCGTCTCGGCAACGAACAGCATGTGCGGGGTGTCCTTGGTGAGGCCCTCGAGCCGCGACGCGGTGTTGACGGGGTCGCCGATCACCGTGTATTCCACTCGTTCCGCGGAGCCAACGTTGCCCGCCATGACGATGCCGCTGTTGAGGCCAATCCCCATGCGGAAAGCGTGCTCATAGCCCTGTTCGTGCAGCCAGTCGTTGAAGCGGGCGAGCCGCGGACCAAGCATCTCGCGGGCTGCAACTAGCGCGCGATCGGCATGATCGGGCTGGTCAATTGGTGCGCCGAAGAGCGCCAGAATGCCGTCACCGATGTAGGAGATCAGCGTGCCACCGGCGTCGAGCACGGCCTCCGTCATCTCGTTCAGGTAGACGTTGACCACCTCGATTACCTTCGCTGCGGGCTCGGACTCCGAGAAGCTTGTGAAGCCGCGCAGGTCGGTGAACAGCACCGTGCACTCGCGTTCTACGCCGCCGAGCCGAAAGTCGTCGTCGGTGCGCGCCAGCACGTCGTCGACAACGTCGGGCGGGACGAAGCGAGCGAAGATGTCGCGTGCGTGTTGGCGCTCGAACGCTTCGCCCAAGAGCACGACGGTGAGAGTGGCGATAATCGCCAGCACAAGCGTCAACAGCGGGTATGTGTAGGCGACGATCGTGCCGTCGTCGAACGCGATTTGGGTAGCGACGGTGAACAGCGCGGCGAGCGCAAACGAGGCGAGCAGCGCGCGCCACACGCGAATGCGGATGCTCGACAGCGGTGCCACCAAGCCGAACAGCACGACCAGCGCGAGGTTCAGCCACGCCGGGCCGTTGCGCAACGGGATGCCGGCGAGCGCGGTCGCTGCGATGTTGGCCTGAACCTCGGGACCGTCCATCTCCTGCGAGCCGGAGGTTGGCGTCGAGTGGAGGTCCTGGAGTCGCGCAGCCTCGGCGCCGACGATCACGATCTTGCCATTTGCCTGAGCTGCGGGGAACTTGTTGGCGTACACCCTCCAGTAGGGGATCGCGGTCACGGTGCCCGGCGGTCCGGCGAAGTCGATCGGCACCCGGTGCTCGGCGCCGCCGAAGAGCTTGGGGCTGATTTCGTGGCCGGCGGCGTTCGAGGCAATCGCCACGCCGAACGTGTCGATCCCCTGGTAGGAGTGCTGCATGTCGCGCAGCTCCCCTTCGGAGTCAGTGATCACCGTCGAGTTGGCGGCGCGCGCGCCGACCTGTCGGAGCACGGCATTGCCACCGAGTACGTCGGTCTGGCCACCCGCTGCAACGGCGTCAGTCGCGAGCACCATGTTGTGGGCGCGCGCGACCGCCTCGATCAAGGCGTTGTCATCGACGACGTCGGTTGGCTCGGTGAACTGGACGTCGAAGGCAATCAGTCGGGCGCCTGCGGCGAGCAGATGATCGATCACGAGGGCGTCGTCGCGCCGCGGGAACGGCCACTGGTAGCTGACGCTCGGGTTCTTCGCGTGAAGCGCGCCGAAGTAGTCGAACGTCCCCTCGTCGACGTCGACAACAACCAAGTCCTTGACGAGCGATGGCCGCGACCCGCGGATGGCAAAGCGAGCATCGATCGACTGGGCCTCGAGCGGGTAGAGCAGGCCGGTCGCGTAGGCGAGAACTCCCAGCCCGACGGTCGCAACCGTCACGGCCGCCAGGAGCAGCCGCTTCCGTCTCAACCAGGCGCGTCGCCGCATTGCCGGCGCGATGCTAGTGGGACCAACCGATCCCCGCGGGCCACCTGGTCACCTCGATGCGACAACGGTCGTGTCGTGCGGTGCGAGTGAGCTGCTTGTTGAAGCTTTGTAAGCAGTATGTCATGTGTGTGTTATCGCAAAGAAACCTCTTTGTAACTACCGCGATCGACACGCAAAGATCCTGAGCGGTGCTTTTCTCACCACTCGTGCTTTTTTTACCCTGAAGGCCAGCACTTCACCGTTTATGACCGGTAGGGTGTCGCACTCGACCGTCCCAGCGTGGTCGGGCGAGGAGCGTCCACGGTCAACATGAATCCTGCCCCAACACCGCTTGACGTGAGGTCCGGACGCCGCCCGAAGCATCCGTGCCACCAGGAAAAGGCGGGACGCGCTCGAGGACGTCGCGATGCGTAAGCCTCGCCGCACGGTCGCGCTAGCTTCGCTGTTTGCGCTCGTCGCCGCGGTTTCAGTCCTTGGGCTCTTCTCCTCGGCCCAGGCGGCGCCGCCAGATCCGAACACGGTCGGCTTCGACACCGTCAGCAACATCGCGCTCAACGGCGCGTCGGGCACAACGCTTACGGTGGCACCGGGCGCCGACGTGTCGATCAGCGCCGACTGGTCCGATTCGCACCCGAGCTACTGCCTTGGCTGCATCGACTTTCTGGCCGTTGGTTTTGTTGGACAGGATCCGCAGGCAGGGTGCCTCGAGAACGACGGTTACACGGGGGACAGCGGATCCGCCACCGTCGGCTTAGGCGATGCACCCACCGCGCCTGGAACGTACGACATCGTTGCCGAATACGAACTGCAGTACGTCTGCGGGGGAGGCTGGGATCCCTCGGGAGCCAGCGGTGTTGTGATCGCTGAGATCAGGGTTGCTGCGCCGCCGTCGGCGACGATCACCTCGCCCGCTGACGACCAGACCTACAACCTTGGCGCGCACGTCACGACTGACTTCTCCTGCGCGGACCCGACTGGGCCGGGGATCGCGAGCTGTCTTGATTCCAACGGCGACGCGAGCTCCGGCACGCTCGATACGAGTGGTGCGGGTACGTTCGCCTACTCGGTGACCGCGACGAGCACCGACGGCCAGGCCACGACGGCGACGATCCACTACACGGTGTTGGGGCCGCCGACGGCAACGATCACCTCGCCAGCCGACGAGCAGACCTTTGCCGTTGGTCAGCCCGTCGCGACCGGTTTCGGTTGCGTCGACGCGACAAACGGGCCCGGGATCGCGAGCTGTCTTGATTCCAACGGCGACACCAGCCCGGGCACGCTCGACACCAGTACTACCGGCACGTTTGCCTACAGCGTGACCGCGACCAGCACCGACGGGCAGGCTACGACGACGACGATCCACTACAAAGTTGCTGCGCCACCGACCGCGACGATCACCTCGCC